>DASWAI010000132.1:0-17438 GCA_036391215.1 Gemmatimonadales bacterium
CGGATGCGGCTCGAACGTCACCAGCATGCTCGTCCGCCGCGCGGCCCGGGCCCGGCGCGCCACCTCCGCCAGCACGGCCTGGTGCCCGATGTGGACGCCGTCGAAGGAGCCGACGGTGACCACGGTGCCTTCCGGGGCATGCGGGAGCGGGGTGATCACGCGCCCTCCAGGACGACCATCGGCCGGAGCAGGCCTGGCTCGGCCCGCGCCACCGCGACCACGTCGGCCTCCCCCAGGAGCGCCACCGGCTGGTTCTCCGTTCGCGACGCCGCCCATCGGTCCGCCACCGGCCGGCCGTGCCGCACCGCAGCCTGCTCGGCCTGGTCGAGCGCCACCGCCGCAAGGTCGCCGAGCACGGTCCGGAGCGGGACCAGCGGCGTGTCCGGCATCACCCGGTCGAGCGGCACTGCGTCCTCGACCGAGAGCCGCCCGATGGTCTCCCGCCGCAGCTCGACCAGATGCCCGCCCACGCCCAGCGCGTCGCCGAGGTCGCGCGCCAGCGCCCGGAGGTAGGTACCCGCGCTCACCGTCGCGCGGAAGGTGACGTCGGGCGGGCGCCATTCGAGCAGCTCGATCCGATGCACCGTCACCGGCACCTCCGCGAGCTCCACGGCGCGCCCGCGCCGCGCCAGCCGGTAGCTCCGCACTCCGCCCACGTGCTTCGCCGAGTAGGCGGGCGGGCGCTGGCGCCGCGCTCCCGCGAGGCCGGCGACCGCGTCCCGCACCCGGGCCTCGGAGAGTGCGCCCGGGTCCGCGGGCTCGCCCAGCGGGGCACCGGTCCGGTCGTCGGTCTCGGTGCGGACGCCGAGCCGCGCGACCGCGCGATAGGTCTTGGGCGCGGCCTCGACGAACCGGGCCAGCCGGGTCGCGCGGCCGAGCAGCAGGACCAGGAGCCCGGTGGCGAAGGGATCCAGCGTGCCAGTGTGCCCGACCGACCGGAGGCCGAAGACGCGCCGCACCCGCGCCACGACGTCGTGGGACGTCGGCCCCGACGGCTTGTCCACCAGCAGCGCTCCGGTCAGTCCTGCGGCTCCCGCTTGAGCTCCGCCAGCAGTGCATCGATCCGCGCGGCGTGCTCTACCCCGCGATCGAGCTCGAAGTGGAGCTCGGGCACCGTCCGAGTGCTGAGGGCCCGGGCCACCTTGCCGCGGAGGAAGCCCGCCGCGCTCCGGAGCCCCTCGAGCGCCCGCTCCCTGGCGGGCTCGTCCCCTGCGGGCGCCACCAGCACCCGCGCGTGCGACAGATCGTTGGTCACGTGGACGGCGGTGACCGTGATCAGCCCCACCCGGGGATCGCGCACCTCGCCCCGCATCAGCGCGTCGGTCACCGCCTGGCGCACCGTCTCGGACACCTGCTCCGGCCGCCTCGAGGACGCACGGGATCTCATCGGTACTCCGTTACCGTATCCAGGATGCGAACGCCGTCGGCGTCTTCCACCATCCGGTCGGCTGCGCGCAGCGTCTCCTCCACCACGGCGCGGGCGCTGCCCACCGCCGCGCAGGCGATCTCCGCGCGCTGCCACAGATCCTGGTGGCCGGTCTCCGCCACCGACACGTTGAGCTCGCGCCGGAGCCCGCCCGCCAGCGGCTTGAGAACCGAGCGCTTGTCCTTGAGGGACTGACAGCCCTCGAGGTGGAGGTCCCAGATTCGCAAGGCGAGAAACATAGCGTTGGCCGCTGCCCACGAGCCGTCAGCCGAAGCCCAGCGGCTAGTGGCTCGCCGCCGCCGCCGGCTGCAACGTCCGCTTCACCTCTTCCATGCGGAAGGACTCGATCCGGTCCCCGACCTTGAGGTCGTTGAAGTTCTCGATCCCGATGCCGCACTCGAGGCCCTCGCGCACTTCCCGGACGTCGTCCTTGAACCGCTTGAGGCTCGCGAGCCCGCCGGTGTAGACCACGGTGCCGTCGCGGATCACACGGACCTTGGCCGTGCGCTGGATCGTTCCGCTGCGCACGGTGCAGCCGGCGATCGTACCGACCTTGCTCACCTTGAAGAGCTGCAGCACTTCGGCCTCGCCGAGTACCGTCTCCTTCTCCTCCGGCTTGAGCAGGCCTTCCAGCGCGCTGCGCACGTCCTCGACCGCCTCGTAGATGATGCGGTAGGTCCGCACGTCCACCGATTCCCGCTCGGCCGCGGCGCGCGCGTTCGAGTCGGGCCGGACGTGGAAGCCCAGGATGATGGCCCCGGATGCCTTGGCGAGCAGCACGTCGCTCTCGGTGATCGCGCCGACGCCGCGGTGCACCACGTCCACCCGCACCTCGCTGGTGGACAGCTGGGCGAGCGCGTCGGCCAGCGCCTCGGCGGGTCCGCCCTGGTCCGCCTTGATGATGATGCGCAGGTTGGTGACTTCGCCTTCCTTGAGCGCCCGGCTGATGTCCTCGAGCGTCCCGCCGCGCTGGCTCCGGCGGTTCTGCGCCTCGCGCTCGAGTCGCTGGCGCTTCTGGGCGATCTCGCGGGCCTCGACGGCGTCGGTCACCACGGCGAACGAGTCGCCGGCGGAGGGGACGCCCTCGAATCCGAGGATCTGGACCGGAATGGAGGGGCCGGCTTCCTTCACCGTCTTCCCGCGCTCGTCATAGAGCGCACGCACCCGCCCGGAGAACTTGCCGCAGATGAAGTTGTCGCCGACGTGCAGGGTGCCGCGCTGCACCAGCACGGTGGCCAGCGGGCCCTTGCCCGGGTCGAGTGTCGCCTCGAGCACGGTGCCGTGTGCCGGCGCCCCGGCGTTCGCCTTGAGATCGAGGAGCTCCGCCTGCAGGAGGAGCTGCTCGAGCAGGTGGTCGACGCCGGTGCCCTTCTTGGCCGAGATCGCCGCCGAGAGCACTTTGCCGCCGAACTCTTCGAGCACGACGTTCTGCTGGAGCAGGTCCCGCTTGACCTTGTCGACGTCCGCGGCGGGCAGGTCGATCTTGTTGATGGCGACGATCATCGGCACGCCCGCGTTGCGGGCGTGGCTGATCGCCTCGATGGTCTGGGGCATGACCTGGTCGTCGGCCGCGACCACGAGCACGACGATATCGGTCACCTGCGCGCCGCGGGCGCGCATGGCGGTGAACGCCTGGTGCCCCGGGGTATCGAGGAAGGTGATGGCCTTGCCGTCGCCCAGCGTGACGTGGTACGCCCCGATGTGCTGGGTGATGCCGCCGGCTTCGCCGGCCACGACGTTGGTCTTGCGGATGTAGTCGAGCAGCGAGGTCTTGCCGTGGTCCACGTGACCCATGATGGTGACCACGGGCGGCCGGGGCGTGACCTCGCCCGGCTGGTCCACCTCTTCCGTGGCCGCTTCCGCCGCGTACTCCTCCTCGCGGACGGCCTGGAAGCCGAACTCCGAGGCGATCAGCTCGATCTGGTCGAAGTCGAGCCGCTGGTTCACGGTGACCATCATGCCCAGCTCCTTGAAGGCGAACTGGACGATCTGGGTCGCCGGCACCTTCATCGCCTCCGCGAGCTCGGACACCGAGATGTACTCGTTGACCCGGATCCGGGTCTTTTCCTTTTCGCGCTCCTCCGCCAGCCGGCCGGCGACCTGCTCCCGATAGGAGGGCTCGTCGGAGCGGCGCACGCCCTTCCGGGCGCCGGTGCCGCCCTTGATGTTCTGCAGGGTGCGCAGGATGTTCGCCTGCACCGCTTCCTGGTCCACCATCGACCGCTTGCCCTTCTTGCCCTTCTTGCGGCCGCCTCCCTTCTCGGCGTCCGGCCCGAACTGCCGCGCCGGCGGTCCGCCCCCCGCGCGCTCGGCCGGCGGGCGGCCGGGCGCGGCCGGCCCGCTGCTCGAGAACACCGGCTTGGGCCGGGAGGGATAGGCGCCGCCGGCGCGACCGGGCGCACCGGTGCCGGGCGCCGGCCGCTGGATCCGCGGCGGGATGAAGGGCGCCCGGGTGGGGCCCGCGGGCGCGGCGCTCTGGGCCGGCACGACAGGCGGCTCGGCCAGGGCCGGGCCCGCTTCCTCTTCGGCCTCGGCCGGCGCGGGCGGCAGCTCCCGGAAGAGGGCGCGGGCGCGCTCCTCCAGGGACTGGACCGGCTGCGGCTCCGGCTCGTGCACGATGGGCCGCTCCAGCTCGAGCGCGGCGAGCTCCGCGGCGCGCTCCGCCTGCTGCTGGGCCTCCACCTGGGCCACTTCGGCGGCGGTGCGCCGCCGCTTGCTCGGGCGGCCTTCCGCGGCGACCGGCACCGGCTCGGGCGCCGCGACCTTCACCGCCTTGCGGCGCCCTTTCTTGGGCGCGGCCTCTTCGGCGTGCTTGCGCTTCTCCCGCTCCCAGCGCACGCGGACCGCGGAGACCTGGTCGTTCTCCAGCGTCGACAGGTGGCTCCGCACGAAGATGTTCATGTCCTTGAGGAGCCCAAGGAGCTGCTCGGGGGGGATTCCGAACTCCGCCGCGAGGTCGTGCACTCTCGTCTTGACCACTCAGTCCTCCGTTACATCACGCCCGGGCGCTGCGCGCAGGATACCGTCCGCCAGTCCGCGGTCGCGCACGCCCACCACCATCACCGGCGGCCGGCCCAGCCGTCCACCGATCTCCGCGGCGGCCGGCCCCGCCACCACCGGGACGCCGCGGCCCTCCGCCAGCCGCACCACTTTCGCCACGGCGCGGGGGCTCGCGTCGGACGCCAGCACCACGCACCGGATCTTGCCGGTCTGAAGCTCCGCCCGCACCGGGTCCACCCCCACGACCACCAGCCGCCCCCTGAGCCCCAGCCCGAGCAGGCCCAGCAGGCCGCTCATGCCCGCGGCCGGGCCTCCTCCGCGCCGTCCTCGTCGGTCAGCTCGGCGAGGAACGCCAGGAGCTGGTCGGTCGTCTCCGGCGTCATGCCCGGGATCTTGGCGATGTCCTCGCGGTCGAGATCGAGGATGTCGCCCAGCTCCCGGTAGCCCGCGCCGTTGAGCAACGCGATGAGCTCGGGCGACAGGCCCTTGAGCTCGGTGAGCGTCACGTGGGAGACGACCTCCTCCTCCGGCGGCAGCGGCGCGAAGAGCGGCCCTTCGCCGCCGCGCTCGAGCCACTCGCGGCTGGAGTAGAGGTCGATCTTCCAGCCGGTGAGCTCGGAGGCCAGCCGCACGTTCTGCCCGTTCCGTCCGATCGCGAGCGAGAGCTGGTCCTCGTCGACCACGGCCTGGATGGTCTTGCTCTCCGGGTCGGAGAACACCTTGGCCACGCGCGCCGGCGCCAGCGCGAGCCGCGCGAAGCGTTCCGGATCGGGCGACCAGGGCACGATGTCGATCCGCTCCCCGCCCAGCTCGTTCACCACGGCCTGGACCCGCGAGCCCTTGAGGCCGACGCAGGCACCGACCGGATCGATAGCGTCGTCCCGGGAGATGACGGCCACCTTGGTGCGGCTGCCGACCTCGCGCGCGATGGCCCGGATCTCCACGATCTGCTGCTGGATCTCGGGCACCTCGAGCTTGAACAGGGCCTTCACGAAGAGCGGATCGCCGCGGGAGAGGATGAGCCGGGGTCCCTTGGGCGTTTCCTCCAGGCGCTTGAGCACCGCCCGCACCGTGTCGCCCTGGTGGAAATGCTCGCGGTGGTTCTGCTCGCGGTAGGGGATGATCGCCTCGGCCTCGCGGAACTTGTTCAGCATGATCACGAGCTTGCCCCGCTCGATCTGCTGCACCTCGCCGGACAGCAGCTCGCCCACCTTGTTGGCGAACTCGTCGCGGATGCGGGCCCGCTCGCCCTCGCGGACCCGCTGGATGATCCGCTGCTTGGCCGCCTGCACGGCGAGCCGGCCGAACTCCGCGAACGGGACCTCCTCCTCGAGCATGTCGCCCACCTCGAAGTCGGGGTCCTCGTACCGCGCCTCCTCGAGCGCGATCTGCCAGCTCGGATCCTCCACGGTCTCCACCACCTGGCGGAGCCGGTTGATCCGGATGGTGCCCTGCAGCTCGTCGACGTTCAGCTCGAACTTCACGTTCGGACCGAACTTGCGGACCAGAGCCGCCTGGATGCCGTCGCGGAGCAGCTCCAGCAGATCGGACCGCTCCAGTTGCTTCGTCGTCGTCAGCTCGCGGAACGCGGCCAACATTTCCGGAGAACTCGTCATGCCTCGAACTCCCATGAATGGGCGTCGGTACGCCCTTCGCTTCCTTAGTTGTGTCGTCCCGGCTTGCGTCCCGGTCCGCCGCGCCCGGGCGCGGGCCAGTCATGCGCCAGGGTCGCGTCGCGGACGTCCGCCAGCGCCAGGGTCCAATCCGAGCCGCCGGGTAGCCGGACCACCACGTGCTCGTCGTCGGGCACGGCCACAATCTCCACCGTCGGATGCCCGGGGAGTCCCACGGCCCGTACCCGCGCCCGCCGCCCCACGAACCGCCGCCAATGCTCCGGCCAGCGCAGCGGCCGCTCGATGCCGGGGGACGAGACCTCCAGCACGTAGCGCGGCCCGACCAGACCCCTGGATTCGAGGAAGCGCTCGAGGGAGCGGCTGATCGCGGCGCAGTCGTCCGCCGTCACCCCGTAGCCGGGACGGCTGTCCGGACGATCCACCCGAAGCTGGAGGATAGGGCGCTCCAGGGTCCCGGTGCGCCGAAGGTCGGCCAGGTCGAATCCGAGGGCTTCGACATGCTCGCGGATCAGTTGCAGCAGCGCGGCGTCGGGTGCCATCGGATCCGGGAAAAAAAATGTGGGGGAACTCCCCCACATCGTCACACAACGGCCCTGACCGCGGCCGTCCGGGACAGCACGGAAAAGCTAGTGCGGGAGCGGGCGAGCGTCAATCCGCTCGGCGCGTCGCGGGCCGGCCCGCGTACGCGACCATCCGCCCATCCATGCCGCGGGACCGCCGGTGGCTGTAGAACGCAGGCCGGTCATGGGCCGAGCACCAGTCGGATGCCGACACCTCCCCGAGGCCCAGCCGCCGGGCCTGGTCGATGAGCCGAGCCCGGAGGTCGAGATGCCAGGGGCCGGGTCCGGTCGCGGCAACGCCGCAACCCGTCATGACCTCATAGCCGACTTCATAGCAAGCGCCACAAATACCAATGCCACAATGCATTACAATGTCTGCTGGAACGATACTTGACCGGGCGATCAGGCAGTCGACGGCGCGACCGAGGATCCCGGCCGCCGTGCCCCGCCAGCCCGCGTGCAACAGCCCCACGATGCCCTGCCCGGGAACGAGGAGGTAGATCGGGATGCAATCCGCGACCGTCACCAGCAGCATCACGCCCGCGACCGCGGTGAGGTGTCCATCGAGGCCTTCGTGCACCGTCCACCCCGAGGCCTCGTCGTGCCAGCGGACCTCGGCGCCATGGACCTGGTGCGCCATCACGAAGCCACCGAAGCCGGGCTCCGCCCGGCGGAACGCCCGCCAGCGGGTCATGACCTCGCCCACGGGCTCGGCGGTCCAGAGGCCCAGATCGAAGCCGCGATCCCCGGCGCCGCGGGCGGTGATGCCGGCCACGACGCCGAAGCGCTCGCGCCAGCCGGGAATCTCGTAGCGCGGCACCGGGCCGTCGCGCGGGATCTCCCGGACGGCGCCGCCGCCCTGGCTCAGTCGTCCACCCGCTCGATCTCGGCCCCAAGCGCGCGGAGCCGATCATCGATCCGCTCGTAGCCTCGCTCGATCTGGCCGACGTTGTAGATGGTGCTGCGCCCCTCGGCTGCGAGCGCGGCGAGCAGCATCGCCATCCCGGCGCGGATGTCGGGCGACTCGACCGTGCCTCCCTTGAGGCGCGCGGGCCCCGAGATGACCGCCCGGTGCGGGTCGCAGAGCACGATCTGCGCGCCCATGCTGATGAGCTTGTCCACGAAGAAGAGGCGGGACTCGAACATCTTCTCGAAGACGAGCAGCATGCCGGAGCACTGGGTCGCGGCCACGATCGTGATGGACATGAGGTCCGCGGGGAACGCGGGCCAGGGCCCGTCCTCGAGCTTGGGCACGTGCCCGCCGAGATCCGGCCGGATCCGCCGCTCCTGCCCGGCGTCTACAATGAGGCGGGTCCCGTCCACCCGCGGGCGGATGCCCAGGCGGTCGAAGCCGAGCAGCGTGGCGCGGAGATCCTCCGGGCGGACCGGATCGATCGTGATCTCGCCGTTGGTCACGGCGGCGAGCCCGACGAAGCTGCCGATCTCGATGTGGTCGGGGCCGATCGCGTAGGTAACGGCGCGGAGGGGCCGCCCGCCGTCGATCACGTAGACGTTGCTCCCGATGCCGTCGATCCCCGCACCGAGGGCCACGAGAAACCGGGCGAGGTCCTGGACGTGGGGCTCGCCCGCCGCGTTCCGCAGCGTGGTGCGTCCCCTGGCGGCGACCGCCGCCATGAGGGCATTCTCGGTCCCGGTGACGCTGGGCTCGTCGAGGAAGATGTCGCCACCCCTGAGCGCCTTGGCCTCGAGCTCGTAGCGGTCGCCCACCGTGACCGACGCGCCGAGCTGCTCCAGCGCCAGGAAGTGGGTGTCGACCCGGCGGCGCCCGATGACGTCGCCGCCGGGCGGCGGGAGGACCACGTGGCCGAAGCGCGCGAGCAGCGGTCCCGCCAACAGGATGGACGCGCGGATCCGGGCGCACAGCTGCGGGTCGAGCGGCTTGGGGCGCGCCCCGGCCGTATCCACGCGCACTGTGTTGGCCGCCGTCCACTCGACGCTCGAGCCCAGATCGGCGAGCAGCGCCAGCATGGTTTCGACGTCGCGGATGCGCGGGATGTTGTCGAGCGTGACGGGGCCGTCCGCCAGCAGCGTCGCCGCGAGGATCGGGAGGGCCGCGTTCTTGTTGCCCGCGGGCCGGATCGTTCCCCTGAGGGGGCGGCCGCCGCGGACCGAGAAGCGCAAAGGCATGGCCAAAGCTGGACAGGGCCCGAGGGGGCGTCAATGGCGTCGGCGCATTAACTTCCAGGTTCCTCTACCCTCGGGCGGAGTCGGTCGGCCATGCTTCTGATCCTCGCGATGCTGCAGGCCGTCGGTGGGCCCGGATGGGTCGGCCCCGTCGTGGCGGTTTCGTTGCTGGTGGTGGCGCTGGCCTTCCTCGGCATCGCCGTCGGCATCCTCATCGTCGCCTCGCGGCTGATCGAGCCGGTGCACCAGCTGAGCCGGGTCATCCAAAGCCTGCAGGAGGACCTGGCGGGGGCGCTCAAGGGGATCCGTCAGATCACCGAGCAGAGCCAGGACCTGCTGTCCGTCGTGCGCAATGAGGCCGGCGCATTCGCCCACACGAGCCGGCGGCTCCGCCGGCAGGTGTTGAGGGGCGCCGAGCGGATCCAGACCCGTCTCACCGACCTCGAGACGCTGTACGACGTGGTCCACGAAGAGGTGGAAGAAACCGCGCTCGACGTCGCGGCCGCGCTGCGCACGGTGCGCACGGGCAGTGGCGTGCTCGGACGGATCCGCCGCCTGCTCGTGCCCCGGCGCCGATGAGCGGGCGCCGCCTCGCCGCCGCACTGGTCGCCGTCGGACTGGTGATCCTGGTCCTGCCGGCGGACGCCCACGCCTGGACTCCCGGCACGCACATCTATCTCGCCGAATCGGTGCTCGGCCACCTGCGGCTGCTGCCGGCGGGGGTAGCCGATCTGCTGCGGGCGTTTCCCTTCGACTTCCTCTACGGCAACATCGCGGCCGACTCGTCCATCGCGAAGAAGTACGCGCCGGTGGGGCGGCACTGCCACTTCTGGCACGTGGGCCAGGAGATCCACGACCTCGCGCCCAGCGATGCCCTGCGGGCGTTCGGCCTGGGGTACCTCGCCCACCTCGCAGCGGACGCCGTCGCCCACAACTACTTCGTCCCCCGGCAGCTGATGGTGACCAGCAGCACGGCGTCGTTCGGGCACTCGTACTGGGAGACCCGGGTCGAGCTGCATCTGGGCGATGCCTACGCCAAGGCGGCGAAGGACGTGATCCTGCTCAACCATGTCCAGGCGGACCAGCACCTCGACCGGATCATCTCGCCGACCCTCTTCAGCGTGCGCACCAACCGACGGCTGTTCCGGGGCCTGGTGCGGCTGACCGAGACCGACAGCTGGCAGCGCGCGGCCCAGGCGGCGCGCGAGGTGAGCCGCTGGGACCTCGGCGACGACGACGTCGAGCGCCATCTCGGGCTCTCGTTCGACTACGTCGTCGACGTGCTCGCCGACCGCAACCCGGCGGCCCGCCACCTGGACCCCTCGGGCGAGGTGCCGCTTGCCACTGCCAAGGAGCGGCGGCGCCAGGCGCTCCGCGATCTGGGCCGCAGAAACCGCGGCCGCCTCCACGAGCTCGCCGAGGAGGCGTTCGGCCTCCCGCCGGCGCCGCTGGTTTCCTGGCCCGCGCTCGAGAACCGGCTGCCCTGGCGCCAGCCCGAGAGTGCGGCGCCGTCGCCGCGCCTGCTCGCCGCCTCGGACGGGTGATTCGCCGAGCTGCGGCGGCGGCGGCTGGCCTCTGGCTCGCCGCCTCTCTCGCCGCGCAAGCCCCCTCCTCTGTTACCGTCGGGACCGACCCCGCCACGCTGGTGCGGGGAACGGTCGGCGTGATCACCATCCACCCGGCGCCCGGGAGCGCCATGGCGTCGCTCGGAGGCCGGGCCGCGGACGAGCCGCTTCACTTCGAGCCGGCGCCCGGCGGCGCTTACGCGGCGTTGATCGGCGTGCCTATCGACGGTCCGGACTCGTTGGTGGTGACGCTCTTCCCCGCCGGCGCCGCGGGGGGCGACAGGATCGCCGTCACGCTCCGGGTGACCGATGGCTCCTATCGGCGCGAGCGGTTGTCGGTCGCGCCCGAGTACGCGAAACCGGACACGGCCGCCCAGCGCCGGATTCTCGAGGAGATCGCGCTGGCGCGTTCCATCTCGGTGCGGGCGCACGAGACGCCGAGGCTTTGGTCCGCGGGCTTTCGGCCCCCCAGGTCCGGCCGGGTCACGAGCCCGTTCGGTACCGCCCGCGTGCTTAACGGCGAGGTGCAAAGCCGGCATCTCGGCACCGACTTCGCCGGCGCGGTGGGCGCCCCGGTCCGCGCGGCGAACGCCGGCGTCGTGGCGCTGGTGGGCCACTTCTATCTGGCCGGCAACGTGGTGTACGTGGACCACGGGCAGGGGTTGGTGACCGGGTACTTCCACCTGAGCCGGGTGGAGGTCGCCGAGGGCGATACCGTGGCCCGGGGGCAGATCATCGGACGGGTCGGCCGGAGCGGCCGGGTCACGGGTCCGCACCTTCATTGGATTGCCCGGTACGGGCACATCACGGTGGACCCGATGAGCCTGCTGCGACTGCGCGAGAGGTAAGGGGCGAGCGGAGCTCCGTCCCCGGAGCCGGTCCCGCTACTTGCCGTTGAGCCGTTCCACCAGGACCGGCTGCACCCCTTTGGGATCCGCCTTCCCCTGGCTCTTCTTCATCACTTGCCCCACGAAGAACCCGATCAGCTTGGCTTCGCCCGCGCGGTAGCGTTCGACTTCCTTCGGGTAGGCGGTCAACACCTCCTCCACCCACCCGGCGAGCGCTCCCGTGTCGCTCACTTGGGTGAGGCCGAGGGCCTCGGCGACGGCGCGGGTGGACCCCGCGGACGGATCGGCGAGCCGGGGACTCGCGAACACCTTCTTCGCGGCTTGGTGGCTGACGACGTTGCCCGCCACGAGCGCGATGAGCTCGGCCAGCCGCGCCGGGGGCACGGCGAACCGGCCGATCTCGTTGTATCCCGTCATCGCGTCGCCCATCACCCAGTTCGCCGCGGTCCGGGCGTCGGCGCCGGCCGCGACGACGGCTTCGAAGTAGTCGGCGATCGCCCGATGGCCGGCGAGCACCCGCGCGGCATCGGCCGGCAGGGCGTACGCCTGCACGAGCCGGTCGCGCTTGGCGTCGGGCAACTCGGGCAGCGCCGCCCGCTGCTCCTCCACCCAGGCGCTGGTCAGCACCAGCGGGGGCAGGTCGGGGTCGGGGAAGTAGCGGTAGTCGTGGCTCTCTTCCTTGGACCGGAGGAGCTTGACCTGGCCGGTCCCGGCGTTGAAGAGCAGCGTAGACTGCACCACCCGCTGCCCCGCCTCGAGCAGCGCCACTTGGCGGTCGCGCTCGGCCTCGAGCGCCCGCTCGACGTTGGCGAAGCTGTTCAGGTTCTTCACCTCGCACTTCGTCCCCAGGTTGGGATCGCCCGGCCGGCGCACGGAGAGGTTGGCATCCACCCGGAGGCTTCCCTGCTCCATGCTGCAGTCGCTCACTTCGGCGTACACGAGGATCTGCTTGAGCGTGGTGAGATAGGCCCGCGCCTCCGCCGCAGAGCGGAGGTCGGGCTCGCTCACAATCTCGGCCAGCGGGGTGCCCGCGCGGTTCAGGTCCACGGCGGTCTTTCCGGGGAAGCGGTCGTGCAGGAGCTTGCCGGCGTCCTCCTCCACGTGCAGCCGGGTTACGCCGCAGCGAATGCGGCCCCGGTCGGGCGAATCGAAGGCGATCGACCCGCCGACGGCGAGCGGCTCGTCGAACTGCGAGATCTGGTAGCCCTTGGGCAGATCGGGATAGAAGTAGTTCTTCCGGGCGAACACGCTCCGCCCCTCCACGGAACAGCCGAGCGCGAGCGCGGCGCGGGCAGCGAGGCGGATGGCCTGGCCGTTGGGAACCGGCAGGGCGCCCGGCAGGCCGAGGCATACCGGGCACACGTTGGTGTTGGGGGGATCGCCGAACGCGGTGGAGCAGCCGCAGAACATCTTGCTCCGGGTGAGGAGCTGGACGTGCACCTCGAGCCCGATGACGGTCTCCCAGCTCATCCGCGCACCTCCTCCTCGGGCCGCAGCACCCGCTCCAGCGCCCCCGCCACCGCGAGCATGCGTGCCTCCTCGAAATCGGGCGCGATGAGCTGCGCCCCGATCGGGAGTCCCGCGTCCCGCCCCGCCGGCAGGCTCAGCGCCGGCAGCCCGGCGAGGTTCACGGGACAGACGAAGATATCGGCCAGGTACATCTGCACCGGATCCTCGGTCTTCTCCCCGGCCTTGAACGGCGGCGTGGGCGTGGTGGGCGTGAGCAGGAGGTCTACCCCGCTGGCGAAGGCGCGCTGAAAATCCTGCGCGATGAGCGCGCGCACGGTCTGGGCTTTCCGGTAGTAGGCGTCGTAGTAGCCCGCGCTCAGCACGTAGGTCCCGATCAGGATCCGGCGCCGCACCTCGGGGCCGAACCCCTCTCCGCGGGTGGCCCGGTAGAGCGCGCGGATATCGCCCTCCGGGCCGACCTTCCGGCGGCCGTAGCGCACGCCGTCGTAACGCGCCAGGTTGGCCGCCGCCTCCGCGGGCGCGATGATGTAGTAGGTGGGGACGGCGTATTTCGAGTACGGGAGGGAGACCTCCCGCGTCTCCGCGCCCAGCGCCCGCAGCGCCTCGATGGTGCGGTCGAGGCCGGCGCGCACGCCGGGGTGCAGGTCCGCCGGGAAGTACTCCTTCGGCAGGCCGACCTTGAGTCCCTTGAGATCGGCAGGGGCCGCCGGCGCCGCGAGCGGCGCGGGGCCTGCCTTGGTGGTGGCATCGAGCGGGTCCGGCCCGGCCATCACCTCGAGCACGCGGGCGGCGTCGTCCACCGTCTTCCCGAACACCGAGATGCAGTCGAGCGAGGAGCCGAAGGCCACGAGCCCGTACCGGCTCACCCGGCCGTAGCTCGGCTTCACGCCGACGACCCCGCAGAAGCTCGCGGGCTGCCGCACCGAGCCCCCGGTCTCGGAGCCGAGCGCCGCCCGCACCACACCCGCCGCGACCAGGGCCGCGGATCCGCCGGACGAGCCGCCCGGCACCCGGGACGGATCGAGCGGGTGCCGCACCCGCCCGTAGGCCGAGTGCTCGGTGGACGAGCCCATGGCGAACTCGTCGAGGTTGGCCTTGCAGGCCACCATCGCGCCCGCGGCACGGAGGCGCGCTACCGCGGTCGCCGTGTAGGGAGAGACGTAGCCCTCGAGAATGCGCGACGCGCACGTGGTCGGCGCGTCGGTGGTCACGATGTTGTCCTTCACCGCGACCGGCAGCGCGTGCAGCGCTCCGCGGGCCGGCAGCGCGTCCACCCGGGCCGCTTCGGCGTTCAGCGCGTCCTGCGACCAGTGGAGGGTGGCGTTCAGCCCTTCGGCCTGGGCGAGGCGCGCGCCCGTCTCGCGGGCGACCTCGGCCGCGGTCACAGGTCCTCCATGGCCCCGTGACGCGGCACGAGGAAGAACCCGTCGGCGAATTCGGGCGCGAGCGCGGCAGGGGGACGGGCCAGCGGGACCGGATGCACCACGTCCTCGCGCAAGGGGGTCGCGGCGGGGCCGGCCAGGAACGGCTGCACCTTCGCCGTGGACGGCACGTCGTCGAGCTGCGCCACGTAGTCCACGATCCGGTTGAATTGCTCCACCAGCTTCGGCAGCTCCTGGTCGTCCACGCCGATCTCCGCCAGCTTCGCCACGTGCAGGACTCCGTCCGGCCCGATGTTCATGCGCTCTCCCAGTCGCGCTCAAGGCCGGCATAGGCCACGAGCAGCTGCTTGACGCCCACCTCGGCGTCGTCGAAGGCCACCTCGACCTTGAGGTCCCGGCCGCCCCCGCTCAGCCCGCGGATCGTCCCGCTGCCGAAGCGGCGATGGCGCACGCGCTCACCCTTGAGAAGGCGCGGCGCGTCCTGCGACGCGTCCTCGACGGCCGCCTGGGCCGCGCGGGCCGGCGGCGGGGGGCTCGGCTCCCGCGCCTCCCACCGGTGCCGGCCGGCGCCGGAGCGCGCGTCCCAGCCCGGCGCCCACAGCGCATTGGTGCGCCGCTCCTCCACGATGGCCGGCGGCAGGGCGCGGAGGAAGGCCGAGGGAATCCCGGGGCGGAGCTCGCCGCCCCGGCGCCGGGCGCGCGCCCATGTGAGATACAGCTTGTCCTTGGCGCGCGTGAGGCCGACGTAGCAGAGGCGCCGCTCTTCTTCCAGGCCGTCGGGCTGCTCTTCGGCGCGCGCGAGCGGGAAGAGCCCGTGCTCCAGACCCGCCAGGACCACGACCGGCCACTCGAGGCCCTTCGCGGTGTGCAGGGTCATCAGGGTCACGCCCTCCTCGGCGCCCACGATGGTGTCATTGGCCGTGAGGAGCGCGGCCTCGGCCAGGAACCGTTCCAGCGGCGTGGAGGGGTCTTCCCCATCCGGCGCGACGACCTCCGACCACTCCGCCGCACTCGCGATCAGCTCCCGCACGTTCTCCCAGCGGTCGGCGCCTTCCGGGCCTTCGGCGAGCAGCCAGGCCTCGTAGTCGAGCGCACGCGCCAGCTCCTCGAGAATCTCCGCCGGCGCCAGCGTGGCGGCCCGGGCACGGAATCCGTCGACCAGCTCGGCGAAGCGGCGGAACGCCTCGCGCACGTTGGGCCGGAGGTCCGCGATCCGGTCGGCGATCCGGGCCGTCTCGAGCAGCGCCTGGTTCCACTGCTGGGCCGCGCGCCCGAGGGCGGCGACGCTGGAGTCGCCGAGGCCCCGACGCGGCACGCCGACGGCGCGGAGGAAGGCCTCGTCGTCGGCCGGATTGGCGATCAGCCGGAGGTAGGCGAGCAGATCCTTCACTTCCCGCCGCTCGTAGAAGCTGATCGCCCCCACGAGCCGGTACGGCACGCCCGCCCGGCGGAACGCCTCCTCGAGCGCGCGCGACTGCGCGTTGGTCCGGTAGAGCACGGCCATCTCGCCGTAGACCCAGTCGCCCGCGTGGGCCCGGCGCTCGAGCTCGCGGACGATCCACTCCGCCTCGTCCCGCTCGTCGGCGGCTGCGACGACGGTGACCGGCTCGCCCCCCTGGCGCAAGGTGCGGAGGGTCTTGCCGAGCCGTCCCTTGTTCTCGGCGATGACGCTGTTGGCGACGTCCAGCACGACCTGCGTGGAGCGGTAGTTCTCCTCCAGCCGGACCATCCGGGTGCCGGGGAAGTCGCGCTGGAATTCGCGCATGTTGCGCACGTCGGCCCCGCGCCAGCCGTAGATGGATTGATCGTCATCGCCCACCGCGGCGACGTTGCCGTGGGCCCCCAGCCGCCGGATGAGTTGATACTGCGCCTTGTTGGTGTCCTGGAACTCGTCCACGAGCACGAACGCGAACTTGTGCCGGTACGCCTCCAGCCGCTCGGGGTGCCGGTCGAACAGGGTGAGCGGGTGCAGCAGGAGGTCGTCGAAATCCATGGCGTTGGCCGCGCGCAGCGCCGGTCCGAGGGCTGCAAAGACGTCCGCCGCCACCTGGGCCAGGCGATCGAAGGGCGCGCCTTGGCCGAGCGCGGCCGGCTCGAGCATCCGGTTCTTGGCGTGGGAGATGAGCGACGCGACCGCGCGCGGCGCGAACAGCTTGGTCGAGTGGCCGCGCTGCTCCATCAGCCGCTTCACCAGCCCGAGGCGGTCGTCCTCGTCGTAGATGGTGAACCGGCGGGTGAACCCGAGGAGCTCGGCCTCGCGCCGGAGCAGCCGCGCGGAGAGCGAGTGGAAGGTCCCGATCCAGAGCCCCGACGGATCGCGCGCGAGCAGGCGCCCGATCCGCTCCTTCATCTCTCCGGCCGCCTTGTTGGTGAACGTGACGGCGAGAATCCGCTCGGGTGGCACGCCGTGCCGCTCGATCAGGCCGGCGATCCGGGTGGTGAGCACGCGGGTCTTGCCGGACCCGGCGCCCGCGAGCACCAACAGCGGTCCCTCGACGTGCTCGACCGCCTCCCGCTGGGCGGGGTTCAGCCCCCGGGTCCAGTCCGGGGCGTCGGCCAGGTCGCTCAGGCCGGCGTCTCGGCCAGCGGAATGCGAATGAGGAAGCACGTGCCCTTGTCGCTCGGTTCGAGAGCCAGCTCACCGTGGTGCGCTTCTTCGACGACGCGGCGGGAGAGGGCCAGACCGATCCCCCAGCCGCCGCGTTTGGTGGTGATCCCGGGCTCGAAGATGTCCCGCCGGATCTCTTTCGGAATCCCGGGACCGTCGTCCAGCACCCGGATCGCCGCAGTCCGCTCGTCGCTCTCCACCCGGAGAATAATCGTGCCCGAGCGCCCCTGCAGCGCGTCGATGGCGTTCTTCACCAGCGCCTCCAGCGCCCACTCGAGCAGCACCGGATCGCCCAGCACCATCGGGCCGGCCCCGGGGGCCTCCACCCGGAGCTCGATCTGGTTCGCCCACTTGGGAAGCCGGGGGCGGAAGTAGCCGGCCACCCGGTCGGCCAGCGCCCCGAGCCCGATGGGCTCCCGGGCCGCGGGGTTGCCGATGCGCTCGAACCGCCGGGCCACCCGGTCCAGCCGCTCGGCGTCCGCCGAGAGGAACTCGGCCAGCGAGGGTGGCGCCTCGGGCAGCGAGCGGATCCGTTCGATCCAGCCCTGCAGGCTCGTGAGCGGCGTGCCCATCTGGTGCGCCGCCTCGCGGGCCATCGCCACCCAGAGGCGATCGCGCTGCGCGTTCATGGCGCTCCGGTACGCGAAAACGGCGACGCCCACCATCACCGCGATCGTGAGCGCCTGGAGCAGCACCAGCGCCGTCAGCTGGAACCGCGCCGGGGGCACGCCGTAATGCACCGACCCGATGGTCGAGTCCACGACCGGCTGGCTCTGGCGGTCGAGCCGGGACACGAATTG
>DASWAI010000133.1:0-4573 GCA_036391215.1 Gemmatimonadales bacterium
CTCCCGGTCGCGTTCGTGCACAAGCGGCGCGTGAGCGGGGAGTCGGTCACCACCCACGGGATCGCGGGCGACGTGCGCGGCCGCCGCGCGCTCATCGTGGACGACATGATCAGCACCGCGGGCACCATCGCGGGCGCGGTCGCCGTGCTGCTCGAGGCGGGGGCGGCGCCCGACATCGTGGTGGCCGCGACCCACGGCTTGTTCGTGGGGCCCGCCGTCGAGCGCCTGGCCCCGCTTCCCATCTCCCGGCTCGTCGTCACCGACACGGTGGGCCGCGAGCCGCCGTCCCCCCTGCCCGGCCACGTGGTCAGCGTGGCGCCGCTCCTCGCCACGGCCATCGGCTGCCTCCACGAGGAGCGCTCGCTGGACCGCCTCATCCTCCACGCCTGAAGCCGCATAAGGTGGCGACCTCCCGTCCCGCCGCAAACGCCCGCACCGCGCCGGACCCGGCGCCGGACGCCATCGGGACGTTCTGGCGCACTCCGCTGCCGGAGCTCCTCTCGGCGCTCGCATCGCGTCCCGCGGGGCTGACGACCGCGGAGGCGGAAGCCCGGCTGGCCCGGTACGGCCCGAATGTCCTCCGGGTCGGCCGCAAGCGGACGCTGCCACGGCTCTTCCTGTCCCGCTTCCGGAGTCCCCTGGTCATTCTGCTCGTCGTGGCGAGCGGGATCTCCGCGCTGACCGGCGACGCCGTGAGCTCGACGATCATCGTGTGCATGGCTCTCCTCAGCGTGACGCTCGATGCCGTGCAAGAGTACCGCGCCGGGCAGGCGGCCGACCGCCTCAGGCAATCCGTGGCCGTGAGGGTGTCCGTGTTGCGCGACGGCGTTCCCGCCAGCATACCGGTCGCGGACATCGTGCCCGGCGACGTCGCCGTCCTCTCCGCGGGCGATCTGGTGCCGGCGGACGGGCGGGCGATGGACACCCGGGACTGCTTCGCGAATCAGGCGTTACTCACTGGCGAGCCATACCCCGTCGAGAAACAGGCCGAAGAAGCGCCGGGTGCGGACGCGTCGATGCAGGAAGCGGCAACCGCGCTGTTCATGGGCACGTCCATCGTGGGCGGATCCGCCCGGATGCTGGTGTGCCGGACGGGCAGCGGGACGGCGCTGGGAGAGATCGGCATAAGCCTGAGCGTCGAGCCCCCGCCGACGGCGTTCGAGGAGGGTACTCGGAGCTTCGGGCTCCTGGTACTGCGGCTGGCGATGCTGATGACGCTCTTCGTCATCCTCGTCAATACGGCCCACCACCGCCCGTGGCTCGAATCGTTCCTGTTCGCTGTGGCTCTGGCCGTCGGTCTCACTCCGGAGCTGCTCCCGATGGTCGTGTCCGTGACGCTGTCCCGGGGCGCGCTCCGGATGGCTGCCAGGAAGGTGATCGTCAAGCGGCTGGCCGCGATCCACGACCTCGGCAGCATGGACATCCTCTGCACCGACAAGACCGGGACGCTCACCGAGGCCCGCATTCGCCTGGAGCAGCACCTGGACCCGCTCGGTCGCGACGCCACGCGCACCCTGGAGCTGGCCTATCTCAACAGCTACTTCGAAACCGGCCTCAAGAGCCCGATGGACGACGCCATTCTTCGCCACGGCGAGATCGACCACACCGGGTGGACCAAGATCGACGAAGTCCCCTTCGACTTCCAGCGCCGCCGGGTCTCCGTGCTCCTCGCCCGGCCCGACGGCGGGCGCATCCTGGTAATCAAGGGCGCGCTCGAGGACATTCTCCGGTGCGCCAGCCGCTATGAGGGCGACGGCCCCGAAGACCTGAGGCCGCTGGACGGCTCCGCCCGCGAGGTGATGCTGCACCGCTTCGAATCGCTGAGCCGAGAGGGGTATCGGGTACTCGGGATCGCCTGGAAGGCGGTGCCGCACGACTGGGCGCATGCCGGCGTGGGCGACGAGGCCGAGCTCGTGTTCGCAGGCTTTGCCGCCTTCGAGGACCCGCCCAAGCCCAGCGCCGGGGCCGCCCTCAAGGCGCTGGCCGAGAGCGGCGTGGATGTCAAGGTCGTGACGGGAGACAGCGAGCTCGTGACCCGCCATGTGTGCGCCGAAGTCGGGCTGCCGGTCAAGGGCGTTCTCACCGGCCCGGAGCTGCTCGCGCTGCAGGACGACGCGCTCGAGGCCAAGGCGGGCGACGTGACTCTCTTTTGCCGGGTCGTCCCGTCGCAGAAGAACCGCGTGATCCGTGCACTGCGCCGCCGCGGCCACGTCGTCGGGTTTCTCGGCGACGGCATCAATGACGCACCCTCCCTCCACGCTGCCGACGTCGCCATCTCGGTCGACACCGGAGTGGATGTCGCCAAGGCCGCCGCCGACCTGATTCTCCTCGAGCAGGACCTGGCGGTCGTGCACGACGGCGTGGTCGAGGGCCGGCGTACCTTCGGGAACATCATGAAGTACATCATGATGGCGATGAGCTCGAACTTCGGGAACATGTTCAGCATGGCGGGGGCTTCCCTGTTCCTCCCGTTTCTGCCGATGCGCCCGGTCCAAGTGCTCGTGAACAATTTTCTCTACGATGTCTCCGAGATCCCGATCCCCATGGACAGCGTGGACCAGGAGTTCGTCCGGCGGCCGCGCCACTGGGACATGACGTTCGTTCGCAACTTCATGCTGGTGATCGGGCCGGTGAGCTCGGTCTTCGACTTTCTGACCTTCTATATCATGCTCCACGTGTTCCGGGCCGACGAGCGGCTGTTCCAGACCGGGTGGTTCATCGAATCGCTCGCCACCCAGGTGCTGGTGATCTTCATAATCCGCACCCGCGGGAACCCGCTCAAGAGCCGGCCGAGCCGCCTGCTCACGGCGACGTCCTTGGCGGTGGTGGCGATCGGCGCGCTCCTCCCGCTCACCGGCGTGGGACGCGCGCTCGGCTTCGTGCCGCCTCCAGCGGACTTCTTTCTGGTCCTGACCGCGATGGTGGCGGCGTATCTGGGCGGGGTCGAAGTCGTAAAGCGGTGGTTCTATCGACGCTTCACGGGCGAGACGCGGGTCACACGCCGCAGGCGCTGAGCACCGGGCTTATTCCCATGCCTCCGCGTACCGGCGCGCGGCGGTCTCGACGTCTTCGGCCCCGAGGATGCCGCTCACGACCGCCACGCCGGCGCCCCCGGCCGCGCGCACCTCGGCCACGTCCTCCGGGCGCACGCTTCCGATCGCGACGCAGGGGATCTCCCCGGCGAGCGCCGCGATCCGCCGGAATCCCTCGGGGCCGAGCGCCGCGCCCGCGTCCGCCTTGGTGCCGGTCGCGCGCCAGGGGCCCACGCCCCAGTAGTCCGCGCCGTGCGCGGCCGCCGCCTCCTCGGGACTTCCCACCGAGGCACCGATGATGAAGCCCGGCGGCGCGATCCGCCGGGCCAGCTCCACCGGAAGGTCGTCCGGTCCCAGGTGAACGCCCGCGGCGCCGGCGGCGAGCGCCACGTCCAGCCGGTCGTTCACCAGCACCGGTACCCGCACGACGTCACGGACGGCCCGGGCCGCCGCGGACAGCTCGCGGGCAGAGGCCCGCTTGAGCCGGAGCTGCACCGCCGTAGCGCCCCCGCGCTCTGCCGCCCGGGCCAGCCCCGGGAGGTCGCGCCCGGCGACCAGGGGGTCGTCGGTGACGAGCATGAGCGTGAGGAGCGACGCTAGATTAGGCGCCATGCCAGAATCCCCGGGTCAGCGCATTCACGGTATTCGCGGCGCCACGACGGTGGAGCGGAACGAGGCGCAGGAGATCCTCGACGCGACCGACGAGCTGCTGCGCGCGATCATTGCCGCCAACGATCTCCAGCCGGACGATATCGTGAGCGCGTTCTTCACGGTGACCAACGATCTCGACGCCGCCTTCCCCGCGCGGGCCGCCGAGGACTTCGGCTGGAACATCGTCGCCCTCCTGCACGCCACCGAGATTCCGGTGCCCGGATCCCTGCCGCGCTGCATCCGGCTCCTGGTCCACGCCTACACCACCCGCACCCGGGCGGAAATCAAGCACTGCTATCTGCGGCGGGCCGTCATCCTCCGGCCCGACCGCGCGTGACCGAGGTCCGGGTCACCGCCCGCGGCGCCGACCGGTGGCGCGCGGGCCACCCCTGGATCCACCGAAGCGAAGTCCGCCAGGCGCCGGACGAGCCGGGCGTCGTGCGGGTGCGCGATCCGCGCGGGAAATTCATCGGCCAGGCGCTCTACTCGCCCGCCTCGGAGATCAGGCTCCGACTGCTCGAGCCGAGCGAGCGGACCGTGGACGGCGCCTGGTGGCGCGAGCGGCTGGCCGCCTGCCTCGCGCGCCGGGCCGGCATCGACGCCACCGCCTACCGCGTGGTCCACGCCGAGGGTGACTGGCTTCCGTCGCTCGTCGTCGACCGCTACGATCGGTGGGTCGTGGCCCAGCTGCTGTCCGCCGGCCTCGAGACCCTGCGCGCCGACGTCATTGCCGCCATCGTGGACGTCCTCGCGCCCGAGGGGGTGCTGCTGCGGCACGATACGCCGGTGCGGCGGCGGGAGCGCCTGCCGGAGGAGACCGCGCTCGCCCACGGCAGCGTGCCGGAACGGATAGAGGTGCGCGAGGGCCGGATCCGCTACGTCGCGGCACC
>DASWAI010000134.1:0-2645 GCA_036391215.1 Gemmatimonadales bacterium
CCGTCGGGCTTGATGCTGGCGCCCCGGGCGTAGTGCCGGCCGACGGCCGCGGCGAGCGGCCGGAGGTCGAACGGCAGTCGGCGAAGGCGCTCCTCCAGCGCAGGGAGCACGAGGCGTCGGTCCTAGCCGTTCGGCGGCTGCGGGTCGGAGCGGAACTCGGGAAACGCTCGCCTGGGGCCGAAGCCGTGGAGGGCGAGGTCGAGATCCGCCACGGCTGTCAGGAACCGCATGAGGCCGTCCTTCTGTCGTACGGCGGTGGCGACGCGGTATCCCGCGGCGGTGAGCGACTGGAGGATGCTCCGGTACACCGGGCTCAGGTACGACTCCATCCAGGTGTGCACGCCCACGGCCGCATGGGCGTCGCCGGCCGCGAGGACCACCCACTGCAGCGTGCCTTTGGAATTCTCCCGCACATCGACCAGGACCTTGAGGTCGTCGGGCTGGAGGGAGATCATGGGCACGTCCGCGACGACTCCGTACGCCATGCCGCGCCACCACGCGCACTTGAAGTGCCGGGAAACGACGCCCCGGATTTCCGCTTCGAGATCGCGAGCGTCCTCGAACTGCCGGTGCTCCGTCACCAGTCCCACCACCCGGTGCCGGTTGAGCGTGCGCAGCTCCCAAAAGGTCCAGCCGGGCTCGCGGATGTCGTCGCGAGGCTGGAGGCCTCGCTGCCGGGCGGGCTCCGCGATGAAAGCGGCGAGGGTCGGCATGGTCATGGCTCCTCGATCTCGTGTCCGCGCGCGCCGGCCGCCGCCTCCAACCGGTCGAGAAACGGCGCCTGCCCCGGAAGGATGCGGCGACGCGCCTCCGCGAGACCGAACCACTCGGCGCGGTCCACCTCGGGAAACGCCTGCAACCGGCCGGACCCCCGGGGCCACTCCATGGAGAAGGTGTTGCTACGGAGCTCGCCCGGGTCGGCGTCGCCCTCCAGAGCCCATGCGTGGACCAGCTTCCCGCCCGGCTGTCTCAGCTGCCCCAGGGGCACGGCGGGGCCGGAACGCTCGAACCCGGTCTCTTCTCGAAACTCTCGGCGGGCCGCGGCCAGCGGATCTTCGTCCGGGCCGATCTCGCCCTTGGGGATGGACCAGGCGCCGAGATCCTTGCCCTGCCAGAACGGGCCGCCAGGATGCACCAGCAGGACCTCGGGTCCCGCGGGAGCGCGGCGGTAGAGCAGGAGCCCGGCGCTGGTCTTGGGCACGGCCTGCGTGGGGGCGGGACGGATATGCCGACCAGCCTGGCTCAGGTGGAGGGACGGAACTCGGGAGCGTTCTCCGCGAACCCCCAGATGAAGGGCGGCGCGATGCCGCAGACGCGGGCGTAGGCGTACAGCTGCCCCCGGTGATGCAGGAACTCGTCGTTCATGATGTCGAAGCCGACCCAGCCCGGGAAGGTCCAGTTCCAGGGCGTCTTCACCATGGCGTTGAGCTGGGCGTCTCCGGTTCCGGCCACGGCCGCATTGGCCTGGTCCCAGCATTTCCGCGCGAACGCGACCATCTCTGCCTTCGTCTTCATGCCGGCGGCGACCCGGTCCTCCGCGGCCTCGTCAGCCGTGATCTCGCCCCTGGCGATGCCCTGGGCTATGTCCCGGACGACCGTCCCGGACATATGGACCATCAACTCGGCGGGCGTGCGCATCCCCGGAACGGGATGGCTGTGGTAGCGATCCTCGGGGAACGCCTCGAGAAACCGCAGGTAGACGCCGTACTTCTGGCGGAACTGGTCCCACGTCTGGCCCAGGGTCTGCTTGTTCACGACTGTTCCTTTCGGGTTGGGTCCGTCGCGTCCGAATCCGTGACTTCGTGGTGCTGCACCGTCGGCCGGGGTCAGGCCGGCGCATGGCCTCCGGCGGAGGCGTCAACCGGCGCGGTCGGCTCGCGCAGCGGGGTCAGGCGGGGCTCCGCGCCGAGCCAGTACAGGCCGTTGGCCATGATGCAGAACCCGGTGGCGGCGAACCACACCATGGCTGCGCCGACGAAGCCCGTGAACAGGAGCCACCACGGGCTCAGGACCAGGGACAGCACCGACGCCACCGAGAGGTTGATCCCGACCGCCAGGTAGATGCGCCGCTCGAGGTACCAACGGTCGGTCTGAAGGAAGTAGAGCTGCCCGGGCTTCCAGTCGGGGCGGCCCAGCATCGGGGTGAAGCCGAGCCGGGCGAGGACGTTGCCGACGACGCAGAAGCCGGTGAGCGCGACCATGATGGAGGCGAGCCCGGTCGCCGCGACCAGGAAGACCCAGCGGGGGTCGGCCAGCGCGGCCATGGCCGTCGCGAAGAGGAGCACGGTGCCGGCGATGAGCCAGACGGTCCGCTCGATGTACCAGCGGTGAGTGGGGACGATGTAGATCCCGGAGCGTAACGGCATGGCGGGGGACCTCCGTTTCCAGCGGCTCGTGTGCGCGATGCGTGGGACAGCATACCGAAGTTGCGGATCGGCGCGGCGGACGCAAGCCCCGCGCGCTTGGCCCTACCTGGACTTGATGCGCTGGTACGTCCCCACCAGCTCCGCCTGCTCCAGGATATGCCCGCGCATGGCTCGCTCGAGCGCCGCCTTGGTCGGGTGGCCCAGATTGCCGAGGGGGGCATCGAGCGCGTACAGCTTGTGGAAGTAGCGGTGGCGCCCGATGGGCGGGCAGGGTCCGCC
>DASWAI010000135.1:0-4764 GCA_036391215.1 Gemmatimonadales bacterium
CGCCACCGGCTCGGCGTCCAGGAACCGGGTGATGTCCGCGGCCATATCGGCAGGGGAGGGATAGCGCGCGGCCGGATCGGGCGAGAGCGCGCGGGCCCAGATCGCCTCCAGGGGGCGCGGCACGCCTCGCCCGTCCCCGTCACGCACGACCACGGCGCGCAGGATGGCGCCCAGCCCGTAGACGTCGGTGCGGGCGTCGGCCAGCGCCGGCTCGCCTCGCGCCTGCTCCGGCGCCATGAACCCGGGGGTGCCGAGCACGGTGCCGGGCGCGGTCTCCGGCTCGGGCGCCGCGGGGAGCGCCGGGAGGAGATCGCCGGCCGGGGCGCCGGGTGGAGTCCGCCCCGGCTCGCCCGCGGGCTCCGCCACTCTCCCCGGCCCCACCACCCGCGCGATCCCCCAGTCGAGCACCAGCACCTCGCCGAACGCGCCGACCATGATGTTCGACGGCTTGAGGTCCCGGTGGACCACGCCGTGCGCGTGCGCGAAGCCGACGGTCTCGCAGACGCGCAGCACCACCCGCAGGACGTCGCTCCGGGGCGCGGCGGCGGCGAATTCCTGGAGCCGCCGGCCGCGGACCAGCTTCATGACGTAGAAGACCCGGCCGTCGGCGAGCGTGCCGACGTCGTGGACCGGCACGATGCCCGGATGCTCGAGCCGCGCCAGAATTCGCGCCTCGCGCTCGAGGCGGACGGCGGCCTCGGCGTCGGCCACGTCGCCCCGCAGCACCTTGACCGCCACGTCCCGCCCGAGCGCGCGGTCGGAGGCGCGGTAGACCGTCCCCATGCCACCCTGCCCCACCGGCTCGTGCAGCGTGTAACGCTCACCCGCCGATCCGGGCGTGCCAAGCACCTGCCGGAGGTGCGCGAGCGCGTGCTCCGGCAGGGTCACGGGATCCGTACACCGAAGAGGTCTTCCGCTTCGGCGCGGAACTCCGCGTCGGTCCCGGACAGGGTACGGAGGCGGTCGAGCACGAGGCGGCGGAGCTCGCGCCGCGCCCACGCCAGGTGATTGGTCACCTGGGTCACGGGGAGCCCCAGCTCCTCGCCCAGCGCCCGGTAGCCGGGCCGGGGAGCGCCGTCGCCCGGGGCGAGGTCGTGCCGCTCGAAGACGCGGAAGCGGATCTCGCGCGGCGTGCCGGCGCACTCCGCCCGCAGGACCTCGACGGCGTCCGCGAACAGGCTCCGGACCCACTCGCGATCGAACCAGGCATCCGCGTCGGCCTCGGGAGCGGCCCCGGTCGTCGCGGCGGCCAGGTCGCGTTCCGCGCCGGCGAAGTCGAGCGACAGGGTCTTGGCGCCCCCACCGCGCTTGAGCCGGCGCTCGCCCCGCCGGGCGTTGGCCGCGAACCGGTCGAGGCAGGTACGGAGAAAGGTGCGGAAGCGCGCCCGGGCTGGGTCGTAGTCGTCGAAGAACCCGCGGGCCATCGCCCGGGCGAAGAACTCCTGAGCGAGGTCCTCCGCGTCGGCGGGCTGTGCCCGCCACTTCATCCGGAGGTGGCTGTAGACCGAGCGCCAGTAGGCCGAGATGAGGACTTCGAACGCGGCGCGGCGGGCGTCCGCGTCGTCGCCCCTCGTGGCCGCGACGACCGACTGCCGGGTGGTGGGAAAGGCCCGGCCGCCCGTGGGGCCGCTGGAAACAGGCATGCGGAAAGGTGCAGCGACGCTTGGCGGTCGAACAGGGCCGGGTCCGGCGACCGGCTCCGCGGGGCTCGACAATCCCGGTTCGGACCGACACGTTGTCGACGATGTCGGATGCGCCGGCAGCCCCCAGCCAACAGCCAGGAGGTATCTGTGAAGAAGCTCGCGATCGGCTGTGCGATTCTGGCGCTCGTGCTCGTGGTGGGTGGAGCGGTGGGATCGTACCTGGTCTACCACAAGGTCAGGTCGGCAATGGGAGGGTTCGCCGAGCTGCGCAAGGTCCCGGAGCTCGAGCGGTCCGTACACAATCGCTCGCCCTACGTACCGCCCTCCTCCGGCGAGGTCTCCACCGCGCAACTCCAACGTTTACTCGAGGTCCAGAAGGTCGTGCGCACCCGCCTGGGTGCGCGGGCTGCCGAGATGGAGCAGAAGTACCGGACCCTGCTGGCGAAGAAGGAGGCCACCGCCCTCGACATGCCGGAGCTCGTCTCCGCCTACAGCGATCTCGCTGCGGGCTATGTCGACGGCAAACGGGCCCAGGTGGACGCACTCAACCAGGCCGGTCTCTCGCTCGAGGAGTACCGGTGGGTGCGCAAGCAGTCGTACGCGGCCCTCGGCATGCCGATGATGGACCTCGACGTCGCCGCCATGATCGAGGACGTCCGCAACGGGCGGCAGCCGGCTCAACCGGACCGCGTGCTGCCGCTGGGACCCACCGGCCCGCCGGCAACCCAGAAGCTGGTGGGCCCTCATGAGAAGGAGCTGGCAGACTACGCGCCGCTTGCGTTCTTCGGTCTCTGACGAAGAGGCACAGCGAGACGTAGCCTGACGCCGCTCCGCCGTTCGGCCAAGGCAGCCTTCCCTTAAGCCAAACGCGCCCGGGAGCGAATAGCTCCCGGGCGCGTTCAGTCCGTCGGAAACCTGATGGCGATTCCCTACTCGTCGTCCGCCAGAATCCCCACCGGGATCTGCGGCGCCGCGGCCGGCACCTCCACCCCCTCCGGCGGCGGCGGGGGCGCCTCGTAGCCCTCGGGCGGCTCGATGTCGATCTCCGCGTACCGGTAGATGCCCGACCCGGCCGGGATGAGGTGCCCGATGATGATGTTCTCCTTGAGGCCCAGGAGATCGTCCTTGGCCCCGCGGATTGCCGCGTCGGTGAGCACCCGCGTGGTCTCCTGGAACGACGCCGCCGAGATGAACGACTGGGTCGTGAGACTCGCCTTGGTGATGCCGAGCAGCACCGGCTCGGCCTGCGCCGGCGTGCCCTTCCGCTTGAGGGTCCGCTCGTTCTCGTCGCGGAAGGTGAGGCGGTCCACCGTCTCGCCCTCCAGGAAGTCGGTATCGCCCGGATCGGTGACCCGCACCTTCTGGAGCATCTGGCGCACGATCACGCCGATGTGCTTGTCCGCGATCCGCACGCCCTGCAGGCGGTAGACCTCCTGGACCTCGTTGAGCAGGTACTCCTGCACCGCCCGCGGGCCCTTGATGAGCAGGATGTCGTGCGGGTTCACCGGGCCCTCGGTGAGGCGGTCGCCCGCCCGCACCCGGTCGCCCTCGTGCACCCGGAGGTGCTTGCCCGCCGGCACCTCGTACAGCTGCGGCGGCGTCTCGCTGTCGGTGCCGTCCGGATAGACGTAGATCTCGCGCTTGCCGCGCTTGATCTCGCCGAACTTGACGACGCCGTCCACCTCGGAGATCGTGGCCGGATCCTTGGGCCGGCGCGCTTCGAACAGCTCCGCCACCCGCGGAAGGCCGCCGGTGATGTCGCGCGTCTTGTATGCCTGCCGCGGGATCTTGGTGACCGTGACCCCCTTGGACACCTTGACCGGCGTGGACAGGAAGACCGTCTTGTCCTTGCTCTCCTTCTTGCTCTTCGACGGCCACGCCTCGTTGATCGGACGCTCCTCCACGTGGAACTTGTTGCTCCACGGGTTGGCCTCGTCCGGGATCTCCATGGCCCGGCTCACCTGGTCGGTGGGCGAGCCCATGATGATGCGGCTCCCCTCGGCTAGGGTGTACTCCTGCGGGTCCTTCCGATGACCCGTGTACACCAGCACGCTCGGATGGAGCTCGCGGTCCGGGTCGGCCATGACGACGATCGACCGGAGCCCGGTGCCCTCGTCCAGCTCCTCCCGGAGGGTGACGCCCGGCACCAGGTCCTTCCAGCGCAGCTCGCCGTCGGACTTGATGATGCTGGGATCGTTGTACGGGTCCCAGGTGTAGAGGATCGTCGCCCGCCGGTCGTTGTCGCCCTTGGTGACGAGGTCGCCCTCCTTCACCGCGAGCAGCGCGCCTTCCGGCACCGGGTACCGGTTGAGCACCCGCTTGGGGTCCTTCGGGTCGACGACGAGGATGCCTTCCTTGTGCTCCTCGGCCGCCGACTCGTCCTCGCGGGTCAGCACGACGCGGATGCTGGACTTGGTCCCGTCCTCGTACTCCACG
Source organism: Gemmatimonadales bacterium (assembly GCA_036391215.1). Lineage (GTDB taxonomy): Bacteria > Gemmatimonadota > Gemmatimonadetes > Gemmatimonadales > GWC2-71-9 > DASQPE01. The sequence goes on from DASWAI010000135.1 coordinate 4,080, forward strand.
GCCAGATCGGTCCACTCGAGGCCGGACGTGTACTTCACCATGCCGTCCGACCGGGCCCGCCGCTCCGCCTCTTCGGCGATGCGGGACGACGTGCCGCCGATGTGGAAGGTGCGCAGCGTGAGCTGCGTGCCCGGCTCGCCGATGGACTGCGCGGCGAGAATGCCCACGGCCTCGCCCATGTCCACCATGTCCATGGTGGCCAGGTTCCGGCCGTAGCACATGCGGCAGATGCCCCGGCGCGCCTCGCAGGTGAGCACCGAGCGGATCTTCACCTTCTCGATGCCGGCGTCCTCGATGTCGTCGGCGATCTCCTCGTCGATCAGCTGGCCCGCCTGCACCAGCAGCTGGGGATCGCCGTGCTCGTCCAGCTCGTGCGGGTCGAAGACGTCCTCCGAGGCCACGCTCCCGAGGATGCGCTCCCGGAGCGGCTCGATGATGTCCTCGCCTTCCTTGAGCGGCGTCATCTCCAGGCCGAGGATCGTGCCGCAGTCCTCCTCGGTGACCGTGACGTCCTGCGCCACGTCCACCAGGCGGCGGGTGAGGTAGCCGGCGTCCGCGGTCTTGAGCGCCGTGTCCGCGAGACCCTTCCGCGCGCCGTGGGTCGAGATGAAGTACTCGAGCACCGTGAGCCCCTCACGGAAGTTCGACTTGATGGGGCTCTCGATGATCTCGCCGATGCCGCCGG
>DASWAI010000136.1:0-21640 GCA_036391215.1 Gemmatimonadales bacterium
TGATCGCGCCCGCGGTGGCGAACGCGCTGGCCCGCGCGACCGGCCGGAGGGTGCGCCGCCTGCCCATTCGCCCGGAGTCGCTGACGGCCTGAGTCCGGCCGCACGGTCGTCCCGCGGCGGGGAGCCGCCTCCGGACGCGCCCTCCAGGATCCGCACGTCTCGCTCCACGGCGCCTTCGAGCCGCTTGAGCGCCGCCTGATAGGCGGCGCTCTCGTACGTAGAGACCGCCTGCGCCACGCTGTCGAACTCGATCAGCACGGATCGCTGGGTGGATCCCGCCTCGAAGGCGCGGGCCGCCGCGCCGCGCGCGAGGAAGCGGCCCCCGCCCGCCTGAATCGCCGGGCCGGCCAGCTTGGCGTACTCGGCGAGCGCCGCGGGGTTCGACACCGAGCGGTAGAAGGTGATCCAGTATCCCTTGGGCACGGCATCCTCGCCTATATTCGGTGACTAACTGGCCCTTCGTCCAACGGCAGGACAGCGGACTTTGGATCCGTCAATGGTGGTTCGAATCCACCAGGGCCAATGCTCGAGCGGGCTCCCTACGCCGGCTGCATCGCCGACGCCCCGCGCGGCGTGAGCAGCGCGAGGACGACGGCCACCAGCACGAGCGCCGCCACGTCCCCCCACATGTGACCCAGTTCTCCGGCATCGGCAAAGGCATGGTAGGCCATGACGCCTGCGTGCACGAGGCTCGACCACACCGTGAACCAGATCAGACTGAGATGCCGGGCGGGATCTCGCGCGGCCCGGAGCAGGAAGACGCCGAGCGTCGCATAGATCCCCAGAATCATCTGCAGATAGGCCGGCTGGTCGGGATGCCAGCGCCACCCCGCCGGCCATACCACGGTGAGAGGATAGATCCCCAGCAGGAAGATGAGCCCGAAAACGATGAGGGCGATACGGAGAAGGCGGGGCGCGGACGTATTGGGCATGGAATACCTCCCCAGGTAGAAGACGGCTCGTCACGGTTCCGACAAAGGGAGCCCTGATAAGTTGTCCCCGGGCCAGGCCCTCGGCTAGATCCGCCCTCACCACAACGTCATGAACGTGTAGATCGCGAGGCCCGCGAGCCCGCCTACCAGCGTGCCGTTGAGGCGGATGAACTGGAGATCGCGCCCCACGGCCAGCTCCAGCCGCTCCGACGCCAGCTCCGGCGGCCAGGTGCGCACGGTGTCGGCGATCAACTCCCCCACCTCGTGGCGGTGCTCCTCCAGCAGCGCGGAGACCTGCGCCGCGAGGAAGCCGTCCAGCTCCGCCAGCAACGCCTCGTTCGCCAGCAGCGATTCCCCGAGCGTGGCCAGCCCCCGCTCGAGCGGCTCCAGCGACGTCCCGTCCGGCTCCGCGCCGTAGCGCGCGGCCGCCTGCCGCACCCGCTCCCAGAGCGCCGCGGACAGCCCGTCCATCAGCGCGTCGTCCAGCACGTCCAGCTTGAGCGCCTCCGCCCGCGCGATCACCTCGGGCGAATGCTTGAGCCGCTCGATGAAGCCGCGCGTCGCTGCCTCGAACCGGAGCCGGAGCGGGTGGCCCGGATCGGCCCGCACGTCCCGAAGCAGCGTGTCGAGCGCGACCATGATCCGCCGATACAGCGCTTCGTCCACGACGCCGGGCATCCACCACGGGCTTCCCTCCCGGAAGCTCTCACGCAGCATTTCCTGGTTCTCCGCCACGGCGCGCGCCACCAGCGTGATCGCCTCGTCCAGCAGTTCCTGATGCCGCTCGTCCGCCGCCACCACCGAGAGCACGTTCCCCAGGATCGGCGCCACCCGAACGGCCTGGAGCCGGGCGAGCGCGCCCCGCCGGATCAGCTCGGTAACCTCGCCCTGCGGCAGGGCCTCGATCGTCTTCGCCACCGCCACGGCGACCTGGGTCGCCACCCGGGCGCTGTTCTCCGGCCGCGCGATCCACCGGGCCGCCCGCTCCGACGCCCGGAGGCCGGCGAGCTTCGCGGCGAGAACCTCGCGCGATAGGAAGTGCTTCTCCACGAACGTGCCGAGGACCCGGCCGATGCGGTCTTTCTGGGTGGGGATGATCGCGGTGTGCGGAATCGGCAGGCCCAGCGGCCGGCGGAAGAGGGCCGTGACCGCGAACCAGTCGGCGAGGCCACCCACGAGCGACGCCTCCGCCGTCGCGCGGACGAAGCCGAGCCACGGATGGGCGGGCTCGAACATGCGCGCGACCAGAAACACGAGCAGGGCGAGCACCAAGAGGCCGCTCGCCACGCGCTTCATGCGCGCCAGCTGCGCTCGCCGCGCCGCTTCGTCCATGACGGCCGCCGGCTTGCCCGCCGCAGCGCCGCTCACTGTCCCTGCCGGGATGGTCGTCGTCGTCGCCTCCCGCATGTGCTCCGGTGCGACTGAATTGTAGTCGAGTCCCTAAGCGGCGCGGTGCGCGGAACTTCCTTCATCTCTCCGCACGCGTGGACATCGTCGTGGAAAAGGAGGGACTAGCGGTGTGGAAATTAAAGTCGTAGCATAGCGCCTTCCCCGCGCGCGGCGTTGCCGGACGCATGCGCGCCGAGCGGCTGCTTTGGGCCGCGGCCGCTCGCGCCGCGGGACCGGAGAACCTTCGATGACCCACACGCTGCACACGCCTTCGCACGCTTCCCTCCTTCGCGAGATCGCCCGCAATCTCGAGCGCACCCTGATGAAATCCGGCGAAGAGCACGTCTGCTTGACGCACGCGGGCGCCGGCCGCTCGTCCTGCGTGTGCTACCGGGATGCCGGGCACTTCGGCGCTCACCGGTGCGCCTGCGGCTCCGAGTGGGACGGGAGGTTCTGACCGAGTTTTGCCCGGCTGGCCGGAATCAATCCACAGTGGAAATGTGCGGGGGCGCACCGAAATGCGCCCCCGGTATTGCCTTGCCGGACCGGCCCCTGGGCCGCCCTGCTGTGGACGGCGTGTGGACCGGGATGTGGATTGGCCCGGGTCAGGATCCCGGGCGGTCCTGATGGAGGTCCCGCCGGTCATGCCGGAGGTCCCGGCGATCGTGGCGGATGTCCCGGCGGTCGCGGCGCAGATCACGCTTGTCCGAGCGGATGTCGTGCCGGTCCCGCACCAGCTCGCGCCGGCCGGCGCCGCCCAATCGGTCCTGATGAAGATCGCGGCGGTCGTGGCGCAGATCGCGCCGGTCCGCCACGCGGTCCCGCCGGTCCTGGCGCAGGTCGCGGCGGTCGCGATGGATGTCCCGGGTGTCCCGGACCGCGCCCGGAGGGGCGGCCGGCGACTGAGCTTGGGCGACGGCGGCGCACGCGAGAGCGAGCGCCGCGGCGAGCCCGAGCGAACGGATGCGGATCATGAGGTCTCTCCTTCCCTGAAGCAGGCGGTGGAGCGGCGGGTCCGCTCCGGGGGAACTGCGGCGGGAGAGACGCCGGCCCCCGGACGGGCGTTAAGGCGGAGGGGCTGCCGGGAGACCGGCCCCGGTTGACTAAGTCCATACTCCGCAACTACTTTTTCGGGCTCTCGTATGGCGGATCTTTCGCAGGCTCGGAGCCAGATGCTCCTCATGAGCGGCACGGGCAACCGCCCCCTCGCGGAAGAGGTGGCGGCGCACCTCGGCCAGCCGCTCTGCCAGGTGACGATCCGCCGCTTTGCCGACGGCGAGATCTTCGTCAAGATCGACGAGAACGTGCGCGGGCGGGACGTGTTCATCATCCAGCCCACCAACCCGCCGGCGGAAAACATCATGGAGCTGCTCCTCCTGATGGACGCAGCCCGGCGGGCGAGCGCGGCCCGGATCACCGCGGTGATCCCGTATTTCGGCTACGCCCGGCAGGACCGCAAAGAGCAGCCCCGCGTGGCGATCAGCGCGAAGCTCCTGGCGAACATGGTCTCGGTGGCCGGAGCGGACCGCGTGCTGGCGATGGACTTCCACCAGCACCAGCTCCAGGGGTTCTTCGACCTGCCGGTGGACCACCTGTACGCCGCGCCGGCGTTCGTGAACCACTACCGCCAGAAGGCGCTCAAGGACCTGGTGGTGGTCGCCCCCGACGTCGGCTCGGCCAAGATGGCGCGCGGCTTCGCCAAGCGGCTGAACGCGTCGATCGCCATCATCGACAAGCGCCGGCCGTCGGCGAACATCGCCGAGGTGGTGAACGTGGTGGGCGAGGTCACCGGGAAGGATTGCCTCATCCCGGACGACATGATCGACACCGCGGGGACGATGGCCGAGGCGGTGCACGCGCTCAAGCGGCTCGGCGCCGAGGACATCTACTGCTGCGCGACGCACGCGCTCCTGTCCGGCCCGGCGGTGGACCGCTTCATGGCGTCGCCGGTCAAGGAAGTCGCGGTCACCAACACGATCGCGATTCCGCCCGAACGCCGGTTCGACCGGCTCAAGGTGCTGTCGATCGCCGGGCTCTTGTCCAAGGCGATCGGCTATACCCACAGCGATCAGTCCGTGAGCTCGCTGTTCGACTGACACCAGGTTTCTTCGAGGACGAAGCGATGGCCCAGCAAGCAAACATTCAGGCGCACACCCGCCCCCAGACCGGTAAGGGCGCCGCTCGCGCGCTCCGGCGCAGCGGCCGGGTGCCCGCCGTGATCTACGGCCATGACCGGCCCGCAGAAGCGGTGACGGTCGAGACGCTGGCGCTCACCCGGATGCTGGGCACGATCAGCGCCGCTACGACCATCGTGGACGTGCAGGTGGACGAGCGCGCGCCGGTCAAGGCGCTCATCCGCGAGATCCAGCGCAACCCGCTCCGGCCGGTGGACATCCTGCACCTGGACCTCTACGAGGTGAAGGCCGACGAGCGGATCAAGGTCTCGGTACCGGTTCGCCTGACCGGCGTGCCCGACGGCGTGCGCAATTTCGGCGGCGTGCTGGACCAGGTGCTCTATTCGCTCGAGGTGGAGGTGCTCCCGGCCGATATCCCCGACCACATCGACCTCGACGTCACCAACCTCGCCATCGGCCATTCGATGTTCGTGCGCGAGGTCCAGGTGCCGAAGGCGCGCATCCTCAACAGCCCCGATTCGCCCGTCTGCTCGGTCGTGGCGCCCCGCACCGAGGAGGCGCCGCCGACCCCCGAGGCGGCCGAGGTCGCGGCGGCCCCGGCGGAGCCCGAGCTCATCCGGAAGCCCAAGGCGGAAGCCGAAGGCGAGGCCGAAGAGTAGGCCCTGCACGCAATCGTGGGGCTGGGCAATCCCGGCCCGGAGTACGCGGACACCCGGCACAACGCCGGTTTCCGGCTCGCGGATCGTCTGGCCGAGCGTTGGGGGCTCGGTCCGTTTCGCCGGGGCGAGCGGGCCCGGGTCGCCTCGGGCACGGCGCACGGAATCGCCGTCCAGCTGCTCAAGCCGCAGACGTACATGAACCGGAGCGGGGCCGCGCTGGCCCCGCTCCGGGTGCTTCCGGGGTTCGACCCCGCCCGCCACCTCCTGATCCTGGTGGACGACGTGGCCCTGCCCCCGGGCCGTTTTCGTCTGCGCGGCGCCGGCTCCGCCGGCGGGCACAACGGGCTCAAGAGCATCGAGGGGGCGCTCCAGCGGCAGGACTACGCCCGGCTCCGGATCGGCGTCGGCGCCAAGCCCCCCGGAAGCGACGACCTCGCCGACTGGGTGCTGTCCGACTTCAGCCGCGACGAGCGCGAGGCGATCGACGCCCTGCTCGATCCGATGGCCGAGGCCGTCGAGTGCTGGCTGACCGACGGCATCGAGCTGGCGATGACCCGCTTCAACCGCCCGGCATGAGCATGTTCGGCGGCACGAGAACGACCGAGACACGGAAAGTGCAAACCCCAAAGACACCGAGACACAGAAACCCGATGGGCAGTCTCCGTGCCTCGGTGCCTCTCTGGTTTGCTTCTCTCTGTCCCTCTGTGCCTCTCGTAGCCCGGTAGGGAATCCATGCTTCGCCTGGGAATCGTCGGCCTGCCCAACGTCGGCAAGTCCACGCTGTTCAACGCCCTCACCAGCGCCAAGGCGCTGGTGGCGAACTACCCCTTCGCCACCATCGAGCCCAATACCGGGATTGTGCAGGTCCCGGACCCGCGGCTGGACGCGCTCGCCGCGATCGTGCATCCGGAGCGGGTCGTGCCGGCGGCGGTCGAGTTCGTGGACATCGCCGGCCTCGTCAAGGGCGCGAGCCAGGGCGAAGGGCTCGGGAACCAGTTCCTCGCCAACATCCGCGAGGTGGACGCGATCCTGCACGTGGTCCGCTGCTTCGAGGATCCGGACATCCAGCACGTCATGGGCCCGGTGGACCCGGTCCGGGACCGCGAGGTCATCAACATCGAGCTGGGCCTCGCCGACCTGGCCACCGTCGAGAAGCGGCTGGATCGGACCGCGCGCGCCGCCAAGTCGGGCGATCCGGAGGCTCGGCTCGAGCTGCGCCTGCTCGAGGCGGTCAGCACCGCGCTCGCCGCGGGCAGGCCCGCCCGGGCCGTCGTGCCCACCGACGAGGAGGCGGCGGTGTACTGGTCGCTCAACCTTCTGACCGCCAAGCCGGTCCTCTACGCGGCGAACGTCGCCGAGGATCAGATCACCGAGGGCAACGCGTTCGTCGCCGCCCTCCGCGCCGCGGTGGAGCGCGACGCGGAGCAGGCTGAGGTCGTCACCTTCTCGGCCAAGGTCGAAGCCGAGCTCGCCGAGCTGGCCCCGGAAGACCGCCAGGATTTCCTGGCCTCCCTGGGCCTGGCCGAATCGGGCCTCGACCGGCTCGCTCACGCGGCCTATCACCTGCTCGGGCTCCAGAGCTACTTCACCGCGGGCGAAAAAGAAGTGCGCGCGTGGACCGTCCACCGCGGCGACCGGGCTCCGGCCGCCGCCGGGGTGATCCACTCCGATTTCGAGAAGGGCTTCATCCGGGCGGAGACGGTGGCGTTCGAGGATTTCGTCCGGGTCGGCGGGTGGAAGGGCGCCCGGGAGCAGGGGCTCGCCCGGGCCGAGGGCAAGGAATATGTGGTGCGGGACGGCGACGTAATGCTCTTCCGGTTCAGCAGTTGACCCGCCGGGGCCAGCGGGTCTATACTTCCGCGCGCCAACAACTTCCCTCCTCGGATCCACACCAGGCCCGGGGCGATCAGACCAAAGGACGGTGACATGACCCGCCAGTACGAGGTGGTCTACATCTTCGACAGTGCGCTCGAAGAGACGGCCATCAACGAGCGCCTCGCTCGCTTTCACGCACTCATCCAGCAGCCCGGCGCCGAGCCCCCTCAGGTGTCCCACTGGGGCAAGCGTACCCTCGCCTATCCCATCCAGAAGCACGAGACCGGGTACTACGTGGTCGCCAAGTTCGACGCGGCGGGCACCGCGCTCCCCGAGTTCGAGCGCGCCATCAAGCTCGACGAGGGCGTGCTCCGCTTCCTGGTCGTCGTGAACGAAGGGGCCCAGCCGGTTCCCGTGGCCACCGGCAAGGCCGAGGAGGAGGACGACGAATGAGGCGCCCCCAGAAGACGTGCGCCATTTGCGAGTCGGGCGTGCGTATCGTGGACTACAAGGACGAGCGGACGCTCCAGCGGTTCCTGACCGAGCGCGGCAAGATCCTGCCCAGCCGCCTCTCCGGAACCTGCGCCCGGCACCAGCGCCAGCTCAGCACCGCGATCAAGCGGGCCCGGCAGCTGGCGCTCCTGCCCTACATCAAGGGCTTCGGCGGCTGAGCCAGGCCGGAGCGGCGGGGCCCGGGCCGGCGCGGCCAGCGAGCCGGGCGGGCGTGGGCCCGCTTCTCCTCGCGCTGGCCTACCTGTTTCTCGCTCCGCCGGCGTTTCTGCTCGGGCCGCTGGCGGGGCTGCTCGCGCTCTCCCAGCCCTCGACCGTCCGCGAATGGGCCTGGCTCGCCGTCGCGACCATCTGGCTGGGCGCCTGGCTCCAGCCCGCCGGCGACGTCGTCGAGCAGCTGCTCCGGGCCGCGGGGGTGCTGGTCGCCGGAGGGTTCGTGGCGGTCTCGCTCGGATGGCGGGCGCCCCCGTTCCGGCGGGCGGTGGTCGCGGTCGGCCTCGCGTCGCTGGCGCTCGTCGTCTGGTGCGTGACGCTCCGCCTCGATTGGCACGAGCTCCGGATGGCCCTGGCGCGAGATGTCGTGCGGTCGTTCGAGGACCTGGCGAAACAGGCCGACGCGGCCGGCGGCGGCGACACCGGCCAGCTGCTCCGCCAGATGGCGGACCGCGCCCCGATGTGGGCGGCGCTCGCGCCGGCGCTGCTGTTCCTGAACGCCCTGGCCGGCGTGCTTCTCGGCTGGTCGCTCTACCATCGGATCGCGGCCCGGCCGCTGGGCGACCCGCCCGCCCCCTTCGCCGCCTTCCGGTTCAGCGACCAGGCGGTGTGGCTGCCGGTCGTGGCGCTGGCGCTGGTGCTGCTCCCCGCCCCGCCGCCGGTCCGCGATGCCGGGGCCAACCTGCTCCTGGTGGCCGTGACGCTCTATGCGGCCCGCGGCCTGGCGGTGGTGGGAGCGGGGGCGGGTCGGCTGCCCCGGGTGACCACCGCGTTCGTCACGGTCGTCGCCCTGTTCCTGCTGCCGTTCGTGCTCGGGGGCCTGACGCTCCTCGGGCTCGCTGACACCTGGCTAGATTTCCGGCGGCGCCCGGCGTCGCCCGCTACCGGAGGATTCAACCGATGATGGAAGTGATCCTGCGCGAGGACGTGAAGTCGCTCGGCAAGGCCGGCGAGCTGGTGCGCGTGCGACCCGGTTACGCCCGCAATTTCCTGCTGCCCAAGGGCTTGGCGTACGAGGCCAGCGAGGGAAACAAGAAGCGGATCGCGGCCGAGACCCGGGCCCGCACGACGCGGCTCGAGAGCGAGAGGGGCGAGGCCCAGGCGTTCGCAGCCCGCCTGGCGGCAGTCACCGTGACGCTCACCGGCAAGGCGGGCGAGGAGGGCAAGCTGTTCGGTTCGGTGACGGCGCAGGACATCGCCGACGGTCTGGCGCAGCAGGGTATCCAGGTGGACCGCCGGCGGATCGAGCTGGAGCACCCCATCAAGCTGCTGGGCTTCCATACCGTGACGGTCCGGCTGCATCCCGAGGTTCATGCCGAAGTCCGGGTACAGGTGGTCGCCGAGTAGCCTGGCCATGACGGTCGGCATCGCCTACGTCGACGGCCCCCGGCTCTCCCGCTCCTTCTTCGCGGCGGCGGACTGGGTGGCGGCGGGGCGGGACGAGATCAACCGCATCAATGTCTTCCCCGTTCCCGACGGCGACACCGGCACCAACTTCAGCCTGACCCTCCGTGCCGTCGCCGACGCGCTCCGCGCGCTCGGCGACGCGCCGCTTCCGGAGACCGCCCGCGCGGCGGCGCGCGCCGCCGTCCTGGGCGCCCGGGGCAACTCGGGCATGATGCTCGCCCACTTCCTCATGGGATTCGCCGAGGCGCTGGGCGACCGGGAGCACGCCACCGTGCGGGAGATCGCGGCCGGCCTGCGCCTCGGGGCCGACCGGCTCTACCAATCGCTCGACGACCCCCGCGAGGGCACGATCCTCACGGTCGCCCGGGAAGCCGCCGCCGCCGCCGAGCGCGCCGCCGCCGACTCGGCGGACGTGGCCGAGTTCATGGCCCGCCTCCTGGCCGAGGCCGAGGCGGCGCTGGCCCGGACGCCCGAGCTGATGGCCGTGCTCAAGGACGCGGGGGTGGTGGACGCCGGGGGCAAGGGGTTCGTCCGGATGCTGGAGGGGGTGGTCCGGTTCATCGAGGGGGACCCGATCCTCCCGGTCGGCCCGGACGAGCCCGAGGCGGAGCCGGCCGTGTTCGCGGCGGCGCTGGTCGAGGTAGCGGCCGAGCGCGACTTCCAGTTCTGCACCGAGGTGCTCGTGCGGGGGGAGCAGCTTCCGCCCGCCAACGAGATCCGCGCGGCCATGCACAACTTCGGCGGCTCGGTCCAAGTGGCGGTGCTCGCCGACGTGCTCAAGGTGCATGTGCACACCGACACGCCCGAGGCCGTCTTTAGTTATGCCGCTCGCTGGGGACGGATCGAGACCACGAAGGCCGAGGATATGCGGGCCCAGCACCGGCGTCTCTCCCACGGGGAGCGGCGGCCGGTGGCGGTGGTGGTCGACAGCTCGGCCGATCTCGCGGACGCCGTGCTCGACCGGCACCACATCTCGATCGTGCCGCTGCAGGTGATGTTCGGCAACGAAACCTTCCGTGACCGCGTAGAATTGAAGCCGGAGGAGTTCTACCGTCGGCTCCGGACCACGAAGGACCTGCCGACCACGTCGCAGCCGACGCCCGCCGAGTTCGTCCGCGCGTTCCGCGACGCCCTGGCCGAAGCGGACGAGGTCGTGGCGCTGACGCTGTCCGGGGCCCTGTCGGGCACCCATCAGTCGGGTAAGGCGGCGGTCAAGGCGGCTGGTCTCGAGCGGGTCTACGTCGTGAACACCCGCACGGTCTCGCTCGGGATCGGCATGCTGGCGCTCCGGGCGGCCGAGCTGGCCGAGTCGGGTTGGCGGGCCCCGGACATCCTGGCGGAGCTGGGGCGGCTGCGGGCCCAGTCGGGCGTATTCATCACGGTGGACCGGTACGACAACCTGCTCCGCTCCGGCCGGGTGACCCGCGGCAAGGCCTGGCTGGGCGGGATGCTGGACGTCAAGCCGATCCTCTCCCTCGACGATGCCGGACGCGTCGTCCCGGTGGACCGGGTCCGGGGACGGGACAACGTGGTGCCGCGGGTGCTGTCGCTGCTGGAGCGGCGGCTCACACCCCGCCCCAAGGTCGTGCGGTTCGGCGTGGTCCACGCCGAGGCGCCGGAGGTGGCCGAGCGGGTCCGGACGGCGCTGGTGGCCGCGTACCGGCCGCGGGACTGCTTCGTCTCGCTGGCCACCGGCGTGCTGGGCACGCACGTGGGCGAGGGCGCCTGGGCGGTGTTCTATCAGGTGGAAGACGGCACGCCCACCCGCCTCGAGCACGGCCGCGTGAGCGACGGGTGGCGGGCGTGACGGGCCGGCTGCCGGAGGCGCTCCGGCTGGCCCTCGAGGCGATCGACGATCTGAAGGGCGTGCAACCGGTGGTGTTGGACCTTCGCGGCCTGAGCGACGCCACCGACTATTTCGTGATCGCGTCGGGCACGTCCGATGCGCACGTCCGCGGCATCGCGGAGCACCTCATGGAGCGGCTGGGCCGGCGCGGCTACCGCACGCACCATGTCGAAGGCCTGGGGGGACGGTGGGTACTCATCGATTTCGTGGATTTCGTGGTTCATCTCTTTCACCCCGAGACCCGCGCGTTCTATCAGCTGGAGCGCCTCTGGGGAGACGCCCCGGAGCTCCTGATCCGGTCTTCGTGAGCGGAGTCTCGTCTATGCTTCGACGCTGCGGGGCGGTGCTCGCCCTCGCACTCGGCACGCCGGCGCTGCTGTCGGCCCAGTACTTCGGCCAGAACAAGGTCCAGTACGAGTCGTTCGACTGGAAGATCATCCAGACCGAACACTTCGACGTCCACTTCTATCCGGTGGAGCGGGAGGCCGCGATGGACGCCGCCCGCATGGCGGAGCGCTCCTACGCCCGCCTCTCGAAGATCCTCGGCCACCGCTTCCGCGAGCGGAAGGCGATCATCCTCTACGCCTCCCACTCGGACTTCTCCCAGACCAACACCACGCCCGGCGACGTGGGCGAGGGCACCGGCGGCTTCACCGACTTCTTCAAGCAGCGGAACATCATGCCGCTGACCGGGTCGTACGCGGACATCGACCACGTCCTCACGCACGAGATGACGCACCAGTTCCAGCTGGACATCTTCTCGAGCGGCAAGGGCGGCTCGGCGCTCCAGGGCGTGCTCCAGGTCCAGCCTCCGCTCTGGTTCATGGAGGGCATGGCCGAGTACATGTCGCTCGGCCCGGTCACGCCGGAGACGGCCATGTGGCTGCGCGACGCGGTGCTCGAGAACAAGCTGCCGACCATCGAGCAGCTCACCTACGACCCGCGCATCTTCCCCTACCGGTTCGGGCACGCCCTCTGGGCCTACGTCGGCGAGCGCTGGGGCGACGAGGCGATCGGCGAGATCCTGCGGGGCACGACCCAGGGCGGGATCGAGGCGTCGTTCAAGCGGGTGACGGGGCTGACGCTCCAGCAGCTCTCGGTGCAGTGGCGCGACGCCGTGCAGGCCAAGTACCTGCCCCAGATCGGCAGCCGCGTCCGCGCCCGCGACGTCTCCCAGGCCCTCCTCACGGAGAAGCGGGACAAAGGCACGCTCCACCTGGCCCCCGCCCTCTCCCCCGACGGCAGCCGGGTCGTGTACTTCGGCGAGGGCAACTGGTACTTCGTGGACATGTGGCTCGCCGACGGCAAGACCGGCCAGCCGATCCGGCGGATCCTCAAGTCAACCCAGTCGAGCAACTACGAGACCTACCGGTTCATCAACTCGCAGGCCAACTGGTCGCCGGACGGGAAGTACCTCGCTTTCGCCGCCAAGCGCGGCCCGCGCGACAACATCGTCATCGTGGACGTGGCGCGGAACCGCGAGGTGAAGTCGATCGTGGTGAAGCTGAACGGCGTCACCACCCCCAGCTGGAGCCCCGACGGCGAGAAGCTCGTGTTCACCGGCTACGACGGCGGCATCACCGACCTGTTCGTCGTCAACAAGGACGGCACCGGCCTCAAGCGGCTCACCGAGGACAAGTACGCGGACCTGCATCCGGTCTGGTCGCCCGACGGCAAGACCATCGCGTTCGCCACCGACCGCGGCCCCGACACCGACTTCCGGACGCTCAAGGTCGGGAACTTCCGGATCGCGCTCTACCACCTCGACACCGGAGCGATCGAGGTGCTGCCCCACATGGATCAGGGCAAGAACGCGAGCCCGCAGTGGGCCCCCGACGGCCGGTCGCTGGCGTTCGTGTCCGACCGGAACGGCGTGAGCAACGTCTTCCTCTACGATTTCGACAGCAAGAACGTCTACCAGCTCACCGACTTCTACACCGGCGCGCAGGGGATCACGCCCCTGTCGCCGGTGCTCTCCTGGTCGCGGGGCGCGGACCGGCTGGCGTTCAACTACTACGAGAACGGCAAGTACGACATCTACACGGTGGACAACCCCCGCGCGCTCAAGCGGGAGCCGTACACGCCGGCGCCGCTCGCGGCGCCGGCGGTGGCCCAGGCGGAGGCCGCCCGCGACACCGGCGTCGCCCGGATCGACCGGAACCCGCAGGTCGGCGAGGGCGGCTCGATCTACCGGAGCACCCAGGGCTTCCGCGCGTCGGCCGACCTGGGCCGGGCGTCGGACACCAGCAAGTTCGTGGCGCCGCTCACCGTGGCCCGGCTGCTCGACTCCGCCAACTTCGCGCTGCCGGACACCAGCGAGTTCACCATCAAGCCCTATCATGTCGGCTTCACGGCCGACTACATCGCCCGGCCGCAGGTCGGGTATGTGCGCGACAACTTCGGGCAAGGCTTCTACGGCGGGAGCGCCATCACGCTGAGCGACATGCTCGGCAACCACAACCTGGCCTTCGGGCTCGCGGTCAACGGCCGGATCGACGAGGCGCAGGCGCTCGCCGCCTACACCAACCTCACCCACCGCCTGAACTGGTCCGTGGGGCTCTCCCAGGATCCGTACTTCTACTTCCTCGCAGCGGGCTACACGTTCGATCCGAACACCGGCGAGCCGCTCTACATCCAGCAGATCCGGCGCCTCGTCTTCCGCTCGGCTTTCGTGGCCGCCCAGTACCCGTTCAGCCGGTTCTCCCGGATGGAACTCGGCCTGCAGGCGACCAACGTGGACGACGCCGTCTATCAGGTCATCGAGCCCCTGGTTTCCCAGCCGTCGATCCAGAAGATCGGGCTCGGCTCGCACAACTACGTGCAGCCGCGCCTGGCGCTGGTGCACGACAACTCGCTCGCGGGATACACCGGGCCGTTCGCCGGGCGCCGGTCCCGCTTCGAGATCTCCCAGACCATCGGCGGGTGGAAGTTCTTTCAGGGCGTGGCGGACTACCGGCGGTACGACAAGATCGCGGGACCGATCGTCCTCGCGACCCGCGGGCTGTTCGTCGGCCGCTTCGGGCCGGACGCCGGCCAGTTCCAGAACTTCATCGGCGTGACGGATTTCCTCCGCGGCCACACGTCCGGCTCCTACGACCGCAACGAGTGCACGGTGCTGCAGCCGACCCCGGCCAACTCGCAAACCGGCTGCGTGTCGCTGGACCGCCTGATCGGCTCCCGCGTCGCCGTCGGGAACGCGGAGCTCCGCTTCCCCATCCTGACCCGGCAGATCTTCCGCAAGCTGCCGTCCGCCGTGCCCCCGATCGAGGGCGCGTTCTTCTACGACGTCGGGCTCGCATGGAACGAGGGCAACACGCTGGCGTGGAGCCTCCCTCAAACCAGCGACCCCTCGATCCTCGAGAACACGCGGTCGCCGCTCCAGGCCTACGGCGCCTCGATCCGGACCAACCTGTTCGGGTTCGCCGTGCTGCGGCTCGACTACGCCCGGCCGCTCAACCGGCCGGTCAAGAGCCTCTGGACCTTGAGTCTGGGCCCCACGTTCTAGGACGGCAGGCGGTCGGAGGCGAACGGGGGCACCCTGCGGAAGGGAGCCCCCGTTCACTGTTTACGGTTTACCGTTCCCCCCCGACCGTCTACCTTTCTCCTGTGCATCCCCGATCGATCGCCGGCGCCGCGCTCGTCCTCGCGGCCTGCGGCGGCTCCGCGAATCCGGCCGGCCGCCTGCCCGACGTCCCCCGTGCCTCACCCGTCGCCAGCGTCCTGCGGGTTCCGCAGAGCGGCGGGCAGGCCCGGCTCTACCGCATCCCCGCGCTGAACGAGTCCGCGTGGCGGGAAGCCGACAAGCTTCCCCCCGTGCGACGGGTGGTCGGCACCGACCTCGACCAGGGAGCCGTGTACGCCATCGACGCCAAGAACAATCTGCTCGGCCTCGACCTCGAGTCCCGGCGGGCGCGGAGCGTGCTGCCCCAGGTTCGGGAGGCCGCCGTCGGCCCGGACGGCGCCGTGTACGCGATCGACTCCGGGTCGAGCGTGACCCAGATCGCCCGCCGGAACCCGGTGCGGTTCCGGACCAAGCTCGCCGGCGCCATGCGCGGCCTGTACGGCACGATGAACGGCGCCCTCGTAGCGCTGCCCGCCGCCGGCCACGGCGAGGCGATGGCGCTGACCGCCGACCAGGCGCAAGGGCGCGCCGCGCTGCCCGCCGGCGGTGCCGCGGCCACGTACCTCGGCGATCTGGTCGCGGTGGCCGCCGACTCGGCCGTGATCCTGTACGAGCCGCAGGCCAAGCAGCCGGTGCGGGTGCTCAAGATCGCCGGGCATGCGCTCGCGGTCACGTTCTCCCCGTCCGGCCACCGCCTCTACGTCGCGCGCGCCAAGAACGACATCCAGGTGTTCGACCGGTTCGGCGACGACCCGCTCGGAACCATCGGCCTGCCGGGCCCGGCGCGGGAGCTGCGCAGCGACTTCTACGGGCGCTGGCTCCTCGCGCGGCCGGAGCGCGGCGACTCGGTGTGGGTGGTGGATGCCGCGACCGACGACCTCGCCGGCACCGTCGCCGCCAAATGGGCCGCCGACCTGCCGGCCGTCGCCGGAAGCCGCACGCTACTCCTCCGGGCCGGCGCGGACATTCGCGCGCTCGACCTCTCCGCCAAGGGCTTCCCGGTGGCGGGGACGGTCGCGGGCGGCGCCGCCGACCTCTGGCTGCCGCTCGCCTGGCTGCCCCCCGAGGAACAGCGAGCGGAGCTCGTCTCGGAAGGCGAGGCCGACACGGAAGCCGCGCCCGCCGATACCGGGTCGGCCGCCGCCATCTATCTGCAGGTGAGCAGCTCCCGGAATCCCGCCTGGGCCAACGAGCTCGCGGACAAGCTCAAGGCCGCGGGCCTCCCGTCGTCGGTACTGCCCCCGAAGAGCGGAGACGACGCGTATCGCGTGGTGCTCGGCCCCTACGCCACCCGCGAGCAGGCCGAAGCAACCGGCAAGAGCCTCGGCATGCCTTCGTTCGTCATCACCCCCCAGGACCAGCCCGCACAGTGACGCGGGGACTCCCGACCAGAGGACGCGCGAGATGAAGCTCATCAAGCTCGAGCTCACCGGCTTCAAGTCGTTCGCCGACACGGTGACGCTCAACTTCGAGGAGGGCGTCACCGCCATCGTGGGGCCGAACGGGTGCGGCAAGTCCAACGTCTCGGACGCGGTGCGGTGGGTGCTGGGCGAGCAGTCGGCCCGGCTGCTCCGCGGCGGGAAGATGGAGGACGTGATCTTCCAGGGCTCGGCCACGCGCCGGCCGGTGAACGTGACCGAGGTCGCGCTGCACCTCGACAACACCGACGGCGATCTGCCGATCGCTTACCAGGAAGTGGTCATCGCCCGGCGGCTGTCGCGCTCCGGCCAGAGCGACTACCTCCTCAACGGCACCGCCGTCCGCCTGCGCGACATCCAGGACCTGCTGCGCGGCACCGGCCTCGGCAGCGACGCCGGCGTGGTCATCGAGGCCGAGATGATCAAGCTGCTGCTCTCCGACCGCGCCGACGAGCGGCGCTCGCTGTTCGAGGAGGCGGCGGGGATCGGGCTCTACCGCGACCGCAAGCACTCGACGGAGCGCCGGCTCGAGGAGACCGCGGCGGACCTCCAGCGGGTCGAGGATCTCATCAACGAGGTCCAGTCCCAGATCCGCAGCTTGGCCCGGCAGAAGGGCAAGGCCGAGCGGCACGCCAAGCTGACGGAAGAGAAGTTCGCCGTCCAGCTGACCCTCGCGCGGCGCCACCTGGACCGCCTGGCCGAGCGCACCGCCGGGCTGGAGCAGCGCTTCGAGGAGCTCAGTCGGCTCCTGCCGGCGGAACGGGAAGCGGTCGCCACCGCCGAGGTCGGACGGGACGTGACGGCGCGAGCCCGGGTGGCGGCCGAGCTGCAACGGACCGAGATCGCCCGCCGGCTGGGGACCGTGCGGGTCGAGATCGAGAAGCTGGACGGCGACCTCGCGCTCGCCACCGAGCGGCTGGGGAACGCGACCGCGCGGCGGCTCAAGGCGCAGGAGGAGCGGACCCAGATGGAGCTCCGGGCCGAGCTCGCCGGCGCCGAGCGCGACGCCGCCGCCACCGACCGCTCGGCGGCGGAAGCGGAGCACGGCCGGATCCAGCTGGAGGTCGCGAGCCGCACCGCGGAGGAGGAGATGGGGCGCGGGCGCCTGGTCGAGCAGCGGGGGCTGGTCCGGCGGCTGGAAGAGGATCTCCAGGGCCGGGCGCAGGCGCTCCGCTCGCTCGAGGGCGAGCGCACGGCGCTCGAGGGCGAGCTGGCGGCGCTGCGGGAGCGGGCGGCGCAGGCCGCGGCCCACAGCGGCGGCCTCAGGGCCGAGCTGGCCATCGCCGAGCGACGGCGGGACCATGCGATCGAGCAGGGCTCGTTCCGGAGCCACGAGGCCCGGCGGGCCGCCGCGGAGGCGGAGCACGCCCGCCACCTCGTGGCGGAGGCGCGTGAGCGGGAGGCGCTGGTCCGCTCGGCGCGGCGCCAGGCCGAGGAATCGCTCGCCCAGATCACGGCGCGCCGGGAAGCGCTCGAGCAGCTCGACCGGGAACGCGTGGGCCTCGCGCCCGGCGCCGCCGCGCTGCTCGCCGCGCGTGACCGCTTCGGAGACCGGGTGCTCGGCCCGCTCAGCGACTTCGTCCGCACCGGCCGGGAGCACGCGGAGCTCGCCGAGCGCCTGCTCGGCGAGTGGACCCACGCCGTGCTCGTCCGCGATCTCGCCGCGGTGGATGCGATCCGCGCATGGCACGCGGAGGAGCAGCCGGGCGCGCTGGTCCTCCTGCCCGCCGATCCGGGGCCGGCGCTCGCCCCCGACGCCCCGCCGGCGGACGACCGGCTGCAGGCCGAGGGTCCGGCGGCTCCCTGGGTCCGGGCCGCGCTCGCGGGATCGCAGGTGCTGGATGCCGCCGGCCACGTGCTCCGGCGCGCCAGCGGCGCCATCTTCCTGGGCGGCGCGGCCGCGCCGTCCGGCCCGCTGCGCCGGCGGGCCGAGCTCGAGACCCTGGGCCAGGAGGCCGAGCTCGCCAGCATTGCGCTGGGCGCTGCGGAGGCCGATCTCGGCGCCGCGCTCGCCCGTCTGGGCGAGCTGGAGCACGGGCTGGCCGAGGCCGCCGGGCAGGTCGAGCGCAGCCGGGAAGCGGAGCGGCAGGCGGCCGCCGCCGCGGAGGACGCCGGTCGATTCGTCGGCAACCTGGGCCGGGAGCTGGCTGCGGCGGAGAGCGAGGTGGCGCGGCTCTCCGAGCGTCTGGCCCGGGCCGAACAGCGGATGGTCGAGGTGGACGCCGCGCTGGTGGAGGGAGACGTCGCGCGGGCGCGGCTCGACGAGGAGCTGGGAGCCGCGCGCGCGGCCCTGGCGGACCAGGAAAGCGCGCAGGAGAGCGCCCGCGAGAAGCGGGCCCAGTGGCAGGTGCGGGAGGCGCAGGTGGCCGCCCGCCTCCAGGGAGCGATTGAGCGGCTGGACCGCGCCGCCGCGGCCCGGACCGGGGCCGAGGAGAGCATCCGCGCCCTCACCGACGAGCTGGCGCAGCTGGACCAGGACGTCGGCACGCTCGCCACCCAGCAGTCCCAGTGGCAGGAGGCCCGGGCCGAGCGGCTGGTCGCGCTGCTCGAGCTCGAGGCGGCCGACACCGACGCCGAGCGCACGCTCCAGGAAGCGGATGCCGCGCTGGAGGCCGCCGGGCAGGACCTGGCCGTCCGGCGCGCCCGGCTCGAGGCGCACGGGGAGGAAAGCCATCGGCTCCAGCTGGAGCTGACCGAGGCGGCCGGCTTCCGCCGGAGCCTGATCGAGCGGGTGGAGACCGAGTGGCGCAAGCCGCTGCGCGAGCTGCTCGAGACGGCGCCGCTGCTCGATCTCGACCTCGAGACGCTCGAGACCGAGGCCGGGCGGATCGTGGCGTCCCTGGAGGCGATCGGGCCGGTGAACCCGCTGGCGGTCGAGGAGCACGCCGACGAGATCAAGCGGCTCGAGTTCCTCACGGGCCAGCGGGACGATCTCGTGAGCGCGCGCCAGTCGCTCATCCAGGCCATCCGGGAAATCGACGGGACCGCGCGGGCCATGTTCCTCGAGACCTTCGAGGCCGTGAAGGCGAACTTCCACACCGTCTTCCAGACGCTCTTCGGCGGCGGGGAGTGCGATCTCCGACTGGCGAACCCGGACGAGCCGCTCGACAGCGAGATCGAGATCCTCGCCGCCCCCCGGGGCAAGCGCATCCAGCACGTCCGGCTCCTCTCGATGGGCGAGCGGACGCTGGTGGCGACGTCGCTGCTGTTCGGCATCTACCTGACCAAGCCGAGCCCCTTCTGCCTCATGGACGAGGTGGACGCGCCGCTCGACGACGCGAACGTGGGCCGGTTCACCAAGCTCCTCGAGGAGTTCAAGCCCCAGACGCAGTTCATCGTCATCACCCACAACCCGCGCACGATGCACGCTGCGGACGCGGTCTACGGCGTCACCATGCAGGAGCCCGGGATCTCGACCATCGTCGGCGTGCGCCTCGGCGAAGCCGTGGCGGTGTAGGCCGATGCTGATCGTCATGCGCCACGGCGCCACCGAGGAAGAGATCGCCCAGGTCGCGGCGACCATCAGCGAAATGGGCTACGAGGCCCGGGTCATGCCCGGCCGCCAGCGGACCACCGTCGGCCTGGTCGGCAACGACGGGCGGGTGGATCCGTCCCGGCTCGCCGGCCTTCCGGGCGTCCAGGAATGCATCCCGGTCACCAAGCCCTACAAGCAGGTCTCCCGCGAATGGCGGCCCCAACCCACCGTCATCCAGCTCCCGGGCGGCGTGACCATCGGCGGCGAGGAGGTCGCCGTCATGGCCGGCCCCTGCTCGGTCGAGAGCGAGAAGCAGATCCTGGAGGCGGCGCACGCCGTGCGGGACGCGGGCGCCACGCTGCTCCGCGGCGGCGCGTTCAAGCCCCGCAGCTCGCCCTACTCGTTCCAGGGCCTGGGCCGGAAGGGGCTGGCGCTCCTGGCCCGCGCCCGCGAGGAAACGGGGCTCCTCATCGTGACGGAGGCGATGGATCCCGAGGGGCTCGACGCCGTCGCCGGGGTCGCCGACGTCATCCAGATCGGCGCCCGCAACATGCAGAACTACTCGCTGCTCAAGCAGGCGGGCCGCAGCGGGAAGCCGGTGCTGCTCAAGCGCGGCCTGGCCGCCACGATCCAGGAGCTGCTGCTCTCCGCCGAGTACATCCTGGCCGAGGGCAACCCCAACGTCATTCTCTGCGAGCGCGGCGTGCGGACGTTCGACTCGGCGACCCGCAATCTCTTCGATCTCGCGGCGGTCGCCGTGGTGCACGGGCTGTCCCACCTGCCGATCGTGGCGGATCCGAGCCACGGGACCGGGCATCGCGACATGGTCATCCCCATGGCCCGCGCGGCGGTCGCCGCCGGCGCGGACGGGCTCCTGGTCGAGGTGCACCCCAATCCCGACCAGGCCCTGTCCGACGGCGTACAGAGCCTCTACCCGGCGCAGTTTGCCCAGATGATGCGGGAGGTCCGCCTCATCGCGGAGGCGATCGGCCGGCGTGTGACGGAGCCGGCCGGGACCCGGACATGAGGACCGCGACGGGACCCGCGCCGGCTCCGCGCCGACGGCGGCTCGGCCTGCTCGTCGGCGCGCTGCTTTCGCTGGGCCCCGCCCAGCTCGGCGCCCAGCAGGACGCCAACGCCATCGTGGGACGGGCGGCCTTCGCCTACCGGTCCCTCACGGCGCTCCGGGCCAACTTCGACCAGCTGATCGAGAACCAGATGATCGGCAACTCGGAGAGCAAGGGCGTGCTGGTGCAATCGGGGGAGGCCAAGCTCTCGATGCGCTTCACCGATCCGCCGGGCGAAGCGATCGTGATCGACGGGAAGTACGTGTGGGTGTATACGCCGAGCACGACGCCCGGGCAGGTGCTGCGGCTGCCGGTCCCCAGCGGCGGCCCGGTGTACGGCTACAACCTCCTGGCCTGGCTGCTCGACCGCCCCGCCGAGCGCTACGCCTCGACCTACCTTCGTGCGGACCGGCTGGACGACCACACGATGGACGTGGTGGAGATGGTCCCGACCGTGCCCGACATGCCCTTCAGCCGGGCGACCGTGTGGCTCGACCGGGCCGACGGCCTGCCCCGGCGAATGGAGATCGAGGAACTGTCGGGCCAGCGCCGCACGCTCACACTGCACAATCTGAGAGTGAATCCGCCGGTAGCGGCGAGGATCTTCACCTTCGACGTGCCCGACGGCGTGCGGGTCGTCGACCAGGGGTAGGGTTCAGCCGGCCGTACCTT
This sequence comes from Gemmatimonadales bacterium, assembly GCA_036391215.1. Taxonomy (GTDB): domain Bacteria; phylum Gemmatimonadota; class Gemmatimonadetes; order Gemmatimonadales; family GWC2-71-9; genus DASQPE01. The sequence continues at coordinate 21,161 of DASWAI010000136.1, forward strand.
CCGCGCCGTCATCCTTCCCGAGCAGCTCACGCACCGCCCGGGCCGGTGCCTCCGCCAGCCCGACCTCCCGGGCCTGCTCGAGCGCGGCCAGCCCCAACATGCGATAGAGCGGGCGGACATCGGCCGGCAGGGCCGCCAGGTGCGCCCGGATCGTCCCCAGGTCGCCGCGGCGGATCGGTCCGGTGAGCGCCGCCGCCGCCCCGAGGTCCAGCATGTTTTGAGCAGCGCCCGCGAGGAGCGGCAGGTACATGCGTGCGGCGATGCCGGCCGGGACGCCCGCCCGCTGCGCGAGCCGTTCCGCCACGCCGACGAGCGCGGTGGCATAGTTGGCGCTGAACACGGCGCCGGCATGGTACAGCGGCTTCGCCGCCGGATCGAGCGGCACCACGGTCATGCCGAGCGCGGCGGCTATCCGGCGTCCCGCCGCCAGCGCTCGGGGGTCCCCCTCGATCCCGGCGAAGGCGCCCCGCAGGCGGGCCG
>DASWAI010000137.1:0-9691 GCA_036391215.1 Gemmatimonadales bacterium
CTCATGCTGGCCCACGAATTCGTCCAGCCGGGACGGGCGCAGCGCGGCGTCGGCCGGCTCGTCCGGGAGCGCGTCGGGCGTGGTGATCTGGATCCGGGTCACCCGGCGGCCGCCATCCAGCGGACCCGGGGCCGCTCGCCCGGCTCGACCACATGCTTCGCCCCGCAATGGGCGCACCGGTCCACCGTGCGGGCGATGCCGACGGGCACGAGCTTGCGGTTGGTGGTGCCGCAGCGGGTGCAATTCCATTCCGCGGTCTGCGCGGGGAGAGCCATGGCTGATCCGGAGTTGAAGCGTCGGGGGAAAGGTAAGAGGTGAGAGGTGAGAGGTGAGAGGGGGGCGGCTCTCTCACCTCTCACCTCCCACCTCTCACTTCTTCCCCGCCGTCAGGCTGAGCAGCGCCCGCCGCACCACGGCGGCCGTGTCGCCGTCGGGGCCGCCGGCCAGGGCCCCGCGCACGGCGTCCTCCGCCGCGGCGGGCGCGTATCCGAGGCCAACGAGGGCGCGCACCGCCTGGCTCGAGCCCGAGGCGGGCCGTTCGGCCGGCGCCACGCTCACGTCGTCGAACCGGTCGCGCAGCTCCAGCACGAGCCGCTCCGCCTTCTTGCGGCCGATGCCGCTCACGGTGCTCAGGGCGGCGAGGTCGCCCTCTCTGATGCTCCGCACCGTCCGGTCGGGGCCGAGCGCGGACAGGAGCGCGAGCGCCAGCCTGGGCCCGAAGCCGCTCGCGCCGAGGAGCCGCTGGAACACGGTGCGGTCGGCGGCGCGGTCGAAACCGAAGAGCGACCACCCGTCCTCGCGCACCACCAGCTCCGTGTAGAGGCTCACGCGTGCGCCCGGCTCGGGCAGCCGCTCGAATACGCCCAGCGGGACCGTGACCGCGTAGCCTACGCCGCCGTCGGTCTGGATGACTACGGTCTCACCCTCCCGCGCGGCCAGCAGGCCGGTCACGGTGGCGATCATCGCGCACCCACCAGGGCGCGCGCCGCGCCCGCGCCGCGCCGGGCCAGGAGCAGGTGGGCCAGGGCGATGGCGACGCCGTCGGCCGCGTCCGCCGGCTCGGGCGCGCTCCGGAGCCGGAGGAGCTGGGCCACCATGTAGCCCACCTGCGGCTTGACCGCGGCGCCCCGTCCCACCACCGCCTTCTTGATCATCGCCGGGCTGTACTCGCTGATGGGCACGCCGGCCTCCTCGCCGGCGAGGAGCACCACGCCGCGCCCATGGCTCATGACCATCGTGGTGCGGACGTTCCGCGCGTAGAACACGGTCTCGACCGCCATCGCGTCGGGCCGGTGGCGCGCGAGCAGCGCCCGGATGCCGTCGTGGATGATCCGGAGCCGGGCGGGCAGGGGGTCGCGCGCCCGGGTTTCCAGAATGCCGCACTCGACGAGCCGCGCGGGCCGGCCCGGCGACGACTCCACGACCCCGTATCCCAGGACCGCGGTGCCGGGATCGATGCCGAGCACCTTCATGCGGCGGGTGGGGTCAGGCTTCCGCCTCCGCGAGCTGCGCGGCGTCGATATCGAAATTCGAGAAGACCTTCGAGACGTCCTCCAGCTCCTCCAGCGCCTCCACCAGCTTGAGGATGCGCTCGGCGTCCGCGCCCTCGACCTTCACCGTGTTCTTGGGCACCATCGCCAGCTCGGCCGAGTCCACGGGGACCTTCCGCGCGCGGAGCGCGTCCTGCACCGCGTGGAAGGCGGCGGGCGACGTGGTCACGACGTACTGGTCGCCCTCGTGCACGAAGTCCTCGGCGCCGGCCTCGAGCGCGGCCTCGAGCGTCGCGTCCTCATCCAGCCGGGTGGCGTCGAGATAGATCTGGCCCTTGCGGTCGAACATCCAGGCCACCGAATTCGACGCGCCGAGGTTCCCGCCGTTCCGGCTGAACGCGTGGCGGATCTCCGCCACCGTGCGGTTCGCGTTGTCGGTCGTGGTCTCGATGAAGATCGCGGCGCCGCCGGGCCCGTACCCTTCGTAGGTGAGCTCCTCGAACGATGCCCCCTCGAGCTCGCCCGTGCCCTTCTTGATGGCGCGCTCGATGTTCTCCTTCGGCATGTTCACGGCGCGGGCGGAGTCTACGGCGAGGCGGAGCCGGGGGTTCCCGTCGGGGTCGCCGCCGCCGGCCTTGGCGGCAACGGTGATCTCGCGGATGATCTTGGTCCACGCCGAGGCGCGACGGGCGTCCGTCACGGCCTTCTTGCGCTTGATCTGCTTCCATTTGCTGTGGCCGGCCATCGCCGAACTCCTTGCGGCTTCCTGAGTTGGACAAGATAAGCCGCCGGTCAATCGCGGTCCAGCAGGTCCTCGAAACGGAGCCACCGCGGGTGGAAGAAGAGGTCCACGAATCCGGTGGGGCCGTTCCGGTTCTTGAGCACGACCAGCTCGGTCGCGCCGTCCATGCCCTGACCCGGCCGGTACATCTCCTCCCGGTACAGCGCGAGCACGACGTCCGCGTGCTGCTTGACCGCGCCCCGGCCGCCCAGGTCGTCCAGCGAGGGCCGCGGATCGGGCCGGTCGGCGCGGTGCCCGGGCAGCTGGGCGAGCAGGAGCAGCGCCACGTTCGCCCGGATGGCGAGGCTCTTGAGCCGCGCGGCCGCGGCGGCGACGCGGTCCTCGGGCGTGAGGCTCGCGACCGCCGGGCTGAGCAGCTCGAGCGAGTCGGCAATTACGAGCAGGGGACGGGGAAGCAGCAGCCCCGGCTGCTCCAGCGCCGCGAACGCCGGCTCGGCCTCGACCTGCTCGTAGGAGAGCGGAAGCTCGCGCTGGGCGACAGCCGCGGCCCCGATGGCCGCCCGCGCGCGGTCGTCCAGCGTCCCCCGCCGGAGGTCGTCGACCGCCGCTTTCCCCTCCAGCGCGAGCGCCCGCTCGCGCAGCCGCTCCGCGCTCATCTCCGCGGAGAGGTAGCGGACCGGCGCTCCCGACCGCGCCGCGCGCAGAGCGATGCCGAGCGCCAGGGCCGACTTGCCGCTGCCGACGTCGCCGGCCAGCACGACGAGGTCCTGACGCCTGAAGCCGCCGCCGAGCACCTGGTCGAGCGACGGGAAGCCGGAGGGCACGGTGTCGGGCGCGGGCGCGTCCGGGCGGGCCCGATCGATCCGGGCGACGAGCGACTCGAGCGGGTCGTTGCGCTTGCGGCCGGGGCGGCGCGTGTCAGCCATGGCGCAGCGCCAGCCGGGCCGACCGGGCGGCCTCCGCGAGGACTTCGCCGGCGTCGGAGCCCGCGCCCTCCCGGGCGGGCGCCACCAGCTGGCTCAGGGCCTGGGCGACCGCCGTCGGGTCGGCCCGCTCCAGGTCGGCCATCGCTCCGATGAGCGCCCGCCGGAGCGGCGCGGGCAGCATCAGGCTGGAGAGCCGGTGCCCGAGCGCCGCGACCCGCCGCCGATGCGCCCGCTCCGGGGGCGGGGAGTCGCCGAACAGGTCTTGCGCCACCCGCACGGTGAGCCAGAGCGCGAAGATCCCGTCGCGCCGGGGGCCCCGCGCGGTCTCGGGCAGCAATCGGAGCAGCGGGCTTGCCCAGGTCACGCCAGCGCCCGGCAGAGAGCGGTATACACGGCGTCCGGCTGGATCTCCTGCATGCAAAGGTGGTGGCCCATGGGGCACTCGAGTCCCCCCGCGACGCTGCAGGGCCGGCAGGACAGGTTGCGCTCGAGCACGAATGCGCGGGCGGCGTTGTACGGATGATAGCCGAACGCGCGGACCGTCGGCCCGAAGAGCGCCACCAGCGGGGTGCCGAGCGCCGCCGCCATGTGCATGGCCCCGGTGTGTCCGGTGACGAGCGCCGCCGCCCGCTTGAGGACGGCGCCGGTGCCCTGGAGCGAGAGCACTCCGGCGGCGTTCACCGCCCGGGTCGTGCTGCGCGCGGCCACCTCGGCGGCGATCATCGTGTCGTCGGGGCCGCCCACCATGACGGCGTCGGCCCCGGTGCCCGCCACCCGGCGCGCCAGCCGCACCCAGTACTCCAGCGGCCAGCGCTTGGTCGGCTGCGACGCGCCGGGCGCGAACGCCACGAAGGGCCGCCCCTTGCCGACGTTGGCGTGGGCCAGCCAGGCCTCCGCCTTCTCCTCGGCGTCGGGGCTCAGGAAGAACTCGGCGGGGCCCCCGTCGGGCACGACGTCGAGCGCCGCCGCGGCGTCGAAGTAGCGGTCGGCGATCGCCGTGTCCTCGGGATAGTGGTTCTGCTTGGTGCGAACCAGCAGCGCGCGGGCGACCCGGTACTGCGGGGCGGTGTGCCAGCGACCCGGCACCAGCAGCCGGAGCAGCCGGCTCTTCGGGCTGTTCTCGAGATCGAGCAGGTGACTGAAGTGGGTCGCCCGGAGGCGGCCCCCGATCTCGAGCAGCGAATCTCCCGGTGCCAGCCCGATCACCTCGTCGATCCGGGGGTTGTCCGCCAGGAGCGGCGCGTAGCGCCGGCGGGTGAGCACGGTGATGCGCACCTGCGGATGCCGCGCCCGGATGGCCCGGAAGAGCGGAGTCGAGAGCAGGATGTCGCCGAGCGAGCCGAAGCGGACCGCGAGGATGTGCGGCGATACGACGACCAGGGTCACGCCGGGGAATGTACGGGGCGGCGGGAGCCGGTGCCAGCGCGCCGCCCTCCGGCGGGCGCGCTCCAAGTCCTTGGCCCGTTGCGTTGTGCGCCCCTTCCCCTCTACCTACTTTTCAGGCATGACCCGGCCCAGAAGCATCCTGTGGGTGGACGACGAGGTGGAGAGCCTCACGTCCCATATCCTGTTCCTGCAGGAGCAGGGGTTCACGGTGGAAACCGCGTCGCACGGCGACGATGCCATCGTGCTCCTCCAGCGGCAGAACTACGGCGTGGTGCTGCTGGACGAGCAGATGCCGGGCCGCCGGGGGCTCGAGCTGTTCCAGTCCATCCGCGCCATGGACGACGCCCTCCCGGTCGTGATGGTGACCAAGAGCGAGGAGGCCACCACCCTCCGCGACGCCATCGGGGCCGAGGTCTCGGACTACCTCACCAAGCCGGTCAATCCCCGCCAGATCCTCTCGGTGGTCACCCGGCTGCTCGAGGGGGAGCGGATCCGCCAGCAGCGGCTCTCCCGCGACTTCGCCACCCGGTTCCGCGAGCTGGAATCGCGCCGGAACTCGCCCATGGCCTGGCGCGAGTGGGTGGAGCTGGTGGTGGAGCTGGCCGAGTGGGAGGTGCGGCTCGGTCAGGCCGAGGAGCCCGGCCTCCAGGACGCGCTGCGGACTCTCCAGGACAGCCTGCGGGACGATTTCGCCCGCTATCTCAAGCGCAACTACGCGAGCTGGCTGCACGACGCCCGCACCGACCGGCCGCCGCTGTCGGTGGACATCGGCGCCGAGTTCCTCCGGCCGGTGCTGGATACCCATCGCCGGGCGATGCTGGTCGTCGTGGACTGTCTCCGGCTGGACCAGTGGGCGATGATCCGCCCGATCATCGCCCAGCGGTTCGACATCGAAACGGCGCACTATTTCTCGATCCTCCCCACGGCCACGCCCTTCGCGCGGAACGCGATCTTCAGCGGCCTGTTTCCGGCCGAGCTGGCGGTGCGGTACCCGCAGTGGTGGGCCGACCAGGACGAGGCGAGCCTCAATGCGCACGAGGCCGAGCTCCTGGTGGAGCAGCTCCGGAACGTGTGCGGCCGCCCCGTGCCCGTCCGCTACGAGAAGGTGTTCACCTCGGCCGACGGCGAGAGCCTCCTCAAGCGGCTCCCCGCGCACCTCGCCCAGGACGGCGTGACGGCGCTGGTCTTCAACTTCATCGACCAGCTCACCCACGGCCGCACCGAGAACCTGACGCTGTTCGAGGTGGCGCGCGACGCGTCCTCCCTCCGGAGCCTCACCCGCACCTGGTTCGAGCGCTCTCCCCTCTGGGACGCCCTGCGGGAGGCCGAGCGGCGGGGGGTGCCGGTGCTGCTCACGACCGACCACGGCTCCATCCACTGCCACACTCCGGCCACGGTTTACGCCAAGCGGGACACCACCTCGAACCTGCGCTACAAGTTCGGGGAGGACCTGCGGGCCCAGGACCCCGAGGCCGCTCTGGCCGTGGACGACCTGCCGAGCTTCGGGCTGCCGCCGCGCGCGCCCGGGACCCGGCTGCTCCTCGCCACCGGCGACCGGTTCTTCGTATACCCGACCAAGCTCCGGGAGTACCAGGCGCGCTATCGGGGCGCGTTTCTCCACGGCGGCGTCTCGCCGGAGGAGGTCGTGCTGCCGATCGCTTTGCTGACGCCGAGGCGAGGGTAGTGGCGCCGAGCCTCGGCGTACGGGTGCTGCTCGTCGCGGCCGGCGGCGCGGACTCCTTCACTTACCCTCAGCTGTATCGGCGGGCGCTCGAGCGGCTCGGATGCCAGGTGGACGTCGTGGACCGGGACTACGGGCGCGGCTGGGGCCGGCTCCTCGGCCTGCCGACCCTGGCGCCACGCCTCCGGCGCGCGCTCGCCCGCCACGACCCGGCCGTCGTGCTCGTCCTGGACGAGCTGCCGCTCGAAGCCGAGACCATCGCGGCGCTCCGGCGGGTCTCGCCGGCCCGGTGGGTTCTGTGGGCTACCGGAGAGATCTCGCTCAATCGCTGCGCGGCGCTCCAGGCGGCCGGGACCTCCTTCGACGCCGTGTTCGTCTCCTGCAGCACGGCGCGCCAGTCGCTCAGCACCAAGGGGTTCCCGCCGGTGGTGTTCCTGCCGGACGGCTGCGACCCCTCGGTGCACCGTCCCATGCGCTCGCGCGACCAGTTCCGCGCCAACGTCGTGTTCGCCGGTCGGGCGACGCCGCACCGCGAGCGGTTCCTGGCCACGCTCGTCGGGTTCGGGCTCGCGCTCTGGGGCCCCGGATGGCGCCGCACGTCGCTGCGCGACTACTGCCGCGGCGAGCGCCTGGGCATCGAGGACTACGTCCGGGCCTACGCCGGGGCGTTCGTGGGGGTCAACATCCACCGCGAGGACCCGGCGCTGGCCGGCGAGGGCTGCAACCGCCGCCTCTTCGAGCTGGCGGCGATCGGCGTGCCGCAGGCGGTGGACGAGAGCGGGGACCTGATGCGCCACTTCGCCCCCGAGACGGAGGTGCTGTTCTACCGGGGCGAGCGGGAGCTCAAGGAGCTGGTGCGGCTGATGCTGGAGAGCCCGAAGGAGACCGCGGTGGTCGCCGAGCAGGCCCGCCGGCGCGCCCTCGCCGAGCACACGCTGATGCACCGCCTGACCGTGCTGCTCCACGAGGTGCTCGTGACCCGGCCGGTCGGAGCCGCCTCCCGGGTGCCGGGATCTCCGCCGCCGCCCCAGCCCCCGCCAGAGCCGCCGCGTTCGCCCTACACGCTGCATCGCTGAGCGCCACCGGGTCCGTGCCCTCCGACCTCCTGCTCACGCTCGCCTTCCCTCCGATGGCCGGGGGCGTTTCGCGCTGGATGTACGAGGTCGCGCGGCGCTACCCCCCGCCGGGCATCGTGGTCTCGACCGCGTTCCATCCCGACGCGGCGGATGTGGACGGGACCCTGCCGTCTCCGGTGGACCGCCTCCCGCTGCCGCCGCGGCGGCTCAAGACCCTCCAGGGGCTGCTCCTCTGGTCCCGCCGCTCGGCGGTGCTGGCGCGGAGCCACCGGGCGCGGTTCATCTGGTGCGGCGACATCCATCCCTCCGCCTACCCGGCCAAGTGGACCCGCGAGCGGGTGGGCACGCCGTTCGGCATTCTGCTGCACGGCGCGGACCTGCTGGTCCTCCAGCACCAGGTGCATCGGTCCGCCATGAAGCGCCGCACCGCGCGGGCCCTCCTCGGCGCGGCCGCCGTGCTGGTGGCCAACAGCGCGTGGACCCGGGGGCTGGCCGAGGTGCTGCTCCAGGAGCTGGAGCTGGATGCCGAGGACGGCAAGGTCCGGATGGTGCCGCTCGGGACCGATCCGGGCTTCTTCCGGCCCGGCGTTCCGGCGGACGCCGTCCGCGAGCGCTACGGGCTGCACGGCGGGCGCTGGCTCCTCTCCGTGTCGCAGCTCGCGCCGCACAAGGGGATCGACACCGTCCTGCGCGCGCTCGCGCTGCTCGACGGCAAGGAGGCCGACGTCCGGTACGCCGTCGCCGGCGAGGGTGACGGGCGCCGCGACCTGGAGCAGCTGGCGGAGAACCTCGGGCTGAGCGGCCGCGTCCGGTTCCTCGGCGGGGTCCCCGACGCCGACTTGCCCGCGCTCTACAACCTGGCGGACGTGTACGTCGGCGCGTCCCGGCGCACGCCGCTCAGCGTGGAAGGCTTCGGCATCGCGCTGGCGGAGGCCGCGAGCTCGGGCCGGCCGGTCGTCGCCGGGAACGCCGGCGGAATTCCGGAGGCGGTGAAGGACGGGGAGACCGGCCTCTTGGTGGACCCGGAGCGGCCGGAGGCGGTGGCGGAGGCGGTGCGCCGGCTGCTGCGCGACCCCAAGCTCGCCCGGCGCCTGGGCGCGGCCGGGCGCCGGGAGATCGAGCGCTACTACAACTGGGACCGGGTGGCGAGGGACGTGGCGGAGATCGCGGCGGAGGTGGAGGCCCTTCCTACGCCGCGGTCTTAGGCTCGCTGGGCAGCACCGCGAACGCGGTCGAGGGGCGGATCGGACGCTCGCCGGACGGAGCCCAGCGCGGGTGCGGCGCCTGGTCGATGCGGTCCAACCGGCCGCCGAGCGCGTCCAGCGCGTCGCGGGTGGCGCGGTAGCCCGCCTCGAGCAGCTCCGGGGTCCGGTCGAACGCGAACATCGACACGTGGGCGACCTGGGGCTGGAGCAGGACGAGCGGGGGTCCGGACCAGTGGCGCAGGCTGGCCTCGATCTGGGTCTGCATCACGATCTCGAGCCCGCGGATGTAGGTGGCTGCGAACCCGTCCAGCTCCTCGCCCCGGCGCTCGACGCTGGTCGCCGCGACGTTCACGGCGATGATCGGCCAGGGGGCCGCCGCCGCGGCCACGCGCACGGGCAGGTTCTCGATGATGGCGCCGTCCACGTACTGGCGGCCCTTGATCTCGCGGGGCGGGAAGATGCCGGGCAGCGCGCAGGAGGCGAACACGACGTCGGCCAGACGGACGTCGTCGTTGCCGTTGCCCGCGCTCCAGACGACCTGGCGGCTCGAGCCGAGATCCACCGTATTGACCAGCAGCCGGCGCCGCACGTCCCGGAAGGTGCGCGAGCCCACGATGCCCGAAATGAGCGTTTCGAGCGGCTCGCGCCGGTAGACGGCGGGGGAATGCATCCGGCGGAGGGCCATGTCGGTGTGGGCCACCTTGAACACGTGCCGCCGCTCGACCCGAAGGGCCCGCTCCCGCATCTCCGCGGCCGGCATCCCCGAGGCCCAGGCCGCGGCGATCAAGGCGCCCATGCTCGACCCGACGACCAGGTCGGGCGTGAGCCCGCTCTCCTCGAGGGCCCGGAACACCCCGATGTGGGCCAGCCCTTTGAGGCCGCCGCCGCTCAGAACCAGGGAGAACTGCATCGTTTGTTTCACCGCTTGCCCCGACCGATGACCAGTGCCTAACGTTGCAATCCGGGTGCCACGTCCCCGTTAACGGCAAATCACGCCAGAACTTGCAGCCACTTTCCGTGCCCTCTGAAGATCAACGGCCCGCCGGCGTCGCCGGGTTCCCTGCCGGGAGCGCGTTCGCGGTCGTCCGGGACCGTTGGCGGACGGACTGGTTCTTCCGGCTGGGCCTCGTCTTGGTCGCCCTGGTCGTGTGCGCCGCGGCATTCGCCCCCTGGCTCGCCCCGTAC
>DASWAI010000138.1:0-12549 GCA_036391215.1 Gemmatimonadales bacterium
CCGGCGTGCTCCAGGTGGAGCTGGCCGGTGACGGGCGGCTGCTGCGCGCCTGCCTCGTGCCCATGCGCCAGCAGCCGCTCCAGGGACCGGCGCCGGACCCCGACGGTAGCGCCGCCGGCCTGGTCCGCGAGCTGTCGGCCGACGACTTCGGCGCGAACGCAGCCCGCGTGGCGGACGACGGCTCGATCGAGCCGCCCTGACCGGGCCGGCGTCGCCCGCCCGTCTACTGGCGCTGGGGCCGCCCCCCTCGCTACGCTCCGGCATGACCGGACCGTTCGACGCCGAGGAGTCTCCCGAGCCTTCGCCGGCAGCGCTCGCCGCCACCGAGGGTCCCGTCGACCTCAGCGTGGCGCTCGTGGACGACGAGCGCACGCCCGAGGGAATGGTATGCATGGCGACCTACCGCAACGGTCGCCTGGTCGCGCGGTGCGCGATACCCCCGGAGGCCTGGGAACAGGTCCATGCGCACCACCTCTTCGATCAGCCGGTGCCGGTCGTGCTCGTGGCGCGCGAGGCGCCTCCCGGCCTCCAGTGCCAGCTCTTCGCCATGGTCACCCTCCCGCCGGAGCTGCAGCTCGAGCTGGAGGACGACCGCGAGCCATGGGCCGGGAGCGTCCCCGGTTCCGGCTACGAAGCCGCGGCAGCGGAGGGGGACGACGGCGAGCCGCCCGTGGCCCCCATCCCGCTGGGCAACATCGTGCGGTTCTCCAAGGACCGGGTGCATCCCGGCAGCCTGCCGCTCGAGGCGGCGGACATCCTGCGGAAGATTGTCGAGGGGAAGACGGCGGAAGTCGTGGACCGGGCGCTGGAGGATCTCCTCGGAGGTAGTGAGACGTGAGACGTGAGAAGTGAGAAGGAAGACGGGGCCCGGATCTGCACGGAGCCCCCTTCTCACTTCTCACTTCTTACTTCTCACTCTAGACCAGCGTCCCTACCCGAAACTTCCAGATCCGCCCCAGTAGATCGTCCAGCAACCCCCGGCCCACAAACGCCTCGACCGCCGCGGCGGTGGCACGGGCGTCAGCGCCCCAGAGGCTCGCCCGCTTCACGTCGGCGTCGAAGTCGGCCTGGATGAACACCCGGTCGTCCAGCGAGAGCACCGCGGGGATGGTATCCGCCAGCTCGGCCGTTACCGCGTTCGCGCCCGGCCCGCCGACCGCGATCGTCGGATTGAGATGGAACACCCGGTTCTCCAGGTACCACCGGTCGCCCACCACCACGGCCCGCCGGTACGCGTGCCCCGTGCCGCGGCGGTCGATCTCGGCCTTGAGCGAGTAGGCGATCGGCCGGTCGCGCTCCTCCGCCGTGAGCGAGGTGCCCGTCACCAGGACGACGGTCTCGTCGGTGTCGATGAGCTTCACTGGGCGCGCGAGCCTCCGGTGTCGGGTGGAGTAGCCCGGGTGACGGCGGCCGCCGGCGCCGGCGAGCGCAGGTCCGGCGGCGGCAGGCTCTGCTGGTTCTTCTGGAAGTCGTGCTCCTCCTGCTTGCGCTTGCGCATCTCCTTGATGGCCTTCTTGAAGTCGTCCAGCGTCTGCGCCCGGTTCGCGGCGTAGCGCAGGTCGGCCAGCAGCTCGTCGGTGTGGTCGAACGCCTTCGACTCGTTGGTCCCGCCGTGCAGCGGGATGAGCGCGAGTACCGCGGCCGGGATCTTGAGCCCCGCCACCGTCACGTACTTCCGGTCGATGCCGAACTTCTTGCCCGCGATGTTGGTGCTCCACTCGGGCAGCTCGGCGTGGTCGGCGCCCGGCTCTGCGGCGATCGAGTCGAGGAACCTCTGGATCGTGACCTTCACCACGCTGTCGGCGAGCTCCGCGTCGGTCTTCCGGAGGCGCTGGGCCAGCTCCCGGGGCGGGAGCGGGAGCGGGCGCACCCAGAGCTGGCCGTCGGCGAAGTCTGGCCCGATGCGGCCGGGGGTCACCGGCTCCGGCGGCGGCGCCATGACCAGCCCGGAGTCCCGGGGGGGCGCCACTGGAACCGGGACCACGAACAGCGGCGTCGGTTCCGGCAGCCGCCGGATCGGTGCCCTTGGACGCCCGGGTGCGCCCGGCTCCGCGCGAGGCTCGCGGTACGGCATCTCGACGGCCCGCGGCCCGTCGGCCAACCGGGGCAGGACGATGAGCTGATTCGGGCGATGCGGCACGACCGGGGGCCGGCCATCCACCCGCGACACGAGGATGACGACGGCGTGGAAGAGCACGCTCGCCGCGAGCGCGATCCACGGCCAGCCCCGCCGGGGGCGCGGGAGCGTCAGCTCAAGCGCTGGTCGCGAGCGCTCCACGCCGCATCCGCTCCAGCATCTCGCCAAGGCGGCCGGCCGCCTGCGCGAGCCGGGCCGGGCCCACCGTGAGCGCGATCCGGAAGTAACCTTCGCCCGCCGGGCCGAAGCCGCTCCCCGGCAGGACGACCACGCCGGCTTCTTCCAGGGACCGCCGCGCGAACACCGCGGAGGGCACCTCCTCCGGGAGCGCCACCCAGAGGTACATGGCCGCCTTGGGCGAGTCCACCGCGAAGCCCGCCTTCCGGAGGGCCGCGACCCCGGCGTCGCGCCGGCGCTCGATCTCCGCTCGCACGGGTAGCACCAGCGCCTCCTGCTGGTCGAGCGCCGCGGCCCCGGCCTTCTGGATCGCGAGCCACGGGCCGGTGTCGATGTACGACTTGACCCGGGTGAGCGCGCCGATCAGCTCCTTCGACCCGACCGCGAAGCCGATCCGCCAGCCGGTCATCGAGAAGCTCTTCGAGAGGGAGAAGAACTCGACGGCGACTTCCCGCGCGCCCGGCGTCTCGAAGATGCTCGGCGCCCGGTAGCCATCGAAGGTGAGATCGCAGTACGCGTTGTCGTAGGCGAGCAGGATCCCGTGGCGCCGGCAGATCGCCACCGTGCGCTCGAGGTAGTCGGGCGTCGCCACGGCCGCGGTGGGGTTGTTGGGGTAGTTGACGAATACGATCTTCGCGCGCTGCAGGACCGACTCCGGCACCCGGTCCAGCTCGAGCAGGAACTGCTGCTCCCGCTTGAGCGGGACGATATGCGGCTCGGCGCCCGCGAGGATCGCGCCGCCGATGTAGGCCTGGTAGCCCGGCTCCGGCACGATGGCCACGTCGCCCGGGTTCGCCACGGCGAACACGAGATGCGCCAGCCCCTCCTTGGAGCCGATGAGCGGCAGCATCTCGGTGGCCGGATCGAACCGGAAGCCGAACCGCCGCTCCACCCAGCGGGTGGCCGCCTGCCGGAACTCGGGCAGGCCCTGCTGGAAGCCATACTTGCTGAGCGCGGTCGTGCGCACGGCCGTGATCATCGTCTCGATGGCCACGTCGGGCGGCGGAGCGTCGTTGTCCCCCGCGCCCAAGTCGATGACGTCCACCCCCCGCTCGAGCAGCCGGCGCTTGATGGCAGGGATCTCGGCGAGCGGGTAGCCGGGCAGCGCGCCCAGGCGGTTGCTGAAGGTGATCATCTGCCGTTCTCGCTCCGCACGGGGTTCGAGAGTACGCCGACGCCGGAAATCTCCACTTCCACCACGTCTCCGTCCTTGAGCGGCGCGGTGCCGGCCGGCGTGCCGGTGGCGATGAGATCACCCGGCTCGAGCGTCATGATCCCGCTGATATAGGACACCAGAACGGGGATCGAGAAGTGCATGTCCGCGCCCCGCGCCCGCTGCCGCTCCACGCCGTTCACCCGGCACCGGAGCTCGAGCCCGCGCCAGTCCAGGCCCGCCGCCACCCGCGGCCCGACCGGGCAGAAGGTGTCGAACCCCTTGGCCCGGGTCCACTGGCCGTCCGCGCGCTGGAGGTCACGGCAGGTGACGTCGTTCACGCAGGTGTACCCGGCGATGCCGGCCTCCGCCTCCTCCGGCCCGGCGTGCCGGAGCCGCCGTCCGATCACGACGCCGATCTCCGCCTCGAACTCCACCTGCTTGGAGACGCGCGGCAGGAGAATCGTTCCACCGGGCCCGAGCAGCGCCGTCGTCGGCTTGAGGAAGATGAGCGGCTCCGGCGGCACCTCGTTGCCCAGCTCCCGGGCGTGCTCCAGGTAGTTCCGCCCCACGCCGACGATCTTGCCGGGCTGGACCGGGATCATACGCTCGCCCCGATGCCGAACCGGGCGAAAAAGTCCTCGCACCGGGTTCGGACCTGGCTCCAGCTCCCGACGACCCGCTCCGCGCGCGGGAGTCCGCTCAGCACCAGCGGCCCGTAGCGCTTGGTTACCACCCGGCTGTCCAGCAGCAAGACCACCCCCACGTCCTGGCGGCTCCGGATGAGCCGGCCAAAGCCCTGCTTGAGCTTGAGCGCCGCATGCGGCAGCAGGTAGCCCATGAAGCCGTCGCTTCCCTGCTCCGCCAGCCGCTCCAGCCGGGCCGCGGTCAGCGGCTCCGACGGAACCTTGAAAGGTAGCTTGTTGAGCACGAGGGCGCGGAGCGCGCGCCCCGGCACGTCCACACCCTCCCAGAACGAATCGGTGCCGAGCAGGATGGCGTTGCCGGCGTCGCGGAACCGGCGGAGCAGCAGGTCGCGCGACGCCTCGCCCTGCACCAGGACCGGCCACCGCGCGGCCAGCGTGTCCCGGAGGGCCGCCGCCGCGCGGCGGAGCGCGGCGTGGCTGGTGAACAGCACGAACATCCCGCCGTCCGACGCGTACGCCAGATCGGTCACGATCTGCGCCAGCGCCGCCCCGTGTCCCGCCTCGTCGTCCCGCGGCTCCGGCAGGTCGGTGGGGATGCCGAAGAGGCATTGGGACGGGTAGTCGAAGGGCGACGCGAACGTCTCGCGCACAGTGACGGGCGTGTCCTCGCCGGTGAGGCCGAGCCGGGACTCGAGGAACTCGAACTCGCCGCCGGCCGCGAGCGTGGCGCTGGTGAGCACGACCGTGTCCAGCCGGTCCCAGAGGAGCTCCCGGAGCAGCGGGGCGAGATCGAGCGGCACCGCGAACAGGCCGATCGCCTGACCTCGCTGGCCGGTCCGCTCCATCCAGCGCACCGTGGGCGGGCCGCCGGCCGCGGGCCGGAGGGTGCGGTTCAAGCCGTCGCCCACGGTCGCGAGCCGGCGCAACACCGCGCGCAGTTCCTGGAGCAGCTGCCGCGTGCGGTCGGTCCCGTCGCCCTCTTCCAGCCGGCCGGTCACCGCGTCCAGGATCTCGGCCAGCGTGCGCAGCGCCCCCAGTGCGGCCTCCAGCTCCGCGGCGAGCCCCTCGCCCCAGACCGGATCGGCGCCGAAGGTGTCGTCCAGCCGGAGCTGGGCCCCCGGCAGCGCCTCCAGGCGACCGTGCAGCCGGAGGAACAGCGACTCGCCTGCCTGCCGCGCGTGCGCCAGGGCCGGCAGCAGCCGCTGCTGGAGCAGCTCGAGTCCGGCCCGCGCGCCCTCCCCGCCCTGGGCCATCAGCTCGTAGGCGAGCGTGGGGACGAGGCCCTTGCCCCGCCGCTCGAACCGGCCCAGGAGCCGCTGGAGGCCCCGGCTCGTCACCTGGACGCCAAGATGCTGCGCGGCCACGTCCTCCAGGTGGTGCGCCTCGTCGAGCACCAGACGGCGATAGGGCGGAAGCACCGCCGCCTCCTCCCAGTTGTCGGACGCCTGCCGGACCGAGAGGTCGGCCGCGAGCAAATGATGGTTCACCACCACGACGTCCGCCTCCGCCGCCCGCCGGCGCGCGCGGAAGAGAAAGCACTGGTCGAAGTGGGGGCACTTGAGCCGGGTGCAGAGGTCGGGCTCCGCGCTCACCTCGTCCCACACCTCGCCGCTCGGCGCCACCGGCAGATCGCTCAGCGTGCCGTCGGCCGTGTGGCCGGCCCACTCGGCCAAACCGAGCAGCTCGTCGTGCTTCTCGGGCTCGAGCAGCGTCCGCTGCCCGCCCACCGCGCCATGTAGCCGCGCGAGGCAGAGATAGTTCCGCCAGCCTTTGAGCAGGGCGAACGTCGGGGTGTAACCGTCGGTGGCGAGCGCCTTGCGCAGGAGCGGCAGGTCCTTGCCGACGAGCTGCTCCTGGAGATTGATCGTGTTGGTGCTCACCACCGTGCGCTCGCCGTTGGCCCGGGCCCAGGCCAGCGCCGGGACGAGATAGGCGAACGACTTCCCGACCCCGGTGCCCGCCTCGAGCAGGAGCACCCCGCCGTCGTTGTAGGCGTCCGCCACGTACGCGGCCATGTCCCGCTGGGTGGGCCGGTCCTCGTAGCGGCCCAGCACGCGGGCGACGGGGCCTTCTTCTCCCAGCGCGTCGATGATGTCGAAGGGATCGATCCGGCGGATCTCGTGGCCGCGCGGCACTTCGACCACGACGTACAGGTCGGTGGCCGCGTTGTCCACGATTCCGAAGCCCACGCCGCCGTCGTGCAGCAGGGCCGCCACGTTGAGGTCGGCGACCGAGGGCTCGAGCAGGCCGCTCGGGTGGTTGTGCAGCAGCATCTCCCCCCGCCGGGCGACGCCCGGCAGCGCGAGCACCATGTCCACCGTGCCCCGCGCCACGACCCGCGCGCCGACGACGACGCCATCGGCCCCCACCTGCGCCACGAACGACACCTCGCGCCCGCCCGCGGCCGCGATCTCCTGGGCGAGGTAGGTGCAGACATCGGCTTGGATGCGCTCAGCGGAATTCTTCAATGGCTGTTGAACCACAGAGGCACAGAAGCACAGAGAACAGCTTGTGGGGCTGTTCGCAAGAGAGTTGACAGTACCAATCTACCCGCGAGATGCCCGGACAGCGTACCAACAAAATGCAGTTTCTGCGCCTCCGTGCCTCTGTGGTTTGCAGTTGCAGCGGTCAGGTCTTGAGCTCTTTCTTCTTCGCCGCCGGGAACAGCACGTTGTTCAAGATCAGCCGGTAGCCCGGCGAGTGCGGGTGGAGCGACAGGTCGGTCGCCGCATCGCCGATCTGGTGCTGCGGATCCTCCGGGTCGTGCCCACCGAAGAAGGTCCAGGTGCCCTGTCCCCGCTCGCCGTGGATGTACTTGACCCACGGCGCGCCCGGCTCGTCGGCCAGCACCGTCACGCTCGGCTTGAGCGTCCGCCGGCTGAACGACGTGGTGAGCCCGTAGAAGTCGGGGATCACCTGCCGGTGGTTCTGCACCAGCATCGTCGCGACCGGATCGATCTTCGCGCTGAAGTTGAACAGCGTGAACGAGCCAAGGGGCTGGCGTCGGTCGAGCGAGTTGACCTGGTGCCCATCGATGTCCGAGAACACCGGCACCGACGGGTCGAGCTCCAGGTGCGCGTTCTGGAACGCCAGCGCTGACCCCCAGTGCATCTTCTCGGACGCCTTCGGGTCCATCGGCGTCCCGTCGGCGTAGTTGGTCGCGATGTCCACGCCCTGCCCGGCGAGCGCCAGGTCGAGCGTCTCGGTGGCCGTGCACATGGCGAAGAGGAAGCCGCCCCGCTCGACGAAGGCCGCGATCGCCCGGGCCACCGCTTTCTTCTCCTCGGGGACGCTGGGGAACCCCAGCGAGCGCGCCATCGCGGTGTTCTGCTTCACCATGTCCAGCAGCCACGGCGCGCCGGCGTAGTTGAGATAGAACTTCGAGTACTGCCCGGTGAAGTCCTCGTGGTGAAGATGCAGCCAGTCGTACTGTTTGAGCCCGTCGTGCAGCACCTCCCAGTCCCAGATCTTGGCGAACTCGATCCCGGCATAGTTGAGCGCCATCGTCACCGCGTCGTCCCAGGGCGGGGCGTTGGGCGGCACGTAGACCGCGACCTTGGGCGGCTTCTCCAGGGGGATGGCGTCCATGTTGCCGTCCTGGATCTGCGCCCGGACCTGGAGCACCTGGCCGTCGTCCATCCGCTCGAGGGTGATGCCGGCGAGCGCGGCGTCGCGCGGCGTCGCGGCATCGCCCGGGATGAGGAAGGCGCCGTTCCGGTAGTTGAGCAGCCATTCGGCGCGCACGCCCCGCTGCACCGCGCGGTAGGTGAGCCCGTACGCCTTGAGGTGGTCGCTTTGCGCGTCGTCCATGGGAACCAGGAGCCACCCCGCCTGGCCGGCGGCCCAAAGCCGCGCGGCGGGCGTGAGCGTCGCCAGCGCGGCGGCGGTGCCGGCGAGGAAGTCCCGGCGCCTCATGTCCTGGGCACCGCCCCGCGGACTTCGTCCAGCAGGCGGCGCGCCTGGGGAATCAGCGCGCTGTCGGGGAAGCCGAGGATCATCCGCTCGAGCACGGCGGCGGCCTCCTTCGGCCGATCGAGATCGGCGAGCAGGCCGGCGAGCGCGAGCTCCGCCGCGGGCGCGGTGGCCTTCGCCCCCGCAACGTCGGCGGCCCGGAACAGTCGCTCCGCGTCGGCCGTCCTCCCCGCGGCGCGGGCCACCCGCCCGGCGTGGAGCCGCACATCGGCGCCGCCCCGCTCGTCCGGCAGGCCCTGCGCCACGTGCTCCAGCGCGCTCACGCCGCTCGCGGTGTCGCCCCGCTCCACCGCGAGCAGGGCTTCGCCCAGGGCCGGGAGGCTCTCCGCCTCGATCGGCTGCAGCAGCGCGAGGATCGCGGTCCGGGTGGTGGCTTCCTCCCTGGATCCGGCAAAGGGCCCGGCCTGCTCGAGCAGCGACACCGCGCCCGCCACGTCCCCGTGAAAGAGGCGGAGCCGCCCGGCGAGGCCCAGGCCGTCCACGCTCGAGTCCCCCGCGACCGCCGAGTCCGCGCGGCTCAGCTTCCCCGCCCGGACCCAGCCCCAGGCAACCTGGCGCCGGAGCGCCAGCCAGTCGTCGCTCGCGAGCGTGGGCTTGAGCTCGGCCAGCTTCCGCGCCGCCTCGTCGACCTTGCCTTCGCGCACCAGCACCCCGATCAGGGTCGTCGCGGCGTCGGAGGCGGCCGCGCCGGACGCCGTGGAATCCTCCGGCAGGCCGCTCAGCATCCGCCGGGCCGCTTCCGCGTCGCCGGCGTCGGCGAACGCCTGGGCGGCGTCGAGCCGGAGGCGCGAGCCCGCGGGCCCCGGCGTCCGTTCTGCGAGCGCAGAGAGCGCGAGCCCCTGTGCCCGCCGCGCCGCCGGCTCTTTCCGGCCGCGCAGCTGCTCGAGGAATCCCGTGAGCGCCCGAACGGCCTCCGCGCGGTCGGCCGGCAGGCTTGTGGCCAGCGTCTCGTACCCGCCGACCGGATCGCCCCAGCGGGCCCGGAGGTCCGACTCGATCCCGCGGGCCGCGGGCGCCGGCTCCTTGGCCACCAGTGCGAGCAGGCCCGGGCGCACCGAGTCGGGCGCCGCTGCCAGCATCCTCACGGCGGTCATCCGGTACCCCGGCACTTTCGCCACGGCGGCGACCCATTCGTGCAGCGCGGCGGTCCAGTCCTGGTCCTGCGAGTCGAGCGCCGCGAGCTCGGCCGCGAGCGCGTCGGGACGGCCGAGGCGCTGGCGCCCGGCGAGGA
The DNA here is from genome assembly GCA_036391215.1 of Gemmatimonadales bacterium. Classification (GTDB taxonomy): domain Bacteria; phylum Gemmatimonadota; class Gemmatimonadetes; order Gemmatimonadales; family GWC2-71-9; genus DASQPE01. The sequence continues at coordinate 9,318 of DASWAI010000138.1, forward strand.
AGGCGCGGCGCGCCTCGGCCTGGTCGTGGCGCCCCAGGGCGGCCGCGCCCCACTCGCGAAACGGCGTATCGTCGCCCGGGGCGATCGCCGCCCACTGCTCCGCCGTCGCGCGCACGCTGTCCGTCTGGTTCGCCGCCGCCCACGCCCTGAGCGCCACGCCGTAGAACGCGCCCGTCCCCGGACTGGCCGCGATCGCCGCGCGCGCCGCGGGGATGATTTCGGCCGTCCGGTTGGTCGCGCTGAGCGAGCGCTCGAGTCCGAAGAGCGCCGAGGCATCGCCCGGCTTCTGCGCCAAGAGGTCGCGGTAAGCCGCGGCCGCATCGGCGTAACTCCCCCGGCGCTCCAGGTCGTACGCCCGCCGCGCCGCGTCGGGCGCCGGCGCGCCGGCGCCCTGCGCGTGCAGCCCTGGCGCCGCCGCGAGTATGATCAGCGTGAGCCCGACCCCGAACCGCTGCGGCCGACCTCCCCCTCTCACCTCTCACCTCTCACTTCTCACCTCTCACTTCCGACAACCTCCGGAAATAATCGACGACCATCCGCCGCTCCTCGGGCGAGAGCCGCTGCAGCTCCTCCCAACTCGGCACCCGCAGCTGATCGTCGTTCCCCAGCATGCCGGGGCGCAGGGCCGGCGGCAGATGCACGCTGTCGCCCCCGGCCGGCGTGCTCTGCCGCTCCTTCCGCTCGTCTTCCTGCTGTCCCTGGAGCGTGCGGCCCGCGTCGAGCATGCGCCGGAACAGCCGCTCCTGCCGCTGGACGGTTTCGCGGTCGAGCTGCTGCGCCTCCAGTCGGCGCGCGAGGTCCTTGGCCTCCTCCGCCATCTCACCGGCGCCCGGAAGGTCGCCCTGGCCCCGGAGCTTCTCCAGCTGCTCGGCGAGCGCGCGCTGCTGCGCGCCGAGCTGGCGGAGCTGCTGCGGCGCCCCGCCGCCGCCCATCATCGGCAGCATGCCCTCGGTCTGCTGTCCGATCCGCCCCTGCTGCTGCGCGAGGCGCGCCATGCGTTCCATGGCCTCCGCGAGCCCGGAGCCGGATGCGGCCCCCGAGACGCTGGACCGCGCCCGGAGCAGCTGGTACGCCGCCGCGTTGAGCGCGTCCACCGCGGCGCCGGCCCGCTCCGCCGCCTCGCGCGGGTTCGGATTGGCCGAGGACACCGCCTCCCGGGAGCGGTCCATCTGGAGCTGCGCCGCCGCGAAGGCCTCGGCGATCCGCGCGGGGACCAGCGCGTTCTTGCCGGCCAGCGTGCGCAGCTGGCTCTGGAGCCGGGTCACCCCTTCCTCTACCGCGGCCTGCTCGCCGCGGGAGAGCGCCGGGGGCGCGCCGCGCTCGAACCCGCGCGCGATGCCCAGCTGGCGCTCCGCCAGACGGCTCGTCTCGGCCAGCGCGCGGTCGAGCCCGCTCGTCACTTCGTTGCGCCACTCCTGCTGGAGCCCCCTCCGTTCCTGATCGAGGTTCTCGCCCACCGGCTCGAGCTGGTCCGCCGCGCGCTTCCCCCGCCGCCCCGCCTCGGACCGCTGGCCCTGCTGCATCGCCCCTGCCGCTTGTCGCATCTGCCGGGCCGCGTCGGCGGCCTGCTCCGCCGCCTTTCCCACGCGCTCCTGGCGCTCGGAGGGGAGATCGGGCCCGACCTGCCGGAGGGCGGACGCGAGCGAGTCGGTCCGGCCGGCGAGATGCTGCTCCGCGCCGGCTGCGCGGGCGCTGTCGGCAGCCCCGGCCTGCTCGCTCCACTCGCGCTGCTGCCGCGCCAGGTCGCGCGACTCCTGGGCGAGGTTCGCCAGGTCGCCTTCTACGGCGGCACGGCGGAACAGCTCCCGGGCCTGCTCCAGGGCCTGGCGCAGCTGGCGCTGCCGCTCCGCCAGCTGCTCCAGCGCGTCCTTGGTCGCCTCGGCGTCGAGGTTCTTGAGCGCCTCCTGCAGTTTCTCCAGCTGCGCTCTGAGCTCCGGGGTGAGCGCGCGCTCGAGCTGGCTGCGGATCTCCGCCAGCTGGCGCTGCCACGCGGAGTCCCGCATGCCGGCCGCCTCGGCGGCCTTCTCGAGCGTCTCGAGTGACTGCTTGAGCGCCTCCGCCTGGGCCACCATGTCCTGCTGCCGCGCCGCCACCGCCTCTGCCCGCTGCGCTTCTTCGTAGGGCAGCGGCTCGGACCGGCTCCCGCTCTCGGAGCCCGCGCTGCGGGGCTGCTCCCGGGCGAGATCCTCGGTCTGGCGCTCGAGCCGGCGGCTCCGCGCGGCCAGGCTGTCCAGCCGTCCCGCCACGGCGCGGCTCGCCTCCCGCTGCGCCTGGCGGACCTCGCTCATCGTCGGCAGCCGCAGCACGAACTCGCGCGACCGGCCGGTCTGCCCCGCGGGCGAGTTGTCGGTCGCGATCGCGGCGTAGCGGACCGTGTCGCCGGGCAGCAGCCCGCGCCGGTTGAGATCCAGGGTGAACGACAGGATCGTCCGGTCCGCCGCGGCCGGCACCGGCACCGGCTCGCGCCGGACCGGATCCACCGTGCCCAGCTGGCTGATGCGCCGGCTCTCCACCGCCACCGCGCGGATGCCGTGGTCGTCGCGCGCGTCGATGACCAGCGGCACGAGCAGATCGAGCGGCGCCAGCGTGTCCCCGCCGGGGACGGGCACATCCACGCGGGGCGCGCTGTCCGGCACCACTCGCAGCGCGAGTCGCAGCGTGTCGCCGGCGAGCGCGGCGCCGGCGGCGGAGGCGAGCGCGAGCCGGTACGTGCCCGAGCGGCGGGGGACGAAGCTGCCGGAGAAGTGGGCGCCTGCGACGGTGAGGCGCTCGACCTCGTCGCCCATGGCCCACCCGGCAGCGGCGACCGTCGCGCTCGCCTGGCCTCTGGTCTCGAGCCGGGTCCCGGCGGGGAGCAGGACGGTGTCGCCGGCCAGCGGCACCGGCTCGTCGTCCAGGCGGAGGTAGGCCGGATAGTGGGCGGTCACGGCGACGCTGCCGAGGAACACCGGCAGCCGCACCCGCACCTCCACCGTGTCGGACGAGCGCCGCCCGCTGGTGACGCGGGCGTAGAGGTCGCTCCGGAGCGGCCCCGCCAGGAACCGCGCGTGCCCCAGCGAGTCGAGCCGCAGCGGCCTCGGCTGCCAGGCCTCGCCCGGGGCCCGAAGCCAGAGCGTCGCGGCCCGGCGCCCGGCGGCGTCCACTTCGAGCGGCACCGTGGCGCCGCGGTCGACTTCGGCCGCCCCGGCCCGGAGCCGCACCGGCGCGATGGTCGCGGCCCAGGCCCGCGCCG
>DASWAI010000139.1:0-2995 GCA_036391215.1 Gemmatimonadales bacterium
CACACGAGGCCGAGCGGCGCCGGTGCCAGCAGCTCGAAGTCCGGCGCCGCCTCGACCCACCCGGCGAACTCGCGGGCGAGCGCCACATGCCGCCGCACCGTCGCCCGCAGCCCCTCGACGCCATAGCTCTTGATCACGAACCAGAGCTTGAGTGCGCGGAACCGACGCCCCAGCTGGATGCCCCAGTCCCGGAAGTTGACGACGTCGGGGTCGTGCGCCGTCCGGAGAAACTCCGGCGTGATCGTGAACGTCCGGAGAAGCGTGTCCACGTCCCGGACGAAGTATGCGCTGCAATCGAAGTTCACCAGCAGCCACTTGTGCGGATTGAACACCAGGCTGTCGGCGTGCTCCACGCCGTCCAGGATATGGCGAAGCTCGGGGACGATCGCCGCGGATCCGGCCCAGGCCGCGTCCACGTGGAGCCAGGCGCCGTGCCGCCGGCACAGGTCCGCGATCGCGGGCAGGGGGTCGATCGCCGTGGAGGAGGTCGTGCCGACGGCGGCCACGACGCAGGCCGGCACGAGCCCCGCCGACGCGTCCCGCGCCATCGCCTCCGCCAGCGCCTCCGGCCGGAGCGCGTAGCGGCCGTCGACCGGAATTTGCCGGAGCGCCTCCGCGCCGTAGCCCGCGAGCTTGACCCCCTTGGCCACGGAGGAATGCGCCTCGGCCGACGCGTAGACCCGGAGCCCCTGCCCGGCGCCGAGCCGCTCCCCCGCGAACCCGCTGGCCCGCTCCCGCGCGGACAATAGGGCCAGCAGCGTCGCCGTGGACGCCGTGTCCTGGATGACGCCCGTGAACCCCGCGGGGAGGTCGAGCATGTGCGCCAGCCACGCCATCGTCACCTGCTCCAGCTCGGTGGCGGCGGGGGACGTCTGCCACGACATGCATTGCGCGCCGAGGGTGGCGGTCAGCATCTCGGCGAGGATCGAGGGCGGACTGTTGTTGGCGGCGAAGTAGGCGAACCAGCCGGGATGATTCCAGTGCGTCATGCCCGGCAGGATGAGCCGCTCGAAGTCGGCCATGACCCGCTCGAACGGCTCGGCCTCGTCGGGCGGGGCGTCCGGGAGGGCGCGCCGGATGTCGCCTGGCCGCACCTGGGGCACGATCCGCCGGTTGCCGACGTCGCGGAGATAGTCCGCCATCCAGTCCACCAGCTCGTGCCCGTGCGCGCGGAATTCGTCGGGAGTCATGCGGAGAAGATACAGGAACCGGGACGGCGAGCGGGCCGATTCGGCCCGTCTCGCGGCCCCCTACCCCCCGCCCGCCTGGGCAGCGATTTTCTCCGCTCCCCGTAACGAGGGCCACCTTGGCCGAGCCCGTTCCCAGCCTCCAGCGCGCGCCGCGACCGGACGGCCTTTGCTTCGACCCGGACACGGCCGTCCGGCACTTGGTCGCCGCCGATCCCGAGCTTGGGGTCATCATCGGGCGGAGCGTGCCGTTCTCCGTGCGGCCGGCCCGCACGCAGAGCCTGTTCGCCGCGCTGCTCGAGTCCATCGTCTACCAGCAGCTGAGCGGCAAGGCGGCGGAGACCATCCTGGGCCGCGTGGTCGCGCTGTTCCGGCCCCGCCGGTTCCCCCGCCCCGAGGACCTCCTGGCCGTCCCCGAGGCCGGGCTCCGCGCCGCCGGGCTCTCCCGCAACAAGACGGCGGCGCTCAAGGACCTGGCGCGGCACGCTCTCGAGGGCACTGTGCCGCCCCTCGCCCAGGCCCATGCGATGAGCGACGACGAGCTGGTCGAGCGGCTCACGGCCGTGCGCGGCGTGGGCCGCTGGACCGTGGAGATGATCCTCATCTTTCGCCTCGGACGGCCCGACGTCCTTCCGGTGAGCGACCTCGGCGTGCGCAAGGGGTTCCGCCGCGCGTTCGGCATGCGGCGGCTGCCCGCGCCCGTCACCATGACACGGCGGGGCGAGCGCTGGCGGCCGTACCGCAGCGTGGCGAGCTGGTATCTCTGGCGGGCGGCGGAGCTGGACTGATCAGGCCCCGCGGGTGAGCAACCGGATCGCTTCCTCGATTGCGTCGTGGCTCCCGGACAGGGCGAGCATGTCGCCTTCGCGCAGCAGCGTCTTGGCGGTCGGAAAGACCATCGTGTCGTCTCCGTCGCGCGCCAGCGCCACGGCCGTGGCCCCGGTCCGGCCCCGCAGGTTGAGCTCGGCCAGCGTGAGCCCCGCCGCCGAGCTGCCCCCGGCCACGCGCACCGGCACGAGGGTCCCCAGACCCGGGAGCAGATGCTGCACCTGCTCCAGGGTCTCCGCCTCCGCGCCCCGGTGGCGCGGGCCCAGCGCCTCCGCCATCATCTCGGCGCCGGCCCGCATGTGCCCCTGGAGATTGGTCGCCGTGCGCCAGAACACCATGCCCAGGACGGCCAGCGCCACCAGAACGATCACGAGGCCCTGGTAACGCGGCAGAAACGGCTGCGTCACCGCGAGCAGCGGCACGCCGACCATCATCACGATCGCGATCTGCAGCGTCACCACGAAGGCCCGCCGGGGCGCATCCGCCGGGTCCATGGCGCCCGCTCCCCGGCTCGGCAGCGCGATGTCCGCCAGCGCGTTGCCGAGCCGGCGGGAGGAGCGGACCATCCCGACCACGAACGGCGCGGTGATGAGCGCCGCCGCCGCGACCACCACCCAGCGCCCGGGGCCCTCGGACAGGCCGGCCCGCCCCTCGAGCACGGCAAGCATCGCCGGGAGGTTGATCGACGCCCCGATGATCACGCCCCCCACCAGCACCGCGTCCACCAGGACCAGCCGCGCCGCCCGGCGCACCGGCGTCCACCGCGTGCTCCGGCCCCGCCCCGGCGCCTCCCGCACCAGCTCCACCCACGATCCGTAGAGGGTGACGAACGTCTGTAGCGACCGGGGCAGCCGGCGATCCACGTAGAGCGCCAGCGGCTCCGACGCCCGCACCAGCCAGGGCGAGGCGAGCGCGCTGATGACCGATACCGCCGCGGCCACGTGCGGCAGCGTCGCCGCCGGCCCCCCCCCCCCCCCCCC
>DASWAI010000140.1:0-5249 GCA_036391215.1 Gemmatimonadales bacterium
TTCATCGTCGGCCGGGACCACGCCGGCCCGGGGAACGACTCGGCCGGGAAGCCGTTCTACGGGCCCTACGACGCCCAGCAGCTCGTCGAGCGGCACGCCGAGGAGCTCGAGGTGGGGGTGATCCCGTTCCACGAGCTGACCTACCTGCCCGACGAGGACCGCTACGAGGAGATCTCGAAGGTGGCGCCGGGCGTCCGCACCGCCACGATCTCCGGCACGCAGGTGCGGGACGACTACCTCAACGCCGGCCGCGAGCTGCCCGGCTGGTTCACCCGCCCCGAAGTGGCGCGCATCCTGGGCGAGGCCTATCCGCCCAGGGTCCAGCAGGGGGCGTGCGTGTGGTTCACGGGCTTGAGCGGCGCCGGAAAGTCCACCACCGCCGACGTGCTCACCGCGCTGCTGCTGGAGCGCGGGCGGCCCGTGACGGTGCTCGACGGCGACGTCGTCCGCACCCTGCTCTCCAAGGGGCTCGGCTTCAGCCGGGAGGACCGCGACCTCAACATCCGCCGGATCGCGTTCGTGGCGTCCGAGATCGTGAAGCACGGCGGGCTCGTGATCGTCGCGGCGGTAAGCCCTTATCGCAGCACACGCGAGGAGGCCCGGGGGTTGGTGGGTGGGGACCGGTTCGTCGAGGTGTTCGTGGACACCCCGCTCGAAGAGTGCGAGCGGCGCGACGTGAAGGGGATCTATGCCCAGGCCCGGCGGGGAGAGATCCAGAACTTCACCGGCATCAGCGATCCCTACGAGCCGCCGACGGCACCGGAGGTGACGCTGTCGACCACCGACCGGCTCCCGGAGGAGAACGCGCGGCGCATCCTCGCCTGGCTCGTGGCGAAGGGGTTCCTGCGGGTGGACGCGGATGCCGATGCCGCGGACGGGCCGGGGGCGGGGGCGGGGGCAGCCGCGTGAGCGGATACTACCCGGTCCTGCTCGACCTGCGCGGCCGCCGGGCCGTGGTCGTGGGCGGCGGCGCGGTGGCCGAGGGCAAGGTCGGGCCGCTGGTGGACGCCGGGGCGGACGTGACGGTCGTGGCGCCGTCGCTCACGCCCGGGCTCGCGCTTCGGGCCCGCGAGGGCGGGGTGGCGCACGTGGCGCGCGCGTACGCCCCAGGAGATCTCGACGGGGCGTGGATCGTCATCGCGGCCACGGACGATCCCGACGTGAATCACGTGGTGCACGCGGAGGCCGAGTCGCGCGGCGTCCTCGTCAACGTGGTGGACGACCCGCCGTACTGCGGGTTCATCCTGCCGTCCATCCTGCGGCGGGGCGAGCTGGTGGTGGCCGTGTCCACCTCCGGCAACGCGCCGGCGCTGGCGGTGCGGATCCGCGAGCGGATCGAGCGCGAGCTGGGCGACGAGTACGCCCGGTTCCTCACGCTGGCCGGCGCGCTCCGGAAGCCGCTGGCGGAGAAGTATCCCGACTTCCAAGTGCGCAAGCGCCTGTGGTACCGGCTGGTGGATTCGGACGTGCTGGCGCTGCTCCGCGCCGGCGACGAGCGACGGGCGCGGGAGCGGATCGCCGACATCATGGGGGTGGGGGAGTGGGAGCAGGCCGCGGACCGGGCTGTGCCCGAAGCCGCACACCACAGAGGCACGGAGGCACGGAGAGAGACCTCGGTGCCTCTGTGGTGTGCAGTTTCGGATGCCCGGCCCGGCCCCGATGCCCGGGCAACGGCACCGGGACGGGTGTACCTGGTCGGCGCGGGGCCGGGCGATCCCAGGCTGATCACGGCCCGCGGGCTCGACGTGCTGCGGCGGGCGGACGTCGTGGTGTACGACCGGCTCGTGAGCCCGGCACTCCTCGAGGAAGCGCCGGCCGATGCCGAGCTCGTCTACGCGGGCAAGGCGCCGGGCGGGCACTGCATCCCGCAGGAGGGGATCAACGCGCTGCTCGTCAGCGAGGCGCGCCTCGGGAAGGCCGTCGTCCGGCTCAAGGGCGGCGATCCGTTCGTGTTCGGCCGCGGCGCCGAGGAGGCGCTCGCGTGCGCCGGGGCGGGCGTGCCGTGGGAGGTGGTGCCCGGTGTCTCGAGCGTGGTCGGCGTCACCGCGCGGGCGGGCATCCCCCTGACCACGCGCGGCTACGGCGGCAGCTTCGCCGTGGCGACCGCGCACCGGGCGGAGGACGGCACCGACCCGCTCGACTGGGGCGCGCTCGCGCGGATGGACACGCTGGTGGTGCTGATGGGGGTCGAGCGCCTGGGCGAGGTGGTGGAGCGGCTGCGCGCCCACGGCCGCGTCCCCGAGACGCCGATCGCGCTGGTGGAGAACGGCACGCTGCCGGACGAGCGGGTGGTCACCGGCACGCTGGGGGACATCGTCGACCGCGCCGCCCGGGCGCCGGTGCGGCCGCCGGCCGTGATCGTCGTGGGCGACGTCGTGCGGCTGCGGGCCGTGCTGGCCCGGACCGCGGCCGCCGCTGCGCGGGAGGCCCGCCATGTCGCCTGAGCGGCAGGACGCCCCCGCCATACGGATCGAGGCCGTCACCAAGCGCTTCGGCCGCTTCACCGCGCTCGACGACGTGACGCTCGACGTGCCCGGTGGCGAGCTGGTCGCCTTGCTCGGTCCCTCCGGCTCCGGCAAGACGACGCTGCTCCGGGTCATCGCCGGGCTCGAGGCGCCGGACGGCGGGCGGATCCTCTTCGCCGGCGAGGACGCCACCCCGCGCCACGTCCGCGACCGGCAGGTGGGTTTCGTCTTCCAGCACTATGCGCTGTTCCGCCACATGACCGTGTTCGAGAACGTGGCCTTCGGCCTCCGGGTGCGGCCCCGCCGCCTCCGTCCTACGGGCAGCGAGATCCGCGCGCGCGTCACCGAGCTGCTCGAGCTGGTGCAGCTGGCTCCTCTGGCGGACCGGTATCCGGCGCAGCTCTCCGGCGGGCAGCGGCAGCGGGTGGGCCTCGCCCGCGCGCTGGCCGTCCGGCCCCGGGTGCTCCTGCTGGACGAGCCGTTCGGCGCCCTCGACGCCCAGGTCCGCAAGGACCTCCGCCGGTGGCTCCGCCGCCTGCACGACGAGATCGGCATCACCAGCGTGTTCGTGACCCACGACCAGGACGAGGCGCTCGAGGTGGCGGACCGGGTGGTCGTGATGCACCGCGGCCGGGTGGAGCAGGTCGGCACGCCCGAGGAGGTATACGACCAGCCCGCGACGCCCTTCGTCTACGGGTTCCTCGGCAGCGTCAACCTGTTCCACGGGCGGCTGGCCGACGGACGCATGCGGCTGGGCGCCACCGAGCACGAGGCGCCCGAGGTGGCGGAAGCGGCGGACGGGCCGGCGCTGGCCTTCGTGCGCACCCACGAGGTGGAGATCGCCGTGGCGCCGAACGGGAGCACGTTCGAGGCGATCGTGAGCCACGCGCGGGCGCTCGGGGCGTCGGTGCGGGTGGAGCTGGAGAGCCCCGGGCACCGTGTCCCCATCGAAGCGGAGCTCACGCGCGAGCGCTTCGAGGAGCTCAAGCTCCGCCGGGGCGACCGGGTGTTCCTGAAGCCGCGGCGCCTGCGCGTCTTCGTGCCGCCCGAGCGGCCGGCGGTCGTGCCCGACCCGGAGTGGGTGCTGTGAGGCGGCTCGTCCCGCTCGCCCTGCTGGTGGCGGGCGGACTCGCGGCCCGCACGGCGGGGCGGGGGCACGGACCGGGGCAGGCGCCGGTCACCCTGCTCAACGTCTCCTACGACCCGACGCGCGCGCTGTACCAGGACGTGAACGCGGCGTTCGCGGCCTACTGGAAGGCCAGGACCGGCCAGGACGTCACCGTCCTTCAGTCGCACGGTGGCTCGGGCAAGCAGGCGCGCTCGGTGATCGACGGCCTCAGGGCCGACGTGGTGACCCTCGCGCTGGCCTACGACGTCGACGCGCTGGAGGACCGGGGTTTCGTCGCCCCGGGCTGGCAGGGCCGCCTCCCGGGGAACAGCACGCCCTATAGCTCCACCGTCGTGCTGCTCGTCCGCAAGGGGAACCCGAAGCGGATCCGGGACTGGGACGATCTCGTCCGCCCCGACGTCGCCGTGATCACGCCGAACCCGAAGACCAGCGGCGGCGCCCGCTGGAACTACCTGGCCTCGTGGGGCTACGCCCTGGGCCGGTGGAACGGCGACGAGACGCGGGCGCGCGAGTTCGTCACCCGGCTGTACCGGAACGTGCCGGTGCTGGACAGCGGCGCGCGCGGCGCCATGACGACGTTCGCCGAGCGCGGCATCGGCGACGTGCTGGTGGCCTGGGAGAGCGAAGCGCTACTCGCCGTGAAGCAGCTGGGCCGGGGAACGTTCGAGATCGTCTACCCGTCGCGCAGTATCCTGGCCGAGCCGCCCGTCGCCGTGGTGGACAAGGTCGTGGACCACCGCGGCACGCGGGCCGTGGCGCAGGCATATGTGGACTTCCTCTACTCCGAGCAGGGGCAGGACATCGCCGGCCGGAACTTCTACCGGCCGCGGTCTCCGGCCGCGGCGGCCCGGTACGCCGCGCAGTTCCCCCGGCTCGAGCTCTTCACCATCGACGAGATGTTCGGCGGCTGGCGAAAGGCGCAGGCGGTTCACTTCGCCGACGGCGGGGTCTTCGATCAGATCTACCAGCCGGGGCGGGCGTAGGCCCCGGCATGAGACTCGCCCGCCGCAGCGTGCTACCCGGCTTCGGGCCCGCTCTGGGATTCACGCTGACCTATCTCGGCCTGATCGTGCTGATCCCGGTCGCCACGCTCTTCGTCCGGAGCACCGGCCTCGGCTGGCGCGCGTTCTGGCATACGGTGACCGCCCCGAGGGTCGTGGCGTCCTACCGGCTGAGCTTCGGGGCCGCGCTCGCTGCCGCATTGATCAACTCGGTCTTTGGCGTGCTCGCGGCCTGGGTGCTGACCCGGTACCGGTTCCCGGGCCGCCGCCTCATGGACGCGCTGGTGGACCTGCCGTTCGCGCTGCCCACCGCCGTGGCCGGAATCGCGCTCACCACGCTTTACGCGCCCGGCGGCTGGGTGGGCTCCCGGCTCGCGCCGCTCGGCATCGAGGTGGCCTATGCCCCCGCGGGGGTGGTCCTCGCGCTCACGTTCATCGGGCTCCCCTTCGTGGTCCGCACGGTGCAGCCGGTGCTCCAGGATCTCGAGCTGGAGCTCGAGGAGGCCGCGGCCAGCCTCGGCGCAAGCCGCTGGCAAACGGTGCGACGGGTGTTGCTGCCCGCGCTCGCGCCCGCGATCCTCACCGGCTTCGCCCTCTCGTTCGCGCGGGCCATCGGTGAGTACGGGTCCGTGGTGTTCATCTCCGGCAACCTGC
>DASWAI010000141.1:0-1751 GCA_036391215.1 Gemmatimonadales bacterium
GATGCCGAAATCTGCGACCAGCGTGTTGCCGTCGGTCGTGAGCAGCAGGTTTTCGGGCTTGACGTCGCGGTGGATAACTCCGTGCTCGTGCGCATACTGGAGCGCCTGCGCCGCCTCGCCGGCGATGCGCAGCGCCGCCTCGATCGCGAGTTGCCCCTCCCGCGCGAGGCGGGCCCGCAGACTCTCCCCCTCCACATAGGGCATGGTGAACCAGAGCTGCCCGGCCGCGTCGCCGGAGTCGAGCACGGTCAGGATGTGGGGGTGCTGGAGGCGCGCCGCGAACTCGATCTCCCGCTGAAACCGTTCCGGCCCCAGGCTAGCGGCAAGCTCGGGGCGGAGCACCTTCAGTGCGACCGGTCGCTTGTGCTTGAGATCACGCGCGAGGTAAACCGTGGCCATCCCCCCGCGCCCGAGCTCACGCTCCAACACGTAGCGGTCGCTGAGGGCGTCCGCGAGTTGCGTCGGGATGTTGGCCACGCCGTGGCTCGGCGGAAGAGAATGGTTGAAATCTGGTCTTACTGACAATCAGGCGCTAGCAGGGTGCTACCTGCGCGGCCGAAGGGGTTCGGACCCCACGACCCATCCGAGGCTCCCGCCATCCGGGGATCAGGGGATCGTCATCAGCCGACTCTCCTGATCCAGGTAGAAGAGAAGCTCGAGCACTTGCCAGCCGCCCGCATCGGTGGCACCGCCGATCACATAGAGGGAGCCCGGAGCAAGGGCGCGGCCCCTCCTCCCCCTTCAGGGTCCTAAGAGCTAGGCTTCAACGGTTGCTCACCGGAGGTTCCCATGCAACCCAACCTTGACATGGATCACCACGACTGGACATCGGAAGCCCAGTACCGGAGGATGCCGCTGCGAGGGCGGGTCTTGCCGATCCCGAAGGTGTGTCTTAGCGCGCTCGTCGTCTTGGCGTGTTCGAAGAGTCCCCAGGTAGGAGCCGGAAACGCCGACAGCCTCAAACGCGACCTCGAGCTCGCTCCGGTCGCTGCCAACCAACCCCTCAACGATGCGCCCAAGACTTCCCCCGCGCCCAGCGCTGCGGAAACGCCGGCACCCCGGTCGCACGGGAACGCCCAGCCGGCAGCTCGGCGCTCGCCGCGACCGGCGCCGAGTGGGAGCCCCGTTGCCGCGAAGGAAGCGTCACCCGTGGCGCCTGCCGCCGCTCCCGCGCCACTCCCGGTGGCTGAGCTCACGCTGCCGAGCGGAACCGGGATTCAGGCGTCGCTGCAAGACTCGATTAGCTCGCGCCGAAACCGAGTGGGGGACATGGTCAAGGCCCGGGTAGCCCACGATATCACGGATCCGGCGGGTCGAGTCGTGATCCCGTCAGGCGCGACAGTGCAACTGACGATCACCGACTTGGCGCCGGCGAAGGGCAAGGGAGCGGCGGACGGGAAGCTCGCCTTCCAGGTGAACTCGGTCATGGTCAACGGTCAGAACTACGCAGTGAGCGCTCAGGTCCAGCCCGTGCACCACGAGCTGCGCGGTCGCGGCATCTCGGCCGGCGAAGCGGAGAAGGTGGGAGCCGGCACCGCGATCGGCGCGATCGCAGGCCGCATCATCGGCGGCAATGCGACGGGCGCCGTGGTCGGGGGCGTGGTCGGGGCAGCCGGGGGTACGGCGGTCGCCGTCGAAACCGCGAGCCGCGACGTGGTCGTGCCGGTCGGGACGGCGGTGGACCTGACCCTCACGAGCGCGCTGGTCGTAAAGCCCAAGTAGTGTTCGTGGCCGGTTCCGGCCCGCGGTTC
>DASWAI010000142.1:0-9284 GCA_036391215.1 Gemmatimonadales bacterium
AACCGTTGCCCCCGTCTCACGCCTCACCTCTCACCGCTTTCCAGCCGCTGGAACCGCCGCATGAACGCCCGGTCGATCCGGTCCTTCAGCGCCATCGCCCATCGCCCGGACACCGCGAAGGACCCGTACGAGCAGATCGCGCGCCCGTCGCCGGTATTGAGGAGGGCGAGGAAGCGGCGCTGAGGGCTGTACCTGACCCGAGGTTCGGCGCCGCGACAGGCCGCAGCCAGGTTGGCGCAGAGCACCGGGCCCTCCCGCACGGCGTAGACGCCGGCCTTCGGGGTCTCCGGCCACAGCGCCGGCGTGGCCGCGTCTCCCGCGGCGAAGATGCGCGCGTCCGACGGTGATCGGAGACGGTCATCCACCAACAGGAAGCCCTCCGGATCGAGGGCGAGCCCCGACGTGCGCAGCAGGTCCGTCGCCGCGGCGCCGGCGGCCCACACGAGCACCTGGGCCGGCAGCTCGGTGCCGTCGGCAAGCCGCACGCCGTACGCGCCCGCGGACGAGACCTCCGCGCCGAGACGGAGGACGACCCGGTTCCGCCCCAGGGCGCGCTGCGTGGAGCGCGCGGCCTGCGGGAGCCGCCCGCCGAAGAGCCGGGGTGCGGCCTCCAGGAGCGTCACCGTTCCGGTGTCCCCACCCGCCATCAGGCGGAGCCTTGCACGAACGGCGAGCGCGATCTCGATGCCCGCGGCGCCGGCGCCCACCACGACCACGGCAGGACTCTGGCCGGCGGCGAGTGCGCGGCCGAGCGCCGGCACGATCTCGCCCGCACGGTCGATCGGCTTGACCATGAGCGCCTGCCCGGCGACGCCCGGAAGCTCGGTCCCCCGCACGGTCGAGCCGGTCGCGACCGAGAGGACGTCGTATGCCGCCACGCTGCCGTCGGCCAGCTCGATCCGGCCGGCCCCGGTCAGGATGCGGCGCCCGGCTAGCGGGACGTAGCGGGCCCCGGCAGCACGGGCGATCGCCTCCAGGTCGAACGACAGCTCATCCGCTCGGTAGCGGCCCGCGATCATGCCCGGGACCATGCCCGAATACGCCTGGCGCCGCACCGGGGACACGAGCGTGACCTCGACTCCCGCAAAGGCACCCCGGGCCAGCGCCTCGAGCACAAACAGGTGGGCGTGCCCGCCGCCCAGGAGCACGAGCCGGGTCACGACCCCGACTCGACCGGGCCCTGCCAGCGTTTCATCCCCCCCGCGAGGTTTCGCACGTGTGGAAAGCCTCTCGCGGCGAGAATGGCGGCGAGCTCGTCACCCATGGGCCCCGAGTGGCAGACCAGGACGATGTCGCTGGAGGGATCGAGCTCGGCCGGCGCGCGCTGCTTGGCCGCGGGGTAGGGGAGGTTCATCGCCCCGGGCAGATGCGACTTCCGGAACAGCTCCGGCTCGCGCACGTCGACGATCACCAGCCGCGGTCGGGGCCCCGAGGCCGGCCGGGCCAGCTCCCGGACGAACGCAGCCGGCTCTATCCGGGACCAGCCGGCCCCGGGCCCTGGGCTTCCTCGATGGCAGGCCGCCACGAGACAAAGGAATGCAGCGATGCGAGCGCGCATGGTTCAGACCTCAGGGCCGGGACGGTCAATCTTGCAGACTACCCCCGGGGCGGCAGGGCCGGGCCGGACCCGCTCCGCCACTTTGACCGATCTCCACCTGGTTCCACCGGCATGTCGGGTGCATTGCCAGCGATCGCCGATCGGCGCGGTGCCGATCGCGCAGCGGCCTTCAACCCTGTCGTGTGGAGGAAGAGAAAATGTACGTGATGACCACTCGGCGCGCCCTCGATCCGTTCCAGAATCTGCGCCGGCTCAACAGCCTGCTGGACGACGCGTTCGCCAAATGGCCGGCCCAGCCGGACGAGAACGGCGCGCTCACGGCGTCGTGGGCTCCCGTTTGCGATGTCTTCGAGGACAAGGACAGCGTCAAGATCGTGGCCGAAATCCCGGGCGTGAAGCCCGAGGACGTGAGGATCTCGATCGAGAACCAGGTGCTCACCATTCGGGGTGAAAAGAAGCAGGTCGCGGAAGAGAAGACCGAGCGGGTGCACCGCTACGAGCGGAGCTACGGTCTCTTCGAGCGCAGTTTCGCGCTACCGAACCTGGTGGACGCCGACAGGATCGAGGCGAAGTACGACAACGGCATCCTGACAGTCACTCTGCCCAAGGCCGAGCGTGCGCGGCCGCGGGAGATTTCGGTGAAGGTGGGCTGAAGCCGCCTCCTCCGTAATTCTACGGACCCCCCTCCGGGGTGGCGCGGATTGCTGGAGCGACCGGGCGCGGCGTAGCGTATTAGCATGCCGACCTCCATGCCGTTCCATCTCGCCGGCGTGAGTCACCACACCGCCGACGTGAGCGTCCGGGAGCACTTGGTGCTCGCCCCGGAGGAAGTCGCGGTCTGGCTGGAACGGGAGCGGCAAGCGGGCCGATCGCTCGTCGTGCTTTCGACGTGCAATCGGCTCGAGCTGTACTGGTGGGGCGATCACGATCACGAAGGCGGGTTGCGCGCAGTGGCGCGGGAGCGCGGCTTGCCGCTTGACCCGCGGACGGTGTACCGGAGGGATGGGCTCCCCGCGCTGAGCCACCTGTTCCTCGTCGCGGCCGGGCTGGATTCGCAGGTGCTGGGCGAGCACGAGATCGCAGGACAGGTGCGCCGCGCATACGAGCAGGCCCATACGTTCGGAACGAGCACCTGGGAGCTGGACGCCGCCTTCGCCGCGGCGCTGGCCGCCGGCCGCCGGGCCCGCCGTGAGACCGCCCTCGGCCGGCATCCCGCGTCGGTGGCTTCCGCCTCGGTGGCTCATGCCAAGCGCTGCTCCGGCGGGTCGTTCGAGGGGCGGAACCTGCTCGTGCTCGGCGCGGGCGAGGTTGCGGAAGGCGTGCTGCATGCGCTCGAGGCGGAACCATGCTCCTCCGTGCTGGTGCTGAGCCGCACAGCGGCGCGCGCCGAGGCGCTCGCCAGCGATCGGGCGGCCGCGTGGGCGGCCTGGGACACATTGCCGCAAGCGGTGGCGCGGGCCGACGTCGTCTTCGCCGCCACCGCCGCCGCCGAACCGGTGCTCTCCGCCCCGGCGCTCGCCGAGGCGCTCCAACTCCGGCCCGAGCGGCCCCTGGTCACGCTGGATCTCGCCGTGCCGCGCAACGTGGAAGCGGCCGCGCGCGACGTGCCGGGCGTGCGTTTGTTCGACCTCGATGATCTCCGGCTCCAGCACTGTCCCGCCGCCGTTGGCTCCTCGCCGGCCCTGGAGGAAGCGGAAGCGCTGGTTCGCACCGAGTTGAGTCGTTTCCGGAAGACCCTGCGTGGCAGGGTGGTGGGACCGCATCTCGCCGAGCTCCACCGCCTCGGCGAGCGCGTCGCCCGGGAAGAGGCGGACCGGACCCTCGCCGAGCTCGGGTCGCTCTCGGAGGAGCAGCGGGAGGTCGTGCGGCTGATGGCCGAGCGCTTGGTACGGAGAGTTCTCTACCCAGCGAGCCGGAAGATCAGAGAGAGCCTTTGACGGCCCGGAGGAGAACGTGACGAGGGGCCCGGCCGCCGGCCGGGCCCCTCTTGTTTCTCAGGCCCGTGGGTGTACCGGGTTGAGGATCTGCCGGCAGGCCGGGTTGGTGCATCCGGGGCATCGGAGCGCATACTGGGATCCGTACGGCTCTCCCGACGCCAGGTGCCGCTTTACGACGTCGGCCAGCGCATCCAGAAAGTCGGGCCGCGCGTTGAGCGCGGGACTGCGCCGATAGTGCGTGATGCCGACCTCCCGGGCCAGGTGCCCATTCTCGCGGTCGAGCTCGGAGAGGGTCTCGATGTGATCGCTCGTGAACGCGATCGGCACGACGAGGAGATGCTTGTGCCCGCGCTTGCCGAGCAGCTCGATCACGCTCTTCGTGCTGGGGCCAAGCCACTTCACCGGGCCCACCTCGGACTGATACGCCAATATGTAGGGATGGGAGAAGCCGAGGCGCTCCATCACCCGGTGCACGCTGGCCCCGATCTCCTGCGGATACGGATCCCCCCGGTTCACGATGCTCAGCGGCAGCGAGTGCGCGCTGAAGAGCAGGACGACCTTGTCGCGGTCGCCGGCCGGAAACCCGAGCAGTCCCTCACGGACCGTCTCCGTCATCGCACCGATGAATCCGTCATGGACCGGCCAGCGGTCGATGATGCTCCAGGTGAACGCGTCACCGAGCCCGAGCCGCTCGCTCGCGCGCCAGAGCTCGTTCAGGCTGGAGCCGGTCGTGGCGCAGGAGAACTGGGGATACTGGGTGAACGCCACCGCGCGCTCCACGCCGTCCGCCTGCATGGCGCGGAGCGCGTCCTCGCTCTTGGGCGAGGCGTAGCGGAAGGCCACGTAGAAGCCGTGGGGCGCGGTATCCGGCGAGAGGCGGTCCAGCCGCTCCACCATCCCGCGGCCCTGCGCCTCGGTATGGGCGAGGATGGGAGAGCCGCCGCCGATGTCGGCGTAGAGCTTCTGCACGGCGGGCGTGCGCCGCCGGGCGATGAAGGGGCCGAGCCAGCCCTGGACCGGCAGCTGGATGATCTCCCGGTCGGCGAACAGCTCCAGCAGGAAGGGCTCGACCGCCTCCAGCGTGGCCGGTCCTCCCAGGTTCAGCATGACGATGCCCGTCTTGGCTCTGCGCTGCGAAGTATCCACGGATTGGATCCGGTGTACGAGTTGATGTGCCGGATGATTAGTCGCCGGCCAGCCCCGCCTCCAGGGCAAACCGGGTGAGGCCCGCGACCGTCCGGATGCGGAGCTTGCGCATCAGGCTCTCGCGGTGGGTCTCGACCGTCCGGTGGCTGATGCCGAGAGCGGCCGCGATCTCCTTGTTGGTCTGCCCGCCAACAATGCCGCGCAGCACTTCCCGCTCCCGGGCGGTGAGCGAGCCGAGATCGCCGGTCCGCGCCTCGCGTTCGAGCTCGCCGCGTACCGCGGCGGTCAGCCGGCTCGCCACGGGCGGGCTCAGAAAGGCCTCCCCGTTCTGCACCGCGCGGATCGCGCGGCGGAGCTCGGTGGCGGCTGTATCCTTCAGGATGTAGCCGTGAGCCCCCGCCCGCACGCTCTCCAGCACATACTCCGCGTTGTCGTACATGCTGAGGATCAGGATGCGGGTTTCGGGCAGCCGCTGGCGCAGCTGCGCCGCGACCTGGATGCCCGACTCGCCCGGCATCGAGATGTCCAGCACCGCCACGTCCGGCCGGTGCCGCTCCGCGAGCGGGAGCACCTCGCTGCCGTTCGCGGCCTCCGCCACGACCTCGAATCCCGGCTCGCGCTCGAGCACATGGCGGATGCCCTCCCGGACCACCGCGTGATCGTCGGCCACGAGCACCCGGATCGTCGGCTCGGTCATGCGGAACCTCCCGGCGTGAGCGGCACGCGTACCGCTACCCGCACGCCTCCTTCGCGCCGCCCTTCGACGCGCGCCGTGCCCCCGAGGGCGCCGATTCGCTCCCGCATGCCGGCGAGCCCCATATGGCCGTTCCGCTCGAAGTCCTCCGGCCCGAGCCCGGGCGGGAGGCCGCGCCCGTCGTCCTGCACTTCGAGCGCCACCTCCTGGTCCGTGACGGAGACGCCGATGCGGACTCCGCGTGCGCCGGCGTGGCGCGACACGTTGGACAGCGCTTCCTGAAGCGCCCGGAACAGAGCGAGCTCCGCATCCTCAGAGAGCGGCGGGAGCGCGGCCGGGGCCGCCAGCTCCGTCGGGATGCCGCTGCGCTCGGCGAACTCCGCCACGAGCGAGCGGAGGGCCGGAAGCAGTCCGAGGTCGTCGAGGAGCGACGGGCGCAGGTCGTTGGTCACCGCCCGGATGCTCCGGATGCCGGTGTCGACCAGGTCCAGAGCCCGGTCGAGGCGCGCCGCGACCGGCGGCTCGGCGGTGTCCCGCAGCACGCCCAGCTCCATCTTCACCGCCGAGAAGACCTGCGCCGTCTCGTCGTGCAGCTCGCGCGAGAGCCGCCGGCGCTCGGCCTCGTGCTGCTCGACCATGCGGGCCGAGAGCCGCGCGAGCTCGACCGTCCGCGCCTGGAGCCGTTCGTAGAGATCGGCGTTCTCCAGTGCGGCTCCGACCTGCTGTCCCAGCGCCACCAGAAAATCCTCGTCGAGAGCGGCAAACGGGTCGCGGGCGTCACCCACGATCACGAGCGCGCCGGTCACCGCGGCCCCGTGAAAGATCGGCAACACCGCGGCGTACGCATAGGGCGTTTCCCGCGGGGCCAGCGGGTCGGTCCATTCGGCGGTGATTTGCGGCCGGCCGGCGGCTACGGCCTGCTCGAGCACCTGGGCGCCCCGGCCGGCGGGCGCCGCTCCGGTCCACCCGGTGCACACCCCCGCCCCGCCGACGAAGCGTCCCCCCTGCTCGTCCTGCAGGTACATCGCCGCGCCCCGGACAGCTGGAAGCGTGAGCTGCCGGGCGAGCAGGGCGTCGAGGACGTCGCGCTCCCGGCCGCGGCGCTGGAGATCCCCCGAGAGGGCCGAGAGCGCGGCGAGCCCCCGCCGGAGATCGTCGAGGACGAGGAGGAGGATCCCGGCGCCCACGGCCAGCTCGAAAAGGACGTCGAGATAGTACCCCCAGGGCGTCCAAGCGCCGCGGGCGCGAAGGAACGGGTAGTCCAGATGATGGAGGCCCCACAGGAGAAATGCTCCGCCCAGAAGGGCGGCCCCGCTGGAGGCCACCCGGCGCCGATACGAGAGAAATACCCACCCGGTCCAGAGGGTCGCGAGGCTCAGGAAGGCAACGGCAGGCCCGGCCGCCCACCCGAATGCGTCAATCCGGTAGATCGCCACGTAGGACCAGAGGGGCGGGAAGAGGAACAGCGGGAGGTACGACCAGCGCCAGCGCAGGCCCCGCGAAAAGACGAGCGCGGCGGCGAGCACGGCGAGCGCCGTCCAGCCGGTGACGACCTGATGCCAGTAAAGCCAGGCTCGCTGCTGGGTGAGGACGAAACTGATGATGGCCGCGAGGCGCAGCAGATAGAGCGTCCACGCGGCGCTCCACCAGCCGAGATAGGGCTTGCGGTACCGCTGGAAGAGAAAGCCGCAGAGCCCGGCGAGGGCGGCGGTGATGGCAGCCTGAAGAAGCGCGGCCGCGAGCTCGGAGTTATCGGCGAGCGGGGGCGCGGCGTTCATGGACGACAAACAAAGACCCGCGGGTGCGGCGGCGCAATGGACGCCGGGGGTGTGGAACCGGGAACAGGCGGTTCGACGCAACAGTAGTATAGAAACATACTACTCTGGCTGCGTCGAAAGCGCTTGTCATTGCGTAAGTTGGTGCCCGCGCTCAGCAGCGGCCCGGTTGGTATGGTCGGTGCACCTTCATACCACGCCTCGACTTCGAGCACGGCTTGAATCCCCACGCCACGTTCGTCAAGCGGTTCGGCGACCTGGTCGCCCTCCTCCGGACCGACCCCGGGAACGATGCCGCCCAGGAGCTCGCGCTCACCGCCGCGGCCGCTGCCGTGGATCGGCATCCGGTCGTCGTGGAGTCCGGCGTTGAGCGCGGACTCGTGCTGGGGGAGGACCTCACCCTCGAGGGCCGACTGCGAGCCCGTCGCATCGACGCGATCCGGGTCAGCCCGGGTGCCGCGCCGGAGGAACTCCTGAGCCTGGCGCGCGCGCTCTCCCACGACCGCACCGGCTTGACCAGTACGCCGCGCATCCGGGTCGAACTGGCCCCCGAGGTGCGCCCTGAGGAGCCGGCGGCTGACTCCGACTTCTTCACGCCGCCCCGGCTCACGGAGGAGCGCCGGAGGTGGCAGGAGCGCAGGCGCTGGCGGGCCGAGCGCTGGCGGGGGCCGGAGCGGCGGCGGGTGAGCGACCGCCGGAGCACGGGTGAGCGGCGCACACGCCTTGCAAAGCATCATCAGGCTGCCGCGGCCCGTCTCAAGGAGCGCCTGGCGCGGGCCGTGTCCGGCGGCGCCTGGACCGATGCGCTCGAGACAGCCCACGCACTGCTGGAATCGGCGCCCCGCATTCCCGCGCCGGAACGGCGCATGTTCGCGCTCGGCGTGCGCAAGCAGCTCCCCCGCCGGGCGCTCGGTGGGTTGATCGACGTAGCCCTCCACGACCCGGCGGAGCGTGAGCGCGCGGTGGAGGTCCTCTGCTGGACCGGGCTCGAAGGCGCTGACGCGATGGTGGACGCCGTGCGGGCAAGCGAGGGAGTCGGCGGCCGCAGGTTCCTTCACGATGCGTTGGGCACCATGCCGGAAGCGTTCCCGGCGGTGGCACCACTGCTCAGGAGTCCCGAGCCCCACGAGGTCCGTCACGCCGCCGCCATCCTCGGCCGCATGGGGCGGCCGGAGGCCGTCGGACCATTGAAGGAGCATCTCGCTCACGGGGACGCGGGCGTCCGGGAAGCGATCCTCCACGCGCTCGCGGAATTCCCGCTGCGCGACGTCGCCGACGCGCTGCGGAGCGGCCTCGGGCACCCGTCTCCGGCCACCCGCGCCGCGGCGGCTGAGGCCATCGCCGGCACGCGGGCACCGGCCCTGGCGATGCCGCTGGTTGCGGCGCTCGATGCCGAGCCCGACGGCCGGGCCTGGAGCGCGATGGTGAGAGCGCTGGCCGCCCTGCCGTCGCCCGAAGCCTGTGCGGGACTCGTGTCGCTGGCGCTGGCGCGCCGGCGGTTGCTGGGCGGAGGGCACTCGACGGAGCGACGGGTGGAGGCGGTGCGAGTCCTCGCAACCGTCACCGCGCCGTGCCGCACGGGGGCGCTGGAGCGGATTGCCTGCGAAGGGGACGAGCCCGTGCGCCACGCGGCGGCGGCGGCCCTGGCGGGACGGAGGAGTGAGAAGTGAGCGGTGAGAAGGGTAGTGCCTCCTCTCACTGCTCACTTCCCACTGCTCACTGTTTCTGCACCCCGAACCCGTCGATGTGCAGGTCCAGGTTGTGGTTCACCCGGAGCCCGACGATGCCCTTCGCGTCGATCAGCCGGGGGTCGGCTGTGTAGACCTCCTTGCCGTTCACCGCGAACGCGAGCCGGTCCCTCCCCACCGTCACTTCGAGCCGGTTGGTGCTCTGCCCCGCCGCGTTGGGCCGCAGGATGGCCGGGTGCGCCGTCCAGTTGGACGTGATGTTGGATGTCGCGCCGCCGTCCCGCTTCTTGATGAGGAACGTTCCATCCTGGCGGATCAGGAAGTAGGTGTACTTCTCCCCGCCGCCGCCGAGGTCATGGCCGCCGACGAACAGCCCGTATCCCTCGGCGTGCTGGGTGGGCCGCGTCTGGGTGAAGAGGGCGACGGCGTGGAAGGTCCCGTCCACCTTGTCCGCCGCGCGCCAGAGGATCGTCGCCGGTCCGAGCG
>DASWAI010000143.1:0-13276 GCA_036391215.1 Gemmatimonadales bacterium
CAGCTGCATCGAGTGCCGCTCATGACCCTGTCCATAGGCATCGTGACCAATCGTAATCGCCGGTTTGCGCATCCGGCGCAGGTGAGCGAGCTGGCCACCGAGATGAAGAGCTACGCCAAGACGCTGCCGGGCTCGGTGTTCGTGGTCGATCGGCGGCAGGGCACGGAGGCCGATCTCCGGCCGGAGGCGGGAACCAGAGACCAGCGGTGAGGATGGCCCCATGAACGTCTCCTGTCCCAACTGCAACACGACCTACCGGGTGGACCCGGCCAAGGTGCCGGAGACCGGGGTACGGGCCCGCTGCGCGGTCTGCAGCGCGGTCTTCCTGGTGCGACGGGACGGCGCGGCCGCGCCCGTGCCCGCCGCCCTGGCCCCCGTATCCCCCCCGCCCGGGCCCTCTCCGGCGACGGTTCCTGCGCCTCAGCCTGCGCCGCCGCCCCGGCCCACGGCGGCTCCAGCCGCGGCAACGGCTTCTCCGCCGCCGGCGCCGGCCCCCCCACCGCCGCTGGCGCCGCGGCCTCCTGCCGTCCCCCTGCGCGGCCAGATGCCGCCGGCCATGCCCCCAGGTGCGGGAGTTCGACCTCCCGCGTTCCGTCCGGCTACGCCGCCGCGGCCCGCCGGGGCCCCGGCTGGTGCCGTCCCCGCGGGGAACCCTCCGCCGCCGCCGCGGCCCCCGGTGCGGACGGCTCCGTCCCCAGCCCCTGCGGCTTCCTCGCCGCCGGCCCCTGCGCCGTCCCTCGGGGCGCCTCCCGCGCCCGCGGCCGCCGCTTCTCCACCCGCGCCGCCGAGCCCGGCCCGGCCGATCAACCCGTTCCTGACGCAGGACCCGGCCGCCAAGGCGCGCCGGCTCGCGCGGGCGCTGATCTCCGATATGGTGGTCTACCACCCCGCGAAGCGGCAGGAAGGTCTGCGCGACGGAACGCTGAAACAGCTGTTCGATGAGGAGATCAAGAAGAGCTGGGAGGAGTACGCGGACCAGGTGGGGAAGGACGTCGCCGACTCGACGCCCTACTTCCGCGAGGCCCTGAACGAGATCCTAGCGGACGGGAAGCAGCTCTTTTGAGTGAGAGGTAAGAGGTGAGAAGGGCGCCGATCTGACTTCTCCCTTCTCACTTCTTACTTGTCGTCCCCTGCCTTATCTTTGTGCCTGGCATCGGTCTGGGGCCGTTCGTCCGCCGGCGGCGGTCGAGCGGCCTGCTCGTATTACCGGTTTTCCGTCACCAGCAGGGAGCCTGAACATGTCGGATCTCGCGGATCGTCTGGCGGCGCTCGAGCGCCGCGTCACCGAACTCCGAGACTTCCTTTGACCTGAGCGCAAAGGCGGAGCGCCTCGCCGTGCTCGAGGCAAAGCAGGCCGAGCCGGGGTTCTGGGCCAACGCCGATTCGGCCCGGACCGTGGTGCAGGAGATGAAGCTGCTCAAGGCCTGGATCACGCCCTACGAGTCGTTGCGGCAGCGGCTCGCCGGAGCCCGCGAGCTCGCCGAGCTGGTGGAGCAGGAGCCGGATCCGGGAATGACGGCGGAGCTCGAACAGGAAACGGCGGACCTGGCCCAGGCGGTGGAGGCGTTCGAGCTGCAGGGCATGCTCCAGGGTCCGGAGGACGAGAAGGACGCCCTCCTCACCATCCATCCCGGCGCCGGTGGCACCGAGTCTCAGGATTGGGCCGAGATGCTGATGCGCATGTACGTGCGCTGGGCCGAGCGCCACGGGTTCGAGGTGAGCATTCTCGACCTCGTGCCGGCCGAAGAGGCCGGCATCAAGTCGGTCTCCATCGAGATCAAGGGCCGCTACGCCTACGGCTACCTGAAGGCGGAGAAGGGCGTCCACCGGCTGGTGCGGATTTCGCCCTACGACTCCCAGGCCCGGCGCCACACGTCGTTCGCCTCGGTGTTCGTGTACCCCGAGGTGGACGACACCATCGAGATCGACCTCCGGGACGAGGACATCAAGATGGACGTCTTCCGTGCGTCCGGGGCGGGCGGCCAGCACGTCAACAAGACCTCGTCGGCGGTTCGGCTCACCCACCTCCCGACCGGGATCGTCGTCTCCTGTCAGCAGGAGCGAAGCCAGGGCAAGAACAAGGCGACAGCGTACAAGATGCTCCGGGCGGCGTTGTATCAGAAGAAGCTGGAGGAGCAGGAGGCGGCCCGCGCGCTGGTCGAGGCCACCAAGACCGACAACTCCTGGGGCAACCAGATTCGCTCCTACGTCTTCCAGCCATACACCATGGTCAACGACCACCGCACCGAGCTCAAGGTATCGGACGTCCAGCGGGTCATGGACGGCGACCTCGATCAGTTCATCCAGGCGTACCTCAAGCGGTTCGGGGGCAAAGCGGCGTGAGCACCACCGAGGAGCGCAGCTACGTCGAGGCGGCACGGCGGGAGAAGCGGGCCGAGCTGGAGAAGCTCGGCGTCGCGCCGTTCGCGTATCGCTTCGACCGGAGCCACACCGCCGCCCAGGCCCTCGCGGCCTGGGACGACGGGATGGGCGAGGCCGGCCCAGAGGTCCGGGTGGCGGGGCGCATCGCCGCCTTCCGCTCGCAGGGGAAGACCGCGTTCGCCCATCTCGAGGACGTCTCCGGGCGCATCCAGGTCTACTTCCGGCGGGACGCGTTGGGGGAGCGCTACGAGCTGGTGAGGCTGCTCGACCTCGACGATCACGTCGGCGTCGGGGGACGGCTGTTCCGCACCAAGATGGGCGAGATCACCGTCCGGGTGGAGGCGCTCGAGCTGCTCGCCAAGTCGCTCCGGCCGCTCCCCCGCGGCAAGAGCTACGTGCGGGACGACGGCACCTCGGCCGACACCGCACTCGCCGATCCGGAGCAGCGCTACCGCCAGCGCTATGCGGACCTCGCGGTGCATCCCGAGGTCCGCGAGGTCTTCCAGGTCCGCGCCAGAGCGATCGCGTACCTGCGGCGGTTCCTCGACGAGCGGGGCTTCCTCGAGGTGGAGACGCCGGTCCTCCAGCCGCTCTACGGCGGCGCCGCGGCCCGCCCCTTCGTGACGCACCACCACACGCTCGACATGCCGCTCTTCCTCCGCATCGCCGACGAGCTGTACCTCAAGCGGCTCCTGGTGGGGGGACTGGAACGGGTATACGAGATCGGGCACGACTTCCGGAACGAGGGGATGGACCGTACCCACAGCCCCGAGTTCACGATGCTGGAATTCTACCAGGCCTATGCCGACTACCACGAGATGATGGCCCTCGTGGAGGAGATGATCGCGGGGGTGGTCCAGCACTGCCTGGGCTCGCTCCAGATCGAGCGCGGCGGGGTGACGCTGGATTTCGCCCGGCCGTGGCCGCGGGTGGCCTTCGTCGACGGGATCCGCCAGCGCGGCGGGCTGGACGTGCGGACCGCGACCGAGGACGAGCTTCGGGCGTTTCTCAAGGAGCGCTTCCGCGAGGCGAAGGACGAGGACCACCCGCCCCTGCAGGGCCTCACGGGCGGGAAGCTGCTCGACGAGGTGTTCAAGGCCGCGCTCGAGCCGCACCTGGTTCAGCCCACCTTCGTCGTAGACTACCCGAAGGCGCTCTCGCCGCTGGCCCGTGTGCACCGGAGCGACCCGGCTCTGACCGAGCGGTTCGAGCTCTTCGTGCAGGGACGCGAGCTGGCCAACGCCTTCAGCGAGCTGAACGACCCGGACGACCAGCGGGCGCGATTCGAGGACCAGGGCCGCCAGCGCGCGGCCGGGGACGAGGAGGCCCAGCAGTACGACGCCGACTATGTGCGCGCGCTGGAGTACGGCATGCCGCCGGCCGGAGGGGTGGGCGTCGGGGTGGACCGCCTGGTCATGCTGCTCACCGGCCAGCCGTCCATCCGCGACGTGATCCTCTTTCCCGCGATGCGGCCGGAGAGCTCCGGCCCATGACCTCGCTCGCGGGCGCGGGCACGCGCCGGTTCGGCGCCGCCGAGGTCTCGATCGGAGGCCCGGCCGACTACCGGTCCATCCTCCGGTGGCCGACGGCGCTGGAGCGGAAGATCGCGGGACGCTATCTCCGCTCCCGCCGGTCCTCGGGAGCGTCGCTCAACACCATCATCGCCACCGGCGGGGTGGCCGTGGGGGTCATGGCTCTCATCGTGGTCCTCGGCGTCATGAACGGGCTCCGGGACGACCTCCGGGAGCGGATCCTCGTCGCCAACCCCGATCTCAGGGTCCTCACCTTCGGCGCCGGTCTCCGCATGGACGACTGGCCCCGGGTACTGGCGGAGGTCCGGAAGGAGCCGGGGGTCGTCGCCGCGGCGCCGGAGGTGATCAGCCAGGCGGGCATCAGCGCCGGGCACGATTACGGCGAGGGAGTGAACGTCCTCGGCTTCGATCCGGACACGGGCAGCCGTTCGGTCACGACGTTCCCCCAGTCGATCAGAAAGGGCGACCTGTCGTTCCGCCCGACCCACGCCGACGTGGACGGCGCTATCCTGCTGGGGACCCGGCTCGCCGGCCGGCTCAACGTGTACCCCGGCGACCTGGTCACGCTGGTGCCGGTCACCCAGGCCAAGGTGAACCCGGCGCTGGGAGTGGCGGTACCGAAGTTCTGGAAGTTCGAGGTCACCGGCCTCTTCGACACGGGCATGTTCCAGTATGACAACCAGTTCGTCGTCATGTCCCGGAAGATGGCGCAGCAGTTCACCGGCCTGGGGGACGCCGTCTCCGGCATCGCCGTGCGCGTGACCAACCCCGATCTGGCGCCGGACATCGGCCGGCGGCTGGAGGACCGGCTGGGATACCCGTACCGGACGCTCGACTGGCAGACGCAGAACGCGAGCCTGTTCAGCGCTCTGGAGCTCGAGAAGCTGGCCATGGGGCTGATTATTTTCTTCATCATGGTGGTGGCGGCCTTCAACATCGTGGGAACGCTGACCATGGTGGTGGCGGACAAGACGCGGGAGATCGGGATCCTCCAGGCGATGGGCCTCACCGCGCCGTCGGTGGCGCGGATCTTCCTGGCGCAGGGAGCCATCATCGGGCTGGTGGGGACGGCGCTCGGGCTCGTCGGGGGCCTGGTGGTTTCCTACGTCGTGGACCGCTCCGGCTGGATCCGGATCAACCCCGCGGTGTACTTCATCGACCACCTCCCGGTGCACGTCGAGGCGCTGGACGTCCTCGTGGTCGTTCTCACGAGCCTGGCGATCGCCGTGCTCGCGACCCTCTATCCTTCGCGCTCGGCCGCCCGGCTCACCCCGGTCGAGGCGATCCGGCACGACTGAGGGCGGGGGAAAGCCGTGGCGATGCTCGAGGCAACGGACCTGCGGAAGATCTACCGGGGCGGCGACGGCAACCCGATCGAGGTGCTCGCCGGGGCCGACCTGGCCGTGGGCCGGGGCGAGTTCGTCGCCATCGTGGGGGCAAGCGGGGCGGGCAAGAGCACGCTCCTGCACCTGCTCGGCGCCCTGGATCGGCCGACCTCGGGGACGGTACGGCTCGACGGCGAGGCATACAACGAGCTGACGCCGGCCGAGCTGGCCCGGGTGCGGAACCGGAAGCTCGGGTTCGTCTTCCAGTTCCACCACCTGCTGCGCGAGTTCACCGCGCTCGAGAACGTGATGCTTCCGCTTCTCGTCGCCGGGGCATCGGAGGCGGAGGCCCGTTCCCGGGCGGAGCAGCTGCTGGCCCGGGTGGGCCTGGCGGGCCGCATGACCCACCGCCCGTCGGCGCTCTCGGGCGGGGAGCAGCAGCGGACCGCGGTGGCCCGGGCGTTGGCCACGGACCCGGTGGTGGTGCTCGCGGACGAGCCGTCCGGCAACCTCGACCACGGGCACAGCGAGTTGCTGCACGATCTCTTCGCGGGCCTCGCGCGGGAGTTCGAGACCGCGCTCGTGGTCGTGACCCACAATCGCCTGCTCGCGGCCCGGGCGGACCGGGTCTTGAGCCTCGAGAGCGGGCGCCTGGTGCCGCTCTCCGGCGTGGAGTCGATGCCCTGATGGAATGCGATAGCTGCCACGAGCGGGACGCGGTGGTTCACCTCACCCAGATCGTGAACGAACAGGTCACGACGCTGCATCTCTGCGAGCGGTGCGCCGCCGAGAAGGGCGTGGAGAGCACCGGCTCGGTCGCGGCCAAGAGCGAGATCGGCTCGTTCCTCGCGGCCATGACCAAGGGGCTGACCGATCCCGCCCTCGTCCCGGCATCGGGAGAGAAGCACGCCTGCCCCCGGTGCGGCGCCACGCTCCAGGACTTCCGGGAGGGCGGCCGGCTGGGGTGCGCCGACTGCTGGCGGGCCTTCGAGGTTCCGCTCCGCGACCTGCTGCGGCGGCTGCACGGATCGACCGTCCACATGGGGGAGCGGTACGCCCGGCAGAGCGGGGAGGACCGGGATCCCGCCCGGCGCGCGGCCGAGCTCAAGGAGCAGCTCCGCCTGGCGGTGGAAACGGAGAATTTCGAGCTGGCGGCCGAGCTGCGCGACCGCCTGCGGGTGACGGAATGATCGACCTGAGCCTGCTCACCGACGGGGGGGTCGGCTGGCTCGACGCCAGCGGGCCGATGAGCCACCTGGTGCTCTCCACCCGGGTCCGCCTCGCACGGAACCTGGCGGACCACATCTTCCTCACCCGGAACAGCGAAGGGGAGCGGGAGGCGATCCTCGAGCAGGTGCAGCGGGCCGCCCGGGACACGGTGCTGCTCCGCCGCGCGGCGGCCTTCCGGCTGGACACGCTGGACCGGACCGACCGCCAGCTTCTGCACGAACGGCACCTGGTGAGCAAGGAGCTGGCGGGGCTGGACGCCGACGGGCGGGTGCGGTCCGGGGCCTGCCTGCTGATCCAGGATCGGATCGGGGCGATGCTGAACGAGGAGGATCACCTCCGGCTTCAGGGCCTCCATTCCGGCTTCGCCCTGGAAGGCGCCTACGCCGAGGTGGACAAGCTGGACGCCGAACTGGGACAACGACTTCCGTTCGCATTTCACTCCGAGTTTGGTTACCTTACCAGCTGTCCTACCAACGTCGGGACGGGACTCCGGGCGTCGGTGCTGATCCACCTGCCGGGGCTGGTACTGACCAAGGAAATCTCCAAGGTCCTTCAGGGCTTGGCGCAGGTGGGGCTCACCTACCGGGGGTTGTACGGCGAGGGGAGCGAGGTCGTCGGCAACTTCTTCCAGCTCTCCAACCAGACGACCCTCGGCAAGTCGGAAGCCGAGCTCCTCGACCATCTGGGCAAGATGGTGCGGCAGGTCATCGACTACGAGGAGCAGGCGCGGCAGGTGCTGCTCCGGGATGCGCCCACGATCATCGAGGACAAGGTGTGGCGCGCCTTCGGCCTCCTCCGCTACGCGCGGTCGCTCTCGTTCGAGGAGGCGATGAATCTCCTGAGCGGCGTGCGGCTGGGCGCCGGGATGGGGCTGATCCCCGGAGTAGGGATGTACACGCTCAACAAGCTGCTGGTGTACACTCAGCCCGCCCATCTCGCGATCGCGAGCGGCGCCGCGCCGTCCGATCCCGACCTGGCGATCCGCCGAGCCCAGTACGTGCGGCGGGTGCTGGAAGAGGAAGTGGGGCGGCGCGGGCAGCCGCCGAGCAGTACGGCATGAACGCAGAGTGTCAGCGATGAACGGCTACAATTTTACCGATCGTGTCCGCAAGGTCCTCCAGATGGCGCGGGAAGAAGCCGCGCGCCTCCATCACGAGTACGTGGGGACCGAACACATTCTCCTGGGCCTCATCCGTGAAGGTGAGGGCGTCGCCGCGGCGGTGCTCACCAACCTGAACGTGGACCTCGAGGAGATCCAGCAGAAGATCGAGGAGACGGTGAAGAAGGGGAAAGCGGCGGCCGCCGCCGGCCCCGACCTGCCGTATACCTCCCGGGCCAAGAAGGTACTCGAGCTCGCGATGACCGAGGCGCGGGAGCTCAACCACTCCTACGTGGGCACCGAGCACCTGCTGCTCGGCCTGCTGCGCGAGGAGAAGG
The DNA here is from genome assembly GCA_036391215.1 of Gemmatimonadales bacterium. Lineage (GTDB taxonomy): Bacteria > Gemmatimonadota > Gemmatimonadetes > Gemmatimonadales > GWC2-71-9 > DASQPE01. The sequence goes on from DASWAI010000143.1 coordinate 7,907, forward strand.
GTATCGCGGCCCAGGTGCTGACCGACGCCGGCGTGAACCTCGAGCAGTCGCGGGCGGAGACGCTCCGGCTCCTCGGGAGCGACATGCCCCAGGCCTCGGCCGGGGGCACGCCCGCCACCCCCAGCGCCGCCCCCAAGTCGGAGAAGAAGTCCAAGACGCCGGCGCTCGACCACTTCTGCCGCGACCTCACGCAGCTCGCCGCCGAGGGCCAGCTCGACCCCACCATCGGCCGGGCCAAGGAGATCGAGCGCGTCATGGAGATCCTGGCGCGGCGCAAGAAGAACAACCCGGTGCTCATCGGCGAGCCGGGGGTCGGCAAGACGGCGATCGTCGAGGGCCTCGCGCTCCTCATCGCCAACGGACTCTGCCCCGACGTGCTCCGCGACCATCGGGTGCTCTCGCTGGACATGGCGGCCGTGATCGCCGGCACCAAGTACCGCGGGCAGTTCGAGGAGCGGCTCAAGGCGGTCATGAACGAGATCGCCCAGAACAAGAACATCATCCTGTTCATCGACGAGCTGCACACGCTGGTGGGCGCCGGCGCGGCCGAGGGCGCGATCGACGCGTCCAACATGCTGAAGCCCGCGCTCGCGCGCGGCGAGCTCCAGTGCGTGGGCGCCTCGACGCTGAACGAGTATCGCAAGTACATCGAGAAGGACGGGGCGCTCGAGCGCCGCTTCCAAACCGTGATGGTCGAGCCGCCCACGGTGGCGGAGACGGTCGAGATCCTCAAGGGCCTCCGGAAGAAGTACGAGGACCACCACCGGGTTGCGATCCCGGACCCGACCCTCTCGGCCGCGGCCGAGCTGTCCGACCGCTACATCACCGACCGGTTCCTGCCGGACAAGGCGATCGACGTGATCGACGAGGCCGGGGCCCGGGCGCGGCTCGCCTCGCAGGTGCCGCCGGCGGAGGTGGCCGAGCTGAAGGCCGCGCTGGAGCAGGTGAATCTCCAGAAGGAGGAGGCGGTCCGCGATCAGAACTTCGAGCGCGCCGCCGCACTGCGCGACCAGGAGCGGGACCTGCAGAACCAGATCCGGCTCAAGAACGAGGAATGGGAGCGGGACCGGCAGACCCGCCGACCGGTGATCGACGAGGAGGCCATCGCCTTCATCGTGTCCCGCTGGACCGGCATCCCGGTCACCCGGCTGCAGGAGGCGGAGGCCACGCGGCTCATGCGCATGGAGGACGAGATCCACGGCTCGGTCGTGGGCCAGGACGAGGCCATCAAGGCCGTGTCCCGGGCGATCCGGCGCTCCCGCGCGGGCCTCAAGGACCCGAACCGGCCGATCGGCTCGTTCATCTTCTCCGGCCCCACCGGGGTAGGGAAGACGGAGCTCGCCCGGGCGCTGGCCCGGTTCCTGTTCGCCGACTCGTCCGCCCTGATCCGGGTGGACATGTCGGAGTACATGGAGAAGTTCTCGGTCTCCCGGCTGATCGGGGCGCCCCCGGGTTACGTGGGCTACGAGGACTCCGGCACGCTGACCAAGGCTGTGCGGCGCAAGCCCTACTCGGTCGTCCTTCTGGACGAGATCGAGAAGGCCCACCCGGACGTGTTCAACATCCTCCTGCAGGTGCTCGACGAGGGCCACCTGACGGACAACTACGGCCGGATGATCGACTTCAAGAACACCGTCGTGATCATGACGTCCAACGTCGGCGCCCGGGACATCATGCAGGGCAAGACGCTCGGCTTCCACACCGCCGACGCCAAGGGCAGCTTCGAGAAGATGCAGGAGCGGATCAAGGACGAGATGAACAAGGTGTTCAATCCCGAGTTCCTGAACCGGCTGGACGACGTGATCGTCTTCCACCCGCTCACGAAGCAGCATATCTCGCAGATCGTGTCGATCCTGCTCAAGGACGTCCAGCGCCGGGTGGGCGACGAAGTGCGCCTCACTCCCGCGGCCATCGACTTCCTCGTCGAGAAGGGCTACGACGAGAGCTACGGGGCCCGGCCGCTCAAGCGGGCGATCCAGCGCTATATCGAGGACCCCCTCAGCGAGCGGATCCTCGTCGGCGAGTTCGGTCGGGGCGACGAGATCGAGGTCGCGGTTGCCCCCGAGGGCGATCGACTCGTCTTCAGCGCCCTTACCGGCACCCGGGCGTAAGGCCCTCGGCGCCGTCCGCCCTCCGGCGGGCGGCGCCGCTCCCTTTTTACAGGTCTTGATGCGGCCTTCCGTTCTCTTGTTCGCCGTCCTGTCGGTGAGCCTCGGCGGGTCGGCGGTTGCCCGGGCACAGGAACCGGCGCCGGCCCCGCCCGTGGACAGCATCGTGGTGCAGGGCAACCAGCGGCTCACCGCCGAGCAGGTGGTGAGCACGGCGGGCGTGGCCCCGCATCAGGTCGTCAACTACCGCGACGTCCAGCGCGCCATCACCGCCCTGTTCAAGACCGGGCAGTTCGACGACGTCTCGGTGGAGCAGAAGACCGAGGGCGGCAAGGTCTACCTGGTCTTCACGGTCAAGGAGCGTCCGATGCTCCTGGGGTGGACCGTGCGAGGTTTCGAGCGGATCCCGGAGGGGACCGTGCGAGACCGCGTGAAGCTCGTCAACGGCAAGCCGCTCGACCGGGACGCCCTGGAGCACTCCCGGGCTGCGATCGACTCCCTCTACAAGAAGCAGGGCTACTACGCCGCCGTCGTGACGGACACCACGCTGGCCGAGCCCGACGGCGCCGTGCGGGTCGTATTCGACATCGCCGAGGGCCGCCGGGTGGCGGTGAGCGAAGTCGAGATCGACGGCAACAAGGCCTTTCCCGACAAGGCCGTGGTGAAGCACATGGCGACCCGGCCCGAGGGCTTCCTCTGGTTCCAGAGCGGCCAGTACGACGAGAAGCGGGTCGACGACGACAGCCGCGATCGGCTGCCGCGGTGGTACGCGGACAACGGCTACATCGACTTCCAGGTCCTGGGCGACACGCTCCTCCCCGACTCGACGACCGGCAAGGCGCTGCTCAAGCTGACCGTGGACGAGGGGCAGGTCTACAAGGTCGGCACCTTCGACATCCAGGGGAACCGCCGGTTCTCCTCGGAGGAGCTCAAGGCCTTCTTCCCGTTCGAGGAGCACCCGCCGTTCAACCGGTCGGAATGGGAGGCCGCCACCGAGAAGGTCTCGAATCTCTACGCGAACAACGGCTACATCTACGCCCGGGTGGACCCGATCGAGACCCGGCGGACGGCGGAAGACGGCACCCAGTATCTCGATCTCGCGTGGGCCATCCGCGAGGGAGCACCCGCCACGATCAACAAGATCGAGATCGTCGGCAACGACATCACCCACGAGCGGGTGATCCGCGAGGCCATCGTCCTCCTTCCCGGCGACCTCTTCAACCGCGAGCTTCTGATCCGCTCCTACCAGAACATCAGCAACCTCGGCTTCTTCCAGCAGCCGCTGCCGGCGCCCGATGTCCGGCCGGCGGCCAACGGGATCGACGTGGACGTGGTCTTCCGGGTCGAGGAGAAGCGAACCGGCAACATCAACTTCGGCGCGTCGCTGGGGCAGGGCACCGGGGTGGGCGGGTTTCTCGGGCTGGAGGAGCCGAACCTGTTCGGCAAGGGCAAGCGGGGCCAGCTCCGCTGGCAGTTCGGCGCCAACATCAATGACTTCACGCTTTCCTACACCGACCCCGCGATCCGGGACAGCCGAGTCTCCGGGACGCTGACCCTGTTCGACTCCAGGCAAACGTTCATCGTCGGCGACCTCGGCCAGCGGCAGCAGCTCGGCGGCGAGGTGCGGATCGGGTTCCCGTTCCTCGGATCCCGCTACACCCGGGTATTCGGCTCGTACGGTCTCCAGCGCATCAACTACAGCCAGGGGTCGGAAGACCTGCGGCGCCGCTTCGCCTGCAGCGACTGCACCCGGTCCACGCTCGGGGCCGGCATACTCCGTGATACCAGAATCGGGCTGCCCTTCCCCGTGGCGGGCACATATTTCAATATCGGCGGGGAGCTGAACGGCGGGTTCCTCGGCGGCACCAGCGACTACCAGAAGATCGACCTCGAGGGGCGGTGGTACGCCCCCCTCGGTACGGTGGGCGGCGGGGGCCAGCTGGGCCAGGGGGTCCAGTTCGTCCTGGGGCTTACCGCCAAGTCCGGCTTCATCTTCGGCGACGCCGGTCCGTTCTTCACGGAGCTATATTCGATGGGCGGCGTGCAGTTCGGGATTCCGCTTCGGGGCTACAACGAGTTCTCGATCACGCCGAACGGCTACGATCCCAACGCGAGCAGCGGCCAGGCCAGCGTCAACGCGTTCGGGAAGTCGTTCGCGGCGTTCACGGTCGAGGCCGGGGCCCGGATCAGCGGCGCCCTCTACGTGGACACGTTCCTCGACGCGGGCAACATCTACCGCGAGGTCCGCCAGTACGATCCGACCCGCCTGTTCCGCGGCGCGGGGTTCGGGGTGGCGGTGGTGTCGCCGCTCGGGCCGCTGGGGATCGACATCGCGTACGGGTTCGACAAGGTGGACGTGTTCGGCCGGCCGGCCCCGGGATGGCAGTTGCACTTCAAGCTGGGCAACACCTTCTGAGCAGCACGCACCTTCAGATCGGGAGCGGAGCATGAAGCTTGTCGTTCATGGTACCTGGATCGGGCTCGTCCTGGCGGCCGCGCTGGCCGCGGCCCCGGCGGCCGCCCAGCAGAAGCCGGCGGCAAAGCCCGCCCAGCCGAAGCCCTCCACCGCGGACGCCGAGGGCTCGGGTGCCACCCGGATCGGCTTCGTGAACATCCAGGCGATCCTCAAGGCGACGCCCGGGTATGCGACCGCCGAGTCGACCTTCTCGAAGGAGCTGGACGGCTACCGAACCGAAGTGCAGAAGCTCCAGGCCAGCCTCGACTCGGCGGCCCAGGACTTCGAGGCGCAGTCGGCGGTTCTGAGCCCGAGCCAGCGGACGCAGCGCCGGAAGGATCTCGAGGCGCAGCAGGAGAAACTCCAGCAGCGGACCCAGGAGCTGCAGCAGAAGGCCGCGACCCGGGAGCGGGAGCTGCTGGACCCGATCCAGGCCAGGGTGAACAGCGTCATCGAGGGGATCCGCGCGGCGGGCAACTACGCGATCATCTTCGACGTGAGCGCCCCCGGCAACGGCATCGTCACCGGGGACAAGTCGCTGGACCTCACCCAGCGGGTACTCCAGCAGCTGCAAGCCTCGAAATAAGTCGCGCGTGCGCGCAGCCCGATGTACCCGGACAGGCGGTCGCCGACATGGTCGGCGGCCGTTTGTCGTCTAAGGAGCAACCGGCCTCTCTATGGACATCGAGCGGATCCTCTCCGTCCTTCCCCACCGCTATCCGTTCCTGCTTGTGGACCGGATCCTCGAGGTGGATGGCACGACCCGCATCGTCGGGCTCAAGAACGTGACCATCGGCGAGCCGTTCT
>DASWAI010000144.1:0-2551 GCA_036391215.1 Gemmatimonadales bacterium
GACGCCGAGCCGTTCGACCTGGGCCGCATCGCGCCCACCGGCCGGGGGATGATCGGCACGGTGCAGGACCCCATCGCCGGGCGGCTGGCAGGGATCTCCGGCAACGCCGGGCTGTTCTCCTCGGTGCGGGACGTCGCCCGCTTCGCGCAGCTGATGCTGGTAGGGGCGGAGGGCATGCGTACGCCGGTGCTGGCCGATTCCACCATACAGCTGTTCGCGCGGCGCCCCGGCGGCTCGCAGCGGGCGCTGGGCTGGGACGGCCCCTCCAGCTCGGTCTGGGCGCCGTACTTCTCCGACGCCTCCTTCGGGCACACCGGCTACACCGGCACCAGCATCTGGATCGATCCGCAGCGGGACGTGTTCGTGGTGCTGCTGACCAATCGCACGGATCCGAGCGACGCCAACCAGAAGCACCTGGCGCTGCGCCGGGCGGTGAACGCGCTGGTGGAGGACGACTTCGCGGGCTCGCCCCCGGGACGGCCCGACCTGGGCCGCCTGGCAGCAGCCTTCTGGCGCGACCTGCGCCTGCACGCCCCGGGCGACCCGGCCTACGATCCCAGCGCCATGCGGCCGGCCTGGTTCACGCCCGCCCAGGATGGCCTCTTCCCTTGGAGCGCCTGGGGCTTCGGGCTGGGGCTCGTGCTGACGGTGGCGCTGCTGGCCGGGACGCTGCTCAGCGAGCGCATCGGGCGCATCGCGCGGAAGCACTGAGGCCCAGGCAGCCGTTCTCACACGATGCAACGAAGCAGCAAAGCAACAAAGGGCGTACAGTGGAGTTGACCCGTTTTGGTGGACACCTGATCCTTCGGGAGCAAGGAGGCCACCATGGCAGGACGACGTCCGACGTACACGGCGGAGTACAAGAAGCAGATGGTGGAGCTGGTGCGAGCGGGACGGGCGCCGGTGGAGTTGGCGGAGGAGTATGGGGTGACGGCGCAGTCGATCCGGACGTGGGTGCATCAGGCGGATCGGCTGGAGGTGCAGGCGGCAGAGGCGGGCTTGAGCGTGTCGGAGTATGACGAGCTGAAGCGGCTGCGGCGGGAAGTGAAGGTGCTACGGGAGGAGAAGGAGATCCTAAAAAAAGCCGCGGTCTGGTTCGCTCGGGAGAGCGGGCGGCCGGAGGGATCTTCGAGTTCGTGAAGGCGCACCAGGGCGAGTTCCGGGTGCGGCGGATGTGCCGGCTGTTGCGGGTATCGGCCAGTGGGTTCTACGCCTGGTGTGCGCGCGGACGCTCGGCACGGGCGGAGCGCGATGAGGAGCTGGGCGAGCGCATCGGCGCCATTCACCGGTGGTCGCACGGGACGTACGGGCGGCCCCGGATCCACGCGGAGCTCAAGGAGGAAGGCGAAGCGGTCGGGCCGAAGCGGGTTGGACGGCTCATGAAGGAGCGGGGCCTGGAGGGTGTGAGCCGGCGCAAGCGCGTCTTCACGACCGTACGCGACCGCGAGAGCCGGCCGGCGCCGGACCTGGTGGACCGGCAGTTCCGGGCTTCGGGGCCGGATCAGTTGTGGGTGGCCGACATCACCTACATCCCGACGTGGGCGGGCTTCCTGTACTTGGCGGTGGTGGTGGATGTGTGGAGCCGCCGCGTGGTCGGCTGGAGCATGGCCAGCGAGTTGAGTTCCGGCCTGGTGGTGAACGCGCTGGACATGGCACTGGAGCAACGCCGCCCTCGGGACGTCATCCACCACTCGGACCAGGGTTGCCAATATACCTCCGTGGCCTTCGGCAGCCGCTGCCGGGAAGCCGGTGTTCGTCCCTCCATGGGCAGTGTCGGCGACTGCTACGACAACGCCCTGTGCGAGAGCTTCTTCGCGACGCTCGAGTGCGAGCTGCTGGACCGGCGCCGCTTCGCCAACCGGGCCGAGGCGCAGCGGGCCGTGTTCGAGTTCATCGAGGGCTGGTACAACCCACACCGCCGCCACTCCGCGCTCGGGCAACTTTCGCCGATCGCGTTCGAGAAGCGTGCGGGAACGGCGGCATAGATTCCGGCTGGCCATCGCCTCCGCGCCTGCGGCGCTTCGGCGTTCGACCAACCCCAGGCTTGGAGGAGACTCACAACAAGAGCTTCACTGTCCACCAAAGCGGGACAGGTCCACCGAGAGCGCCGGCCGGGCCGGGATCTCATTTTCTGTTCAACGACACACCAGCCCGCCCGCCCGGGTCAGGGCTCGACGGCCGCGGGCTCGGATGCCCGGGATCCCAGCGATACTCGCTTCGTTGCATCGCTGCTTAGTTGCTTCGTGCGAGAGAAAAAGGGTGTCTCTGACGCCGCGGATCCCGCGGTACCCCATCGTCGTCCCGTCGTTGCGTCGTGTGAGAAAAGTAGTTCCAGCGCCTCGGCCGCCCGGTGGTTTTCGGTACTCCGGCGTCGTGTGAGACGGCCGGCAGGTCGCGCTACCGGGGTGCCCCGTACGCCGCCAGGATCCGGTCCATCTGGGCGTTGACCGCGGGATCAACCCGTTTGCGGCTTTCGTCCTCATCGAACCAGGCGAGGGTGCGGCGGATGCCCTCCCGGAAGGGGATGGTGGCCTGGAAGCCCGGGACGAAG
>DASWAI010000145.1:0-3764 GCA_036391215.1 Gemmatimonadales bacterium
GAGAGCGCGCTGCTCGCGCTGACGGTGACCGGCCGCGCCGAGGTACACCTCGATGCCGGCGAGCTCGGGCTCGCGGAGCTGGAGGTGGCACGCGCGGTCCGTCTGGCCCACAGCGCCGATGACCCCCTCGGGGTCGCCGAAGCACGGCGCATCGGTGCCCGCGCGGCGCTCCGGCGCGGCGACTTCAAGGCTGCCGTGCGGGAGGCGGAAGCGGCCTACGCCATCGCCGGGGAGCACGGGGCCGCCCTGCTCCAGGTGGACAGCGCGGCGGTGCTGGCTTTGGCGCTTCGGGCGGACGGGAATGCCGCCGCCGACGCGCGGCGGCGCCAGGTGCTCACGAGCTATCGCGCGCTGGGGGCCGACCCTCTGGCCGAGCGGTTCGAGCACGAGTGGGAGACCTTCGGCTGAGCCACACCCACCAGTACACGCCCAGGTTCACCCCCACCACCAGCACCGCCAGGAAGAGCTGGATCCTCCGCGTGAGCGCGTGGGGATACAGGACCGGCAGGACGTACCGGCCGACGAAGTCGCCGGTGTAAGCGGCCTCGCCTGCGCGCTGGCGCAGCGCGTTCTCCAGTGGCGTGAGCGGACAGATGCCGCCGCTCAGCTCGATCCAGGCGCCCCAGAGGGCCGCCGGCAGATGCACCCACCGCACCGCCGGCCACCGGAGCGCCAGCAGCCCGCCCAGCAGCACGAACGACACGAACCCGAGGTGCAGCAGCACGACGGCGTCGGCGAGGAGCCGGAAGGCCTGGCTCATCGCACGACGCACGTCCGCGGCGCAGCGAGCAGTCAGCTCGCCGCCGCGTGCTCCCGTTCCTTCTCGTTTTCCGCCGCGACCTTGGCCGCCACGTCGGGCGGGGCCTCCGCATACGCGCGGAACCGCTGGCGGTGCGTCCCCCGGCCGTGCGTGATCGAGTGGAGCGTGGTGGAGTACTTGTACATCTCCGCCTCGGGTACGATGGCGCGGACCTTGGTGAGGCGGCCATCCTGCTCCGTCCCGAGGATCTGGCCGCGCCGAGCCGAGAGATCGCCCATCACGTCGCCCAGCACGTCCTCCGGGGCCCACACCTCGACGTCGAGGAGCGGCTCGAGCAGGATGGGCCGGCACTTGGGCGCGACGTTCCGGAACGCCAGAATGCCGGCCATCTTGAACGACATCTCGTTCGAGTCCACGTCGTGGTACGAGCCGTCGTAGCATTCGGCCCGGAAGTCCACGCACGGGTAGCCCGCGACGATCCCCCGCGCCGCGGCCTCCTGGATCCCGCGGTCCACCGCGGGGATGTACTTGTTCGGGATCACGCCGCCCACGATCGCGTCCACGAATTCGTAGCCGCTGCCGCGGGGAAGTGGCGCCAGGCGGATCCAGCAGTCGCCGTACTGACCCCGCCCGCCGGTCTGCTTCTTGTGTTTGCCCTGCCCCTCGGCCTTGCCCTTGATCGTCTCGCGGTAGGCCACCCGCGGACGCACCAGCTCCGCATGGACCCCGAACTTCCGCACCAGCCGGCCGAGGATGGTTTCGAAGTGCCGCTCGCCCATGCCGTGGATGAGCGTCTGCCCCAGCTCCGAGCTGTACTCGAAGTGGAAGGTCGGGTCCTCCTCGTGCAGCTTGTGGAGGCCGGCCGCGAGCTTGTCCTCCTCGCCCCGCTGCTTCACGATCACGGCCGAGGTGGCGACCGAGTCGGGGAACGGGATCGGCGGCAGGCGCACCGGATGTTCCCGGAGGCAGAAGGTGTCGCCGGTATGCGTGTCCTTGAGCTTCGCCACCGAGCCGATGTCTCCCGCGCACAGCCGCTCGACTTCCACCCGCTCCTTCCCCTGTTGGATCGACAGGTGGTTGAGCTTCTCCGACGTCTCGTGCTCCGCGTTCCAGACTTCGTCCCCGTTCTTGAGCTCGCCCCGGTACAGGCGGAAGAACGTCACGTCGCCGACATGCGGCTCGGAGACGGTCTTGAACACCCGGCCGACGAGCGGCGCGTCCACCGGCGCCGGCACTTCGGCCGGCGACGGGAATAGCTCGACCATCTTCTTGAGCAGCGCGCGCATCCCGTAGGTCAGGTCCGCGCTGCCGCAGAAGAGCGGCACGATCGCGCCCTCCGCCATCCCCCGCTTCATCGCCCCGATCACCTCTTCCCGGGCGATCTCTTCGCCGCCGAGATAGCGCTCGATCAGCGTATCGTCGGTGGCGGCGACCGTCTCGGTGAGGTGCTCGGTGTATTCGCGGAACCGCTCCTGGTACTCCGGCGGGATGGGGACGATGTCGTACTCCCCGCTCTTCGTGCCCCGCTTATAGAGGTGGCAGTGCCCCGAGAAGAGATTGATGATGCCGTGGAAGTCGTGCCCGTCGCCGATCGGGATCTCGACCGGGACGACTTTCGGCGTCAGGTGCGCCTTCACGTCCTGGAAGACGCGCTCGAAGTCCGCGTGCTCCTTGTCCATCGCCGAGACGAAGAGGATCCGGGGCAGGTGCAGCTGATCGCAGACCTCGTAGGCCTTCTCCGTGCCGACCTCGACGCCCGACGTCCCGCTCAGGACGACGACGGCCGCGTCGGCCGCGTGGAGACCGGTGACCACCTCGCCGAAATAGTCGAGATATCCGGGTGTGTCGATCAGGTTGAGCTTGGTGTCCAGCCACTCGGCGTACGCGAGGCCGAGGCCGATGGAGTGCTTCCGTTCGATTTCGTCGGGGGAGTAATCGGTGAGGGCGGTGCCGTCCTTGATCGATCCATGCCGGCGGCTCGCGCCCGAGACCCAGGCCAGTGCATCCACGAGCGACGTCTTGCCGCTCCCGCCATGTCCGACGAACGCGACATTGCGGATGGCGTTCGAGCCATATGCCTTCATGGCCGCCACCTCCCGAGGCTGTAGGAAAAGGCAAGTTGCAGATCAGGGAGGGGGATGTCAAATGGGTAAGCGGTGAGAGGTAAGAGGTGGGAGGGATACGCCTCTTACCTCGCACCTCTTACCTAGCGATATCCCGCCGCCTGGAGCTGGAACAGCTCCGCGTACAGCCCGCCCCGGGCCACCAGCTCCTCGTGGGTGCCGTCTTCCACCAGCTCCCCGCCCCGGAGCACCAGGATGCGGTCCGCCATGCGGACGGTCGAGAACCGGTGTGAGATGAGCACCGCCATTTTGCCCGCGGTCAGCTCGGAGAACCGGAGGAACACCTCGTATTCGGCGCGGGCATCGAGCGCGGCGGTCGGCTCGTCGAGAATGAGCAGCTGGGCGTCGCGCATGTACGCCCGCGCCAGCGCCACCTTCTGCCACTCGCCGCCCGACAGGTCCACCCCCCCATCGAACCGGCGCCCCAGCATCTGGTCGTACTGCCCGGTGAGCCGGCGCGCGACCGTGTCGGCCAGGCTCCGCTCGGCGGCGCAGAAGATGCGCGGCTCATCCTCCCGCCGCTCGATGTTCCCGACCGCGATGTTCTCCCGCAGCACGAGATCGTAGCGGACGAAGTCCTGGAAGATCACCCCGACGTTGCGCCGCAGGCTGTCCGCGTCGTACTCCCGCAGATCCACGCCGTCGAGCAGGATCCGTCCCTCGCTCGGGTCGTAGAGCCGCACCAGCAGCTTGGCCAGCGTGGTCTTCCCGGCCCCGTTCTCGCCCACCAGGGCGATGCGCTCGCCCGGCCGCAGGGTGAAGGTGAGGTGCCGGACGGCCCAGCGGTCCGAGCCGGGATAGCGGAATCCCACGTCCGCGAAGACGAAGCCCTCGCGGATCGGCACCGGCACCGGCCGCGCCCTCGCCGCGCCCCGGATTCG
>DASWAI010000146.1:0-8268 GCA_036391215.1 Gemmatimonadales bacterium
TCGCGCTCTACGGCATCCCCGGCGACCGAAGCTTCTCCTACGCCATCGCGTATCACGTGACGACGTTCATCCCGATCACGCTCCTGGGCCTCTGGTCGCTCGCGCGGAGCCCGGTCGGCTTGAGCGACCTGCGCCGCGCGCCGCCCCCGCCTCCCACGCCAACGCCGCCCGCGTGACCTCCGCCGCCGTTCCCTGCCACGCGAAGCTGAACCTCTTCCTCCGGGTGCTCGCGCGCGAGGCGGACGGGTATCACGGGATCGAGACCCTGTTCTGTCTGATCGATCTCGCGGATCGGCTGGTCGCCGAGCGGCGGGACGAGCGGGGCGTCACGATCGACGTGGCGGGAGCGGACGTCGGGCCGCCGGAGGAGAATCTCGCCGTCCGCGCGGCCCACCTCGTCCTGGACGCCACCGGCCGCCGGTTCGGCGTGCACCTCCGCCTCGAAAAGCGGATCCCGGTCCGCTCGGGGCTCGGCGGCGGATCGAGCGACGCGGCCGGGGCGCTCGCTCTGGTCAATCGCCTGGCCGGCGACGCGGTGCCGCGCCACGAGCTGCTCCAGTTCGCCGCGCGCCTCGGGAGCGACGTGCCGTTCTTCTTCTCCGCGGCGCCACTCGCGCTGGCCTGGGGCCGCGGCGAACGGTTGCTCCGGCTCGCGCCGCTCCCGGCGGCGCCGGCGCTGCTGCTGAGCCCGCCGGTAGCGGTGAGCACGGCGGAGGCCTATGGCTGGGTGGACGAGGCGCGCCAGGGCGCCGGCCGGCGGGGAGCCGTGGCACTCGACCTCGACGCGCTGGCCGGCTGGGGCGACATCGGCCGGATGGCGGGCAACGATTTCGAGTCGCCGGTCTTCGCGCGGCACCCGCCGGTCCGCGCGGCGTTCGAGGCGCTGGTGGGCACCCGGCCGCTTGTCTGCCGCATGAGCGGCTCCGGTGCTACGCTCTTCGCCGTGTACCGCTCGGCGCGGGACCGCGATGACGCGATGATGCTGCTCGGACGGAGGCACGGCACCCTGACGGCGACCGCGACGCTGGCGGCCGCCGCACCCGGACCGGCGGAGCCGGCGTAGTCGTCGATCAGCCGTCCGCCGGCATGAGGTCCCGCCCGTACCGCCGAGGGGCCCGGTACCCCAGCGTCAGCACCCAGGTTACGAGCGGAAGCGCCGCGAGGGTGACCCACTGTCCCTGCGGCGCCCCGATGCGGGCCGTCAGGCGATCAGGCAGGATCAGCGCGACCGCGAGCGCCGCACCGACCGGCCAGAGCGCTCGCCGGTCCGCCAGCCGGAGCCCGAGGGCCGCCAGCAGCGGAACCAGCAGCACCACATCGTACGGGTGGCCGAAGACCAGTACGACGGGAAGCGCGATCAGAACGCAGAAGACGTCGGACGGAGAAAAGCGGGCGCGCGCCAGCCAGAGGAGGCCCGTCAGACACACCGTCACGAGCAGCGCCTGGAGCGACGACGGGGCCGGCATGCCCCAGGCGACCAGCAGGCTCGGGAGGCCCACGACTCCGGCGTCGCCCAACAGGTTGGGCGGCAGGGTTGCGTAGACGGCCAGGGCGTTCCGCCAGCCTCCCAGCGTCGGCCCGATGCCCGCGACCGAGAGGGGATACGCGGCCGAAAGCAGCGCCACCGCGGCAGCCGTCCCCAGCTGCTTCCAGCGCCCCTCGAGCGCAAACCAGAGAGCCGGGAGTACGGCGACCTGCGGCTTGACGCTGCAGACGCCGAGCAGCACGCCCCCTGCCAGCCACGCGCCCCGCCGGGAGAGATACCAGGCGCCCGTGAGCGCCGCCGCCACCAGCAGCGTATTCTGGCCCAGGTAGATCCCCTTCATCGTGAACGGATTGCCCACCATCAGGCTCGCCAGCAGCCACGGCGCCAGTGCCGAGGCCGGGCCGGTGCGCGGGGCGGCGTCCCAGGGAAAGCGGGCCATCAGCCAGGCCAGCGCCGCCACGGCCAGCAGGTTCGCCAGCAGGAGGATCACTCGGGCAGCGGGAAGCGGCAGGGTGGCGACGGCGACGGCGAACGGTGCGGCCGCGGGCGAGTAAGCGAACACCGGGGTGGGTTGCGAGGTAACGCCGAAGCTCCGGATGGCAGGCGCGTACTGGTCCGCATCGTAGGGATTCCCGCCGGCCAGCCACACGCGGCCCCCCGTGTACACGGCGGTGAATTCGCCGAACCGGGGAGTGGTGCGCCCGAAGCCGATCACGCCGAACAGGAGCAACGCGGCCGCCGCAAAGGCGAGCAACGTAGCTCCCGTGATCCGGGCTACGCGGCGGTCGCGCCGGGCGAGGTCCGGCTGCGGCGCGGCTCGCGTCGAGTTCATCGGCTCACTCTCCAAGGGGGGACCTCCCGCGCACCGGGGGCAAGTTCCACACCCGGCCGGACCGGTGCCGGGCCAGGCCCGCCCCCCGCCGGGCGTCGCGCACCCGGGCCAGAATCGTGGCGGAAGCGCTACGCACGCAGCCCGGGAGGAGGCGTGGATCTCCGGAGCCGCTCCGCCGTCACCGCCCCGAGCCGACCCCTCGATGCCACCTCTAGAGAAATCCGCAAGCTACTACGAATAAATCTCTTAACTAGCTAGACCTCATCTTGTTTCCGCGATCAGCTGACTGGTGGGGAGCGGTTCTTGCCCTTGGGCCATCGTTGCAACCCCTGAATCCCATGGTGCTTCCGACTCCCCGGACGGAGAGGCGGCCCTGACTACGACACTCACCGCCTGCGTGATCAACTTCAACGGCGAGCGCTACCTCGAGCGCTCGCTGGCCGCCGTGTTGGCGCAGGGTGACGCGGTCGACGAGATCCTCCTGGTCGACAACGCCTCCGACGACGCCAGCCTCCGGCTCGCGCGCGATCTCCACCCCCGGGTCCGCGTGGTCCGCCGCAGGCGCAACGACGGGCCGGCTGCCGCACGCAACGCCGGCTTTGCCGCGGCGGCGTCCGACCGGATTCTGTTCCTCGACAACGACATGGTGCTCGCCGAGGGAGCGGCCGCGCGCTTGTCCGCCGCGCTCGACGCGGACCCGGCCGCGGCGATCGCGGTTCCGCGGATCCTCGACGGCCGCCACCCCGACACGGTGCAGTTCGACGGCGCGGATTGCCACTTCCTCGGCGGGATGGCGCTCCACCACGCCGGCCGGCCGGACGCCGAGGTCCCGCCGGCCACCCGCGAGATCGGGTCGCTGGGCGCGGGCTGCTTCGCGGTGGACCGGCGGCGCCTGGGCATGCCCCGGCCATTCGACGAGGCCTTTCTCTTCAACTACGAGGACCACGACTTCGGCGTGCACGCCCGGCTCCGGGGTAACCGGATCCTCGCGGTCTCCGCCGCCAAGTGCCTGCACCTCGACGGCACTCCGGGTCTCTCGATGCGCCCGGGCGGCCGGTACCACCCGTTTCGGGTCTACTGCCTCATCCGCAACCGCTGGCTGGTGCTGCTCAAGTACTTCGAGTGGCGGACGCTGGCCCTGCTCGCGCCCCTGCTCCTGGTCTACGAGCTGGCGCAGCTGGCGGTGGCCGCGGCGAAGGGATGGCTCGGGGAATGGTGCCGGGCGGCGGGCTGGATGCTCCGGCACCTGCCCGACGTGCTGGAGCAGCGCCGCGCCATTCAGGAGAGCCGGCGGATCCCGGATCGCCGGCTGCTGGCCGGCGGCCCGCTGCCGTTCCGGCCAGAGCTCACGCCCCGGGGGCCGGAGCGGGTCGCCAAGCGGGCGTTCGACCGCTTGAGCGGCGCCTACTGGCGCCTGGCGCGGCCGCTCGTCCGCAGCGGTGCGTCCTCCCAGCGGCTGGCGGGCAACATGGGCGTGGCGCTGGGCTCCCAGCTGTTCTACAAGCTGACCGGATACATCACGCTCGCCCTGCTGACCCGGTACCTGGCCAAGCCGGAGATGGGCCAGTTCTTCTTCGCGGCCACGCTGGCGGGCACCGCCGTGCTCTTCACCGAGCTGGGCACGCACCGCGCGCTCGTGCGCGCGGCGGCGAGCGATCCGGCCCGCGCCCTCGACGCCGTCTCCGAAGTCGTGTCGTTCCGCCTTCCGCTCTTCGCGATCTATTTCGTCCTCATCAACGCATTCACGTGGGTCACCCGGCCCGAGCTGTTGCCGGTCATGGTGCTCACCTCGGTGTACGTCGGGCTGGAGGAGCTGTACCTGAGCTTCGGCTCGCTCTTCGTGGGCATCCAGCGGCTCCTCCACAACGCGCTCGCCGGCTTCTGCTGCCGCCTGGCGCTGATCGCCCTGATCCTTCTCGCGATCCGGGCGGACCTGGGGTTCCGGGCGGTGCTCGTCGCCCACGTGCTGGCGAACGCCGTGCTGGTGGGCGTCGGGTACGCCATCGTGCGGCGGCGCCTGGGCCCCGTGCGGCTCCGCTGGACGCGGGCCCGCGCGAAGGCGCTGACGGTCGAGTCGCTCCCCCTGTTCGCGGTCGCGATCCTGGGCATGGTGCACGCGAAGGTGGACACGGTGATGCTCGGGTTCCTCGGGTCCTACAGCGACGTGGCGCGCTACCAGGCGGCCTCGAAGCTGCTGGACGCCTCCCGTTTCCTGGTACGCCCCCTCACGACCGTGCTCTTCCCCGTCCTCGCGGCGCTCGGGGCGGGCGGCGATCTGGAGCGGCTCCGGGCCTACTCCGCGCGCACGCTGGCGAACAGCGGGTGGCTCGGAGCGGGCGTGGGCGCGCTGCTCGCGATCGGCGCGGGGATGGGCGTGCAGCTCGCATTCGGCTCCAGGTACGCGGACGCAGCGCCCCTCCTGCGCGTCCTCGCCCTGTCCACGCCCCTCCTCTACGTCGGCACGATCGCCCTGATGGTCTCGATGGCCCTGCGCCGCGAGCGGGAGGTGGCCCGCCTGCTCGCCGTATGCGTGGCCGCGAACATCGGCGCGAACCTGATCGCGATTCCACGGTGGGGGCCCCTCGGCGCGGCGTGGACCACGGTAGGCTCCGAGCTCCTCCTCACCGCGCTCCTGCTGCAGAGCAATGCCCGCTGGCTGCAGCAGCCGCTCCGCGCGACCGAGCCCGCCGAGGCGGCCGCATGAGCACGGCGTCCGGACGGCTCGACTTCGCCTTCCACGGCATCCCCGCCACGGTGACCTCCGACGACGGCGAGACGCTCGGGCTGGTCGAGCACGACTTCGGGCTCTTCCTCGGCCCCGGGCCGGCGCCGGGTGTCCCGGCGGCCATCGAGATCCGTCTCGTCCTCGGCCGCCCGCCCGCGAACCGGATCCCGCGGAAGCGGCCGCTGGTGCGCACCAAGGACGCCGCGGTCTACCGGGACGGCGACGTCCGGGTCTACGACTCGCGCGGCGAGGCCCTGGTGATCTACGACATGCGTGCGCGCCGCGCCGAGATCCACAGCCTCGACCGCGACCTGCTGCGGGAGAAGTGCTACCTGCTGGTCATGACTCGCGTCGGCGAGGAGCTCGACCGGCGGGGGCTCCACCGCATCCACGCGATGGGCGTGGCGCACCAGGGGCATGCGGTGGTCTGCCTGCTTCCGTCGGGCGGAGGCAAGACCACGCTGGCGCTGTCGCTACTCGCGCTGCCCGGCTTCGCGCTCCTGTCGGAGGAGGTGCCCCTCCTCTCCCGGAGCGGCCGGCTCCACGCCTTTCCCGTCCGCATGGGCGTGGTCGAGGGCACCCGCCTCGACATTCCGGCCCGCTTTCTCCAGGCGTTCCGGAGGTCCCGGCGGGAGGCCAAGGTGCTGATCGACACGCGGTACTTCGCGCGGCTGATCGCTCCGCCGGTGGAGCCCGGCATCGTGTTCGTGGGCCGCCGGGTCGGCCCCGGGCAGGCCGGCATCGTGCCGCTCTCCCGGCTGGCGGGGCTCGCCGCCCTGCTCGGTCCGTGCGTCGCCGGGAGCGGCATGCCGCAGCTGCTGGAGTATCTGCTGCGGCTGGACCTGGGCGACATCCGGCGGCAGGTCCCGATTCTCTGGTCCCGCTTCGTGGCGTCCGCCCGCCTCGCGCGCCGGAGCGCGGTCTACGAGCTGCGGCTCGGCCCCGATCGCGAGGCCAACGCCCGGTTGGTGGCGCAGTACGCGGCGACGCTCGCCGCGGCGCGGAGGGCCGCATGAGCCGGCGCTACCGCATCGCGATGGTCGCCGCCTGTCCGTTTCCGTGTCCGCGGGGGACGCCGGTGCGGGTGCGGCGCATGGCGGAGGCGCTGACCGCCCGCGGCCACGAGGTTCACGTCGTCACCTACCACCTCGGGCAGCAGGACGAGGCCCTGCCCTTCACCGTCCACCGCATCCGCCCCGTGCCGTGGTACCGCCAGCTCGCGCCCGGACCGACGCTGGGCAAGCTGCTCCTCATGGACCCGCTGCTCGCCGGCACGCTCCATCGCCTGCTGGCCACGCAGCGCTTCGACGTGATCCACGCCCATCACTACGAGGGGCTGCTGGTGGCCCGGTGCGCCCGCGGGCGCCGGCCGATTCCGATCGTCTACGACGCCCACACGCTGCTCGAAACGGAGCTGCCCTACTACGGCCTCGCCCTTCCCGGCCGGGCCAAGCGCGCACTCGGCCGGGCTATTGACCGCTCCCTGCCCCCGCGCTCGGACCACGTGGTCGCCGTCAGCGACACCATCCGCGACCTGCTCGTGGCTCCCGGACTCATGCCGGCCGACCGGGTGACCGTGGTGCCGAGCGGCGTGGAGCTCGACGCCTTTCGCGCGACCCCGCGGGCTGCGCGCCCGCAGGCTCACGCGCCGGAGCTCGT
Source organism: Gemmatimonadales bacterium (assembly GCA_036391215.1). Classification (GTDB taxonomy): domain Bacteria; phylum Gemmatimonadota; class Gemmatimonadetes; order Gemmatimonadales; family GWC2-71-9; genus DASQPE01. Next base: position 6,703 of record DASWAI010000146.1, read on the forward strand.
CTTCACGGGCAATCTCGCGCCCTATCAGCGGATCGATTTGCTCGTGCGATCGTTCCGCACTGTCGTGGACGGGAGGCGGGACGCCCGCCTGGTCGTGGTCGGGAGCGCGTCCCTGGAGGAGTACGACTCGCTCGCCGCCGAGCTGGGCGTGCGCGACCTCATCCGGACGGTGCCGTCCGACTTCCGCCACCTCCCCGCGCAGCTGGCCGGCGCGGACGTCGCGTTGAACCCGCGCACCGCGTGCGGGGGCGTGCCGCAGAAGCTGCTCAACTACATGGCCGCGGGGAAGCCGATCGTCTCCTTCGCGGGCTCCGGGCGGGTGCTGGAGCACGGGCGGACCGGATGGCTCGTGCCGGACGAGGACGCCCAGGCATTCGGCGAGGGGGTGCTGCACCTCCTGGAGCGGCCGCGCCTGGCCGCCGAGCTCGGCGCGAACGCCCGGCGCCACGTCATGCGGCACTACAGCTGGGACCACAGCGCCACCCTCGTCGAAGCGGTCTACGACCGCGTGACCCATGACCGCATCCGCTAGCGCCCCGGCGCACCGCCTCCTGCGCCGGCTCGTGCTCGCCACGTCGGTGCCGCCGCTCCTTCAGGCCTATCAAGGCGTGTACCGCCTGGTCACGCTGCTGGCGCTGCGCCTCTTCCGCTCGTACCCCGCGATCCGCGCCGTCTATCTCACCCGCGGCAGCGCCAAGGGCGAGGTCGTGCCGCTCGTGAGCGACATCGACTTCCTGGTGATCCACGACGGCCTGACCCAGCGGGAGCGGGCGGAGCTGGTCGCTGCCTACGGCCGTCTGGCGCGGCGGACCCGGCTGCTCGACGTCCACATGCAGATCCTCGACGAGACGTGGCTGCGGCGCCAGATCGCGATGGACGACCACTTCCGGTTCCGGTTCGCCGAGGGCAAGGCCACCTGGAAGCTGCTGTACGGCCGGGACTACGTCGGCGAGCTGCCCCTTCCCGAGCCGTCCGCGCTCGAGCCCGGGCTGATCGCGGAGATCAAGGTCTGGTGGATGCTCCTCGTGTGGCGCCTGCTCGGGCCGCGTAAGAACAGCCGCGAGCCGATCGTCCGGAACAGCATCTGCTACAAGGCGGTGAGCGAGGTGCTCAAGGCCATCGACGGCCTGGCCCGGCAGCGTCTCACGTTCGACCGGGCCGCGGCCCTCAAGGCAGGCAAGGCAGGGCTCGACCCCTCGGGTCAGGCGCTGGTGGCGCGGCTGCAGGAGCACCGGCGGCGCGGTTTCCGGAGGGCGGACCAGGCCATCGTAGCCGATACGACCGCATTCCTTCTGACCCACCTCGACCGCTTCTACGGCGACGCACGGAGCCTTCCCACCGGCGCCACGGATGGCCAGCAGGTCAGGGTGGACGCCCCGTTTGGCGAGGTGCCCGGCGGAGAGACTGTCCTCACCGCGGCGCGGGAGCTCGCTGACACGCTCCAGCGGTGCTGGGGCGACGCGTTCCGGGGTGCCTACCTGGTGCCCAGCGTCCACTTCAATCTGGACGAGCTGCTGCTCCTGGTGGCCGTCGACCCCGAGCGCCCGCCCTCCTTCGATCTCCTGG
>DASWAI010000147.1:0-19150 GCA_036391215.1 Gemmatimonadales bacterium
ACCACGGCCGCCGCCCTGGCCGACGCCTCGCTCGCGATGCGGGACGGCATGGTGGAGCAAAGTGCGGCCGCGGCCCAGGGTCTGGAGGCCACGACGGCGCTGGCGCGGCTGTCCCGCGACATGGCGGCGGAGGGGCGCCAGTCAGCCGAGGCGAGCCGGCGCGCCTCGGTGGTCGCGGACGAGAGCCGCGCCGTCATCGCGGGGGCGGTCGGGCGGCTGGTGGAGCTCAAGCGGTTCGTGGGCGAGAGCTCGGCCCAGGTCGCCGCGCTGGGCGCGGTGACCCGGCGCATCACGGGGTTCCTGGGAACCATCCGGGAGATCGCGGACCTCACCAACCTGATCGCGCTCAACGCGGCGATCGAGGCGGCGCGGGCCGGGCGGGAGGGCCGCGGCTTCGCGGTGGTGGCGGACGAGGTGCGCGCGCTCGCGGTCCAGGCGCTCGACGTGACGCGGGAGAGCTCGAGCCTGGTGGCGGAGATCGCGACGCAGGTGACGAGCGTGGCCGCGCAGATGACGCGGGGCCAGGAGACGGTGGCGGACGTCGAGGAGCTGAGCGCCGCCGCCGGCGAGGCGCTGGAGGGCATCCACCAGGCGACGCTGGAGGCCGGCGAGCGCGCCCGCCAGATCGCGGACGCCGCCGCGGCGCAGCAGTCGGCCTTCGACCAGCTGACCGGCCGGATCGAGCAGGTGGCGGCCGTCTCCGCGCGCACCCGGGTGCAGACCGACACGCTCGCCGACCAGGCGGGCGAAGCGGCGCGGGGCCAGGCCGACCTCGAGGCAGCCATCCGGGAGCTGGAAGCGGTGGCGCTCCATCTCCAGCGGATCGCGCGGCACTTCGCGGTGGGCGCGTGACCGTGGCCGGCGCGGAGCGGGTGTTCGTGGCGCTTGGGAGCAACGTCGGTGACCGCGCGGGGCACCTGGCCGCCGCGCGTGACGCGCTGGGGCGGCTGCCGGCGACGCGGCTGGTCGCGGCCTCCGCCGTCGAGGAGACCGCACCGCTCGGCGGCATGGCCCAGCCGCCCTATCTGAACCAGATGGTGCTGCTCGACACCGAGCTCGAGCCGCATGCCCTGTTGGCCGCGCTGCAGGCCATCGAGCGCGCATGCGGCCGGGTGCGGACCACCCGCTGGGGGCCGCGCACGCTCGATCTCGACATCGTCGCCTACGGCGACCGCCAGGTCCGCGATCCGGACCTCGTCATCCCTCACCCCGAGCTTCCCCGGCGCGAGTTCTGGCAGCGGGAGCTCTCGGAGCTCGCGCGCGCATGAACGCCGACGCCCGTCCCCGCACCCCGCTCGATCTCACCGCCATGAAGGCGGCGGGCCGGAAGATCGTGATGCTCACCTGCTACGATGCGACCTTCGCCCGGCTCATCGGGACGGAGGTGGACGTCCTGCTGGTGGGCGACTCGGTGAACCAGGTGGTCGCCGGCCGGGACACCACCCTGGGCGCGACCGTCGAGCAACTGATCTACCACGGGCGCGCGGTCCGCCGCGGCGCGCCCGACGCGCTCCTGTTGGTGGACCTGCCGTTCCTCTCGTACCAGGTGTCGGTCGAAGAGGCCATCCGGAACGCCGGGCTGGTGCTGATGGAGACCGGCGCGCAGGGCGTGAAGCTCGAGGGCGGGCGGCCGATGGTGCCGACCGTCCGGGCGCTGGTGGAGCGGGGCATCCCGGTGATGGCCCATCTGGGGCTCACGCCGCAGTCGGTGCACGCCCTGGGCGGCTACCGGGTGCAGGGCCGGGAGGCGTCCGCCGCGGAGCGGATGCTCGAGGACGCGCGCGGGCTGGAGGACGCGGGCGCCTTCGGCGTGCTGCTCGAGCTGGTGCCGGCCGGGCTGGCGGCCCGCATCACGAAGATGCTCGCCGTCCCCACGGTGGGGATCGGGGCGGGCGCGGGCTGCGACGGCCAGGTGCTGGTCCTGCACGACATGCTCGGCCTGAACGAGAGCTTCAGCCCCAAGTTCCTGAAGCGGTTCGCCAAGCTCGCGGGGGAGGTGCGCGGAGCCGTCCGCGCCTACGCCGACGAAGTCCGGCAGGGCCGCTATCCGGACGCCGACCACAGCTTCGAGTAGGCCGCGGCTCGGATGCAGGAGATCTCCTCGATCGCGCGGCTGCGGGCGTGGCGCGCGGCCCAGCGCGCCGCCGGCCGGCGCGTCGCGCTCGTGCCCACGATGGGCCACCTGCACGAGGGGCACCTCGCGCTGGTGGACGAGGCGCGCCGCCGCGCGGACGACGTCGTCCTGAGCATCTTCGTCAATCCGCTCCAGTTCGGCCCCCGCGAGGACCTCGATCGCTATCCCCGGGACCTGCCCCGCGACCGGAGCCTGAGCGAGGCCCGCGGCGTCGACGCGCTCTTCGTGCCCTCGGTAGACGAGATGTATCCCCCGGGCATGGAGATCCGGGTGGCCGCGGGCGAGACGGCGGAGCGATGGGAGGGCGCCGCCCGGCCGGGGCACTTCACCGGCGTGCTGACTGTCGTAGCCAAACTCTTCCACCTCGTCGAGCCCGAGGTGGCGTGCTTCGGCCAGAAGGACATCCAGCAGCTGACGCTGGTGCGGCGGATGCTGCAGGACCTCGACTGGCCGGTTGCGCTGGCCGCGGTGCCCACCGTGCGAGACGCGGACGGCCTCGCCCTGAGCAGCCGCAATGTCTATCTGAGCCCCGCGGAGCGGGCGGACGCGCTGTCGCTGAGCCGCGGGCTCCGCTCCGCCGAGGCCGCGTGGCGGAGCGGCGAGCGCTCGGCGGCCGCGCTGGAGGGCGTCGTCCGGGCGAGTCTCGGCGCTGCTCCGGGCGTGCGCGCCGAGTATATTGCCGTCGTCGAGCCGGAGCGGCTGCGTCCGGTCGAGAGCGCGGCTGCGGGCACGATCATCGCCATCGCGGCCCGCGTGGGCGGTACCCGGCTGATCGACAACGTCATTCTCGGGTAGGGAACGGCATGCAGCGGCATCTGATGAAATCCAAGATCCACCGGGCGACCATCACCGGCGCCGATCTCCATTATGAGGGCTCGCTCACCGTGGACGAGGAGCTCCTCGAGGCCGCCGACCTCGTGACCTACGAGGAGATCCAGGTGGTCAACGTGAACACCGGGTCGCGGTTCACGACCTACGTGATCCCCGGTCCCCGCGGTTCCGGCATCATGCAGCTGAACGGCGCCGCCGCGCGGTTGGGCCATCCGGGCGACGTCGTGATCCTGATCTCCTACGGCGTATTCACCGAGCAGGAGGCCGCGCGACACACGCCCAGGGTCGTCTTCGTAGACGAGCGCAACCGCCTCGCGCGGACGCCGCTCCGCGCCGAGAGCTGAGCAGCCCCGCGGCCCGATGTCCTCCGTTCGCCTCACCCCTCCCGGTCTCCGGCCCACGTTGCCCACGTGGGCCGTTCTTACGCCGGAGCGGCTCGCCCACGTACAGCGGGTGGCGGAGCTCGCCGCCGCGTGGGCCGAGGCGATGGGCGTCCCCGACAGCGAGCGGCACCGCTGGCTCCGTGCCGTGTGGCTGCACGACGCACTGCGCGATGCGCCGGACGAGGAGCTCGACCGCTGGGCGCCGTCCACGCCGGGCCCGCGCGAGCTCAGGCACGGGCCCGCGGCGGCGGCGCGGGCCAAGGCGGACGGCGAGGTGGACCGGGGCGTGCTCGACGCGGTCCGGTATCACTCCGTCGGCCTCGCGGAATGGGACATGGTGGGCCGCGTGCTCTACGCGGCCGATTTCCTCGAGCCGGGCCGGGCGTTCGATCGCGAGGCGCGCGCGGACCTGGCCCGGCGCTTTCCCGACGATGCCCGCGGCGTGCTCCGCGAGGTGACGCGACGCCGGCTGATCCACACCGTGGCCTCCGGCTGGCCCCTGCTCGAACCCAGCTACCGGTTTTGGAACTCCCTCGCCGCCTCCTCGCCGCCGCGCTGAGCGCGGTGGCCGTCGTCGCGGCCACGACCGCGGCGGTAGCGGTCCGGCGCCGGCCCGCGCCGGCGCTCGCCATCGAGCACGCCTATCCCATTCCGTCGCCCGGGCGGCGGGTGCTGGTGGAAGTCCTCAACGCCACCCAGCGCCCCAGCCTCGCGCGGGCCGCGACCCGAGTCCTGCGCCGCCAGGGATTGGACGTGGTTCTCTTCGGGAACGCGGAAGGAAAGGGCCGGTCGGATTCCACCCAGGTGATCGCCCGGCGGGGCGATCGGTCCGCGGCCGAGCGTGTCGCCCGCGCCCTCGGGCGAGGCCTCGTGAGCGTTCAGGCCGACACGCTCCGGCGGGTAGACGTGACGGTGCTCCTGGGGGAGGACTACCGGCCGCCGGCCGACGGGCACCCTTAAGCTGCGGCGACACCTCCAGGTCGCCGGCCTCACGCAATTCCGAATACCACATCCATCACATTCGTTCCGGTGAGTCCCGGCCGGAGTAATGCGCCGGCCGAGTCCAGCGCCGGGTAGGCGTCGTGGGCCGCCAGGTCGCGGACCGGATCGCGTCCCGCGCGCCGGATCGCGTCCCAGGTCGAGGAGTCAACCACCGCGCCCGCTGCGTCGGTGGGCCCGTCCCGTCCGTCGGTTCCGGCCGCGAGGAGGGTCGGCGCCGACCCCGCGGGGGCGGCCGCGAGCCGCTCCGCCGCGGCGAGCGCCAGCTCCTGCGAGCGTCCGCCGAGGCCGGCCGGCACGGGGCCGAGGGTGACGGTCGTCTCGCCGCCCCAGATGAGGCAGGGAGCCGCCGCGCTCGGTTGCGAACCGGAACGCTGGCAGTAGCTTAGGACGGTATCGGCGATCCGGCGGCCGGCGTCCGCTGCCTCGCCGGACAGGACGGGCTCCATGAGCCGCGGCGCCAGGCCCAGCGCGGCGGCGCGGGTGGCGGCGGCCTCGAGGGCAAGCCGGTTGCTGGCGACGAGCCGGGTCTCCACCCGCTGGAAGGCGGAGTCGCCCGGCTTCGGCGTCTCTGGAGCCCGGCCGCGCTCGACGGCGGTGACCAGATCGCGGAGCGGCGCGGGGATCCGGCTCCAGAGGTCGCGGGACTCCAGGGCCGCGCGCACGTCGGCGGCCGAAGCCGGATCCGGGACGCACGGCCCCGACGCAATGGACGCGAGATCGTCACCGATCACGTCGGACACGATGAGGACGCGGACCCGGGCTGGGGCGAGGGCGGCGGCGAGCCGGCCGCCGCCCCAGCGGGAGAAGCGCTTCCGGATGCGGTTCATCGCGGTGATGTCGAGGCCGGAGCCGAGCAGCAGAGCGTAGAGCGCGGTCAGGTGGGATGGAGCGACCCCTTGCACCGGCGCGCCGAGCAGACTGGTGGCGCCGCCCGAGAGAAGTACCCAGGCTTCGTCGTCCGGGCCGACCCGGGCCGCGGTTCGTCCCAGAGCTTCCGCGGCGGCGAGTGAGCCGGGGCCCGGCTCGGGGTGATCGCCGACCACCAGGGCGAGCGCCGGGTGCGGGGGCGGGCCGCCCGCCGGCGGCACGATGATGCCGCCCGCGGGCGCCTGGCCCCGCGCCGCGAGCGACGCCACGGCCGCCTGGGCCATAGGATAGGCGGCCTTCCCGAGGGCGAAGAGCCAGACCGGCCGGCCCCGGGAGTCGTCCAGCGTCGCGAGCGCGTGCTCGACCGCAGGCCCCGGCGCCGCGGCGGCCACGGCGGCGGCGTAGAGGTCTTCGAGGAGCGCGCGACGGGGCGCTCCCGCCACAGGGGGTGGGGTCATCGTGCCGGGGACGAAGGCTGGTGTAATGGGCGGCGCTGGTACAATATACACGACGCAGCAAGTTCAAACGCGCGCCGCGTCGGGCGAGAGCACCCCCGCTCCCGCACGGTTTTCTTTTCCTTTAGTCGAGAGGTTCCGCGATGCCCGGCCGTAATTTTCTCTTCGTTCCGGGGCCGACCAACACCCCGGACCGCATCCTCCGCGCGATGCACGTCGCCATGGAGGATCATCGCTCTTCGACGTTCCCGGGCCTCGCCGGGCCGCTCTTCCGCGATATCCGGAAGGTCTTCAAGACCGAGACCGGGCAGGCGTTCCTCTTCCCCGCCAGCGGCACCGGTGCGTGGGAGGCCTCCCTCTGCAACACTCTGTCGCCCGGCGACCGGGTCCTGGCGGCCCGTTTCGGCCAGTTCAGCCACCTCTGGATCGACATGGCCCAGCGGCTCGGGCTCAAGGTGGACGTGCTCGAGACCGAGTGGGGCGAGGGCGCGCCGGTCGAGCGCTATCACGAGGCGCTTGCGGCCGACAAGGCGCACGAGATCAAGGCCGTCCTCTTTACCCACAACGAGACCGCCACGGGCGTCACCAGCGACGTCGCGGGCGTGCGCCGGGCCCTGGACGACGCCAAGCATCCCGCCCTGCTCATGGTCGACGGCGTGAGCTCGATCGCGAGCCTCGACTTCCGGATGGACGAATGGGGCGTGGACCTGGCCGTCACCGGCTCGCAGAAGGGGTTCATGCTGCCGGCGGGCCTCGGCATCGTGTGCGCCAGCAAGAAGGCGCTCGCCTGCTACGACAAGGCGAAGCTGGCCCGGGTGTTCTTCGACTTCGGCGACATGATCAAGGCCAACGCCACCGGCTACTTCCCCTACACGCCCTCGCTTCCCATGCTGTACGGGCTGCGCGAGTCGCTGGCGATGCTGCTCGAGGAGGGGCTCGAGAACGTCGTCGCCCGGCACCACCGCCTGGCGGAGGGCACCCGCGCGGCGGTGAAGGCGTGGGGACTCTCGCTCTGCGCCAAGGAGCCGAAGTGGTACTCGGACACGGTGAGCGCCATCCTGGTGCCGCCGGGGTTCAACGGCGCCGAGGTGATCGACATCGCCTACCGGCGGTACGACCTCGCGTTGGGCGCCGGCCTCGCGCGCATGGCCGGGAAGCTGTTCCGCATCGGCCATCTGGGCGATCTCAACGAGCTGATGCTGCTGGGCGCGATCGCCGGAGCCGAGATGGCCATGCGGGACGTGGGCATCAAGGTGACGCCGGGCTCGGGGGTGGGGGCCGCCGAGGAGTACTGGCGCAGCACGGCCAAGCCGCTCGAGAAGCGCGACCTGCCGCCCCGCGCGCCCGACGCGCAGCCCGCGGCGCCGGCCGCCCGGCCGCCCGTCGCGGCTGCGCGATGAGCCACACCCGCTACGAGCCCGCGACCCCGCGCCTCCAGCGCAGTACGCTGGCGGTGCCGGGGTCGAGCCCCGGGATGTTCCGGAAGGCGCTGGAGAGCGAGGCGGACGTGGTCTTCCTCGATCTCGAGGACGCCGTCGCCCCGGGCGACAAGGAGCAGGCGCGGCACAACGTCATCCAGGCGCTGCTCGACCTCGACTGGCGCGGGCACGGGAAGACCGTCTCGGTCCGGATCAACGGGATCGATACCCACTACATGTACCGCGACGTGGTGGACGTCGTGGAGCAGGCGGGGCACCGACTCGACACGGTGCTGATCCCCAAGGTCGGGGTGCCGGGCGACGTCTACCTGGTGGACGCGCTCCTCACCCAGATCGAAGCGGCCAAGGGAATCCCGCAGCGCATCGGCATCGAGGTGTTGATCGAGACGGCCCTCGGCATGGCGAACGTCGAGGCCATCGCGGCCGGCCGGGGACGGCTCGAGGTGCTCCACTTCGGGGTGGCGGACTACGCGGCCAGCAACCGCGCGCGCACGGTGAACATCGGCGGGCTCAACCCGGACTATCCCGGCGACCAGTGGCACTTCGCGCTGAGCCGGATGACCGTGGCCTGCCGCGCCTACGGCCTCCGGGCGGTCGACGGTCCGTTCGGCGACTTCAAGGACCCCGACGGGTTCCGCCTCGCCGCACGCCGGGGTGCGGCGCTCGGGATCGAAGGGAAGTGGGCGATCCACCCTTCGCAGGTCGCGCTGGCGAACGAGGTATTCACGCCGCCCGAGGCCGAGGTGAGCCGGGCGCGCCGGATCCTCGACGCGCTAGATGCCGCGGCGCGCGAGGGCCGGGGCGCGGCGCAGCTGGACGGCCGGATGATCGACGCGGCCTCGGCGCGGATGGCGGAGAATATCGTGCGGATGGCGGACGAGATCGGCAAGAAGAAGCCGTTGGCCGTGGGCTGACGGCTCACCCGGAGACAATCCCTTGGACATTCACGAGTACCAGGCCAAAGAGCTCCTCGCCGGCTTCGGCGTCGCCATCCCCCGCGGGGGCGTGGCCTACAGCCCGGAGCAGGCGGTGTACCGGGCGTCGGAGATCGGCGGGGCCCGCTGGGCGGTGAAGGCCCAGATCCATTCCGGCGCGCGCGGGAAGGCGGGCGGCATCAAGGTCTGCACCAGCGAGGACGAGGTCCGTCAGGCGGCCAAGGGGCTGCTCGGCCGGCGGCTCGTCACCCACCAGACCGGGCCGGAAGGACGGGTGGTCCACCGCCTCTACGTCGAAGCCGCGGTCCCGATCGAGCGGGAGATCTACGTGGGCTTCGTGCTCGACCGGAAGAGCGAGCGGATCATGGTGGTCGCGGCGCCGCAGGGGGGCATGGAGATCGAGGAGATCGCCAAGGACTCGCCCGACACCATCATCCGCGCGGTGGTGGAGCCGGCGGTCGGGATGACCCCCTTCCAGGCGCGTGAGATCGCGTTCGCCCTGGGCCTCGATGCGGCCCAGGTGAACCGCTGCGCCACGACGCTGCTCGGCTGCTACCGCGCCTTCCGCGACCTCGACGCCACCATGGTCGAGATCAACCCGCTGGTGCTCACCAAGGACGGCACGCTGCTCGCGCTCGACGCGAAGATGACGTTCGACGACAACGCGCTCTTCCGCCGGCCGGAGGTCAGCGAGCTCCGCGACTACGCCGAGGAGGACCCCCGGGAATCGCAGGCCGCGGAGTACGGGATCAACTACGTCGCCCTCGACGGCGAGATCGGGTGCATCGTGAACGGGGCCGGCCTCGCCATGGCGACGATGGACCTGATCCAGCACGCCGGCAGCTCGCCCGCCAACTTCCTCGACGTGGGGGGCGGGGCCTCGCCGGAGAAGGTGACCAACGCGTTCCGGCTGGTGCTGGCCGACCCCAAGGTCCGGGCGATCCTGGTGAACATCTTCGCCGGCATCAACCGGTGCGACTGGGTGGCGCAGGGCGTGGTCCAGGCGGTCCGCGAGCTCAAGCCGTCGGTGCCGCTGGTCGTGCGCCTCGCCGGCACCAACGTCGAGGAAGGGCGCAGCATCCTCAACGAGAGCGGCCTCCCGATGGTCACCGCGGACACTCTCACCGAGGCGGCCCAGAAGGTCGTGGCCGCCCTCAAGGCCTCGGGCGCCAAGGCCGGGAGCGGGAACGCATGAGCATCCTCGTAGACGAGAAGACCCGGGTCATCATCCAGGGGTTCACCGGCGACAAGGGCACCTTCCACGGGAAGGAGATGGTCGCCTACGGCACGAACCTGGTCGGCGGCGTCACGCCGGGGAAGGGCGGGACGCGGCACCTCGACCGGCCCGTGTTCAACACGGTCAAGGAGGCCGTCAAGACGGCGGGGGCGGAGGCGAGCCTCGTCTTCGTGCCGGCAGCCTTCTGCGCCGACTCGATCATGGAAGCGGCCGATGCGGGGATCCGCCTCGTGGTGGCGATCACCGACGGCATCCCGGCGCAGGACATGATGATGGTCAAACGGTACCTGTTCCGGTACGCGAGGGACCGGCGGACGATGCTGGTCGGCCCCAACTGCGCGGGCGTCATCAGCCCGGGCAAGGCGATGCTGGGCATCATGCCGGGGCACATCTACGCCCGCGGCAAGGTAGGGCTCGTGACCCGCTCCGGCACGCTGGGCTACGAGGCCGCGTCCCAGATGAAGGCGCTCGGGATCGGCGTCTCCACCAGTGTGGGCATCGGCGGCGACCCGGTCAACGGCAGTTCGTTCGTCGACGTCCTCAAGCTGTTCGAGGAGGACCCCGACACCGAGGCCGTGATGATGATCGGCGAGATCGGCGGCCCGCAGGAGGCGGAAGCCGCCCGCTTCTTCCGCGAGAACATGCGGAAGCCGGTGATCGGCTACGTCGCCGGGCTCTCGGCGCCGAAGGGCCGGCGGATGGGCCACGCGGGCGCGATCATCCGGGCGTTCGGCGAGAGCGCCGCGGAGAAGGTGGAGATCATGCGCGAGGCCGGGATCACGGTGGCCTCGAGCCCGGCGGAACTCGGCTCGACGGCGGCCAAGGTGCTGGGCTCGAAGCCCAAGCGCGTGGCGGTGGCCACGTGAGCCGGCCGGTGGTCGTCGTCACCCGCCGCCTGCCGGCGGCGGTGGAGGAAGCGGTGGCGAAGGACTTCGACGCCCGGCTCAACCGGGAGGATCGCCCGCTTACGACGGCCGAGCTGCAGGACGCGCTCCGGACGGCTGACGCTCTGCTCCCGACCGTGACCGACAAGATCACGGCCGAGGTGCTGGGGGTGGAGCCGCTCCGCACCAAGATGATCGCGAACTTCGGCGTGGGCTTCAACAACATCGACGTCGCGGCGGCCAAGGGCCGCGGGATCGCGGTGTCGAACACGCCCGACGTGCTCACCGACGCGACGGCCGACCTCGCGATGACGCTCCTGCTCATGGTGGCGCGCCGGGGCGGCGAAGGGGAGCGGCACCTGCGCGCGGGGCACTGGACCGGCTGGCGGCCCACCCACATGCTCGGCCGCATGGTCTCGGGCAAGACGCTGGGCCTGATCGGGATGGGGCGGATCGCCCGGGCGGTGGCGAGGCGGGCGCACCACGGCTTCGGGATGCGGGTGCTGTACACCGATCCGTACCCGCCGCCGCCCGAGGTCGCCAAGGAGCTGGGCGCGGAGCAGCGCGCCACGATCGAGGAGGTGCTGGCGCAGAGCGACTTCGTCTCGCTCCACTGCCCGGCCACTCCGGAGACCCGGCACCTGATGAACGGCGTTCGGCTCGCGAAGATGAAGCCGAGCGCCTACCTCATCAACACCGCCCGCGGGGACGTCGTGGACGAGGCGGCGCTGATCGAGGCGCTCACCAAGGGCTGGCTGGCCGGCGCCGGGCTCGACGTCTTCGAGCGCGAGCCCCAGGTGTCGGCCGCGCTCCTTTCCATGGAAAACGTCGTGCTGCTGCCCCACCTGGGCAGCGCCACGGAAGAGACCCGGGTCGCGATGGGGATGCGCGCCCTCGAGAATCTGCGGCTCCATTTCGCCGGGTCTCCCCTGCGCGACCGCGTGGCGTGACCCAGGATTCCCTCCACTCCTACCTAGTCACCGAGCTCCCCGCCTCTCCAGACCCGCTGGCCGAGAGCGCGGCGGCGTACGCCACCGAAGTCGCGGACCTGCTGTTCAATCAGCTGCAGGACGTCGTCCGGAGTCGGGCGCCGGAGCTCGAGCCCGTGCTCGCGGGCGAGAGCCCGGCCTGCTCGGTCGAGCTGGAGACCCGGGCGCTCCAGATCCTGGGGATCTGGCTCCAGCTGCTGAGCATCGTCGAGCAGAACGCCGCCATGCGCCGGCGCCGGCAGATCGAGGCGGAGCGGGGGTACGAGGCGCTGCGGGGGACGATGGTGCAGGTGCTCGGGGCGGCGGCCGGGGCCGGCGTTCCGGCCGCCGAGCTGCGGGAGCGGCTGCGCGCGCTGCGCATCCGTCCCGTGATCACGGCGCACCCCACCGAGGCGAAGCGGGTGACGGTGCTGGAGAAGCACCGCCGGATCTACCGCCTGCTGGTCGAGCTGGAGTCGCCCCGCTGGACGCCCCGCGAACGGACTCAGCTGCAGGAGCAGATCGGCCAGCAGATCACCCTTCTCTGGATGACCGGGGAGCTCAGGCTCGAGAAGCCCACGGTGGAGCAGGAAGTCTTCTGGGCCCTCCACTTCTTCAACGAGACGCTGTTCGAGGCCGTACCCCAGCTGCACGACAAGCTGGACCGCGCCCTCGCGGAGTTCTACCCCGGCGAGCCGTTCGACGTGCCCCCTTTTTTCCAGTTCGGCTGCTGGGTGGGCGGCGACCGCGACGGCAATCCCTTCGTCTCGAACGAGGTCACGCGCCGCTCGCTGGCGGAGTACCGCCTGGCCGCAGTGCGGCGCTACCGCCAGCGGCTGGGTGAGCTGATTCGCACGCTGAGCATCAGCGAGCGCGCCGTGCGGGTGCCGGACGACTTCCGGAAGCATCTCGACCGGCTCCTCGCCGCCAGCGGCGACGCGGCGGGGATTGCGACCCGGAACCCGGGCGAGGTCTTCCGCCAATTCCTTTCGTGCGTGCTGCGCCGGCTGGACCTGACTCTCGTGGCGGCGGAGCGGAGCGTGCTCGAGCCCGAGCCGGGAGGCTATCCCTCGGCGGACGAGCTCGTGGGCGACCTGCGCGCGCTCGAGCGGGGGCTGGGCGAGGCCGCGGGAGCGGCGCTCGCGGCGAGCCTGGTGCGGCCGGTCCGCCGCGAGGTGGAGCTGTTCCGTTTCAGCGTCGTCCGCCTGGACCTGCGCGAGAACACCACCAAGCTGAACCAGGCGCTCGGCGCGCTGTGGCGGCTCCGCTCGGGAGCGGCGGGGGACCCGCCCGACCCGGCATCGCCCGAATGGGGCCGATGGGTGCAGGCCGAGCTGGCCCGCCCTCTCCCGGAGCCGCTCGCGCTCGAGCGGCTGCCGGCGGACGCGGCGGAGACCGTGGGGATGTTCCGGCTGGTGGCCGAGCTCAGGGAGCGGATGGATCGCGAGGCGTTCGGCAGCTTCGTCCTCAGCATGACGCACTCGGTCAGCGACATCCTGGGGGCGTATCTCCTGGCCAAGGAGGGCGGCCTCTTTCCCGACACCGCCAGGGTGGAGCGGTGTGTGCTGCCGATCGTGCCGCTGTTCGAGACCATCGACGACCTCCGCCGCGCGCCGGCGATCATGCGCGAGCTGCTCGGCGTGCCGGTGGTGCGCCGGAGCGTGCGGGAGCAGGGCGGCGTGCAGGAGGTCATGATCGGCTACTCCGACTCGAACAAGGACGGCGGCTACTTCACGGCCAACTGGGAGCTGTACAAGGCGCAGGTGAAGCTCACCCGGTTGGGAGAGGAGCTGGGCACGCCGATCGCCTTCTTCCATGGACGGGGAGGGTCCGTGAGCCGGGGCGGCGCCCCGACCGGGCGGGCGATCGCGGCGCAGCCGGCGGGCTCCATCAACGGCCGGTTCCGGCTGACGGAACAGGGCGAGGTCGTGTCGTTCAAGTACGCCAACCGGGGCACGGCGGCGTACCAGATCGAGCTGCTCGCGGCGAGCGTGCTGGAGCACTCGCTCAAGTCGCAGCGGGAGCAGGCGCTGGTGCCGGTGGGCGAGTTCGACGAAGCGATGGAGGCGCTCTCGGGTGCCTCGATGGCCGCGTACCGGCGCCTCATCGATCACCCGATGCTGCTCTCCTACTACCAGATGGCGAGCCCGCTCGAGGAGATCTCGCTGCTCAACCTGGGCTCGCGACCGGCGCGGCGATTCGGCGCGCGGACCATCGGCGACCTGCGCGCGATTCCGTGGGTTTTCGCCTGGATCCAGAACCGGCACTTCGTGCCCGGCTGGTTCGGGGTGGGCAGCGGCCTCGAGACGTTCCTCCAGGTGCGGGGCGCGCGAGGCGAGGCGCTGCTCCGGCGGATGTTCCGCGACTCGCGGCTGTTCCGGCTGATCGTGGACGAGGTCGAGAAGACGCTCTGCCAGGTGGACCTGGAGATGGCGCGGGAGTTCGCGGGACTGCATCCCGACCCGGCGGTGCGGGACACCCTGTTCGGCATCGTCGAGGAGGAGTACCACCGCACGGTCGAGACCGTGCTCCGGGTGAGCGAGGGGAAGACGCCGGCCGGGCGGTTTCCCCGCTTCCTGCGCAAGCTGGCCCGCCGCCTGCCGGCCATCAACCAGGCGGGCCGGCTCCAGATCGATCTGCTGCGTCGGTACCGGGCGGCGGAGGGCGAGGAAGAGCGCCACGAGGCGCTCCACCGGCTGCTGCTTTCGATCAACTGCGTGGCGGCCGGCTTCGGCGCGACGGGCTAGGAGATTTCCCGCTCGACCGCTTTCCGGCGCTTCCCCTCCGTCTCCACCCGGAGCTGCCCGCAGGCGGCGGCGATGTCGAGCCCGCGGCTCCGGCGAACCGAGGCCTCCACCCCCTGCGTGGCCAGGCGGTCGCGGAACGCGCGGATGCGGGCCGGAGGTGACGGCGCGAGCCCGGGTGCGCCGCCGGGGTGGAGCGGGAGCAGGTTGACCAGCGCGCCCGTTCGCCGAGCCAGCTTCGCGAGCGCATCCGCATCCGCGTCGGTGTCGTTCTTCCCCGCGATCAGCACATACTCGAACGTGATTCGCTTCCGGAACACCGCCGCCGCCTTCAACACGGCGGCGAGGTCGTACTTCTTCTCGATCGGCATGAGCGCCAGCCGCCGGTCCGGAGTCGCGGCGTGCAGCGAGATCGCCACCCGGAACTGCTCCGGCCGCCGGGCCAGCTCGGCCATCCCGGGGAGAATGCCCACGGTGGAAACGGTGATATGGCGGGCGCCGATGCCCAGCCCGTCGGGATGGTTGAGGATCGTGAGCGCGTCGCTCACGGCGGGCCAGTTGAGGAGCGGCTCGCCCATCCCCATGAACACCACGTTGGTCGGCTTGTCGGCGGGGGTCCGAAGCACGATCTCGCGGGCCTGCCCGGCGATCTCGAAGACGCTCAGATTCCGGCGAAATCCCATGCGGCCCGTGGCGCAGAACCCGCAGCCCAGGGCGCACCCCGCCTGCGAGGACACGCAGAGTGTGCGGCGGGTACCCGACGGGATGAGCACCGACTCCACCGCCTCTCCGTCGGCCAGGCGCCAGAGATACTTCCGGGTCCCGTCGCTCGACTGCTGTACCGTGTCGGGCGTGAGGCGGGGAAGGGGCAACTCCGCCTCGAGCTCGCGCCGGAGAGCAACCGGCAGCTCGGTCGCATCGGCCCAGGCGGCGACCGGGGCGAGCCAGAGCCGGCGGTGAATCTGGCCGACCCGGTACCCGGGAAGCCCGCGCGAAGCCGTCCACTGGCGGATGCGCTCGCGAGCGGCGTCCGGCGGGAGATCGAGCAGAGTGGCGGTTGCAGCGGGAGGTCGCGGGGCCGGCATGGGGGGAAGATAAGCGGTCGGCCGGCGCCTTGGTCCCACCCTTGGTCGATTAGCTAAATGCAACAAAATAAAGCGCTTGCGACCATCCGGATCACGGGTTACGTTTGTCCGATGTGCCACCGGGCCCATCCGTGCTTCTGAGCGATCTGCTCACGCCCGGGCACGTGGTGGTGCCGATGGGCGCCACCGACAAACCGGGTGCGATCGCGGAGCTGGCCCGCCGCTTGGCGGAGCAGTCGGGCGGCGACTACGAGGACGTGCACAGCGCCGTGGTCCGGCGGGAGCAGGAGCTGAGCACCGGGATCGGGTTCGGTGTGGCGATCCCTCATGGGAGGTCGCCCACGGTGGCGGAGCTGAGCGTGGTCGCCGGCGTCACGGCCGTCCCCATCCCCTTCGACGCCCTGGACGGCGAGCCGGTGCGGATCTTCTTCATGAGCGTGGGGCCCGAGGCCTCCGCCGGGCAGCACGTCAAGGTGTTGAGCCGAATCGCGCGCCTGATCCGGCACGAGGACGTGCGGGAGCGGTTGTTGCACGCCCGGACCCCCGAGGAATTCCAGAGCGCCCTCCTCGTCGCCGAGGAGCGGTAGGATATGGCATGACGGCAACCGGACTCCGAACCCATCGTTGCGGCTCGCTCACCCGCGAGCACGTCGGCACCGTCGTCCGCCTGGGCGGATGGGTGCACCGCCGCCGGGACCTGGGCGGGCTCGTGTTCGTGGACCTGCGCGACCGGGACGGAGTGGTCCAGCTGTCCTGCAACCCGGCCTGGACGCCGCCGGACGTCATGGAGCGCGCGGCCGGGCTCGGCGCCGAGACGGTCATCCTGGCCGCCGGCGTGGTGGCCCTCCGGCCCGAGCCGGCTCGCGATCCGGCCCTCCCGTCGCGCGAAGTCGAGGTCCACGTCACCGCGCTCGAAGTGGTCGGCCCGGCGGTGACGCCGGCGATCCCGGTCGCCCGGAAGGAGAAGGAAGACCTCCCCGCCGAAGAGCTGCGGCTCCGCCACCGCGTGCTCGACCTCCGCCGCCCCGAGCTCCAGCGCAGCATCATCCTGCGCCACCGGCTGATGCAGGCCGCGCGGCGCTTCTTCGACGGGCTGGGGTTTCTGGAGATCGAAACGCCGATCCTCACCAAGCCGACGCCCGAGGGTGCGCGCGACTACCTCGTGCCGAGCCGGGTGCACCCGGGCGAGTTCTTCGCGCTGCCCCAGTCGCCGCAGATCTACAAGCAGCTGCTCATGGTGGCCGGGTTCGACCGCTACTTCCAGATCGCGCGGTGCTTTCGGGACGAGGACCTGCGGGCCGACCGCCAGCCGGAGTTCACCCAGATCGACGTCGAGGCCTCGTTCATCACGCTCGAGGACGTGCTCGGCTTTGGCGAAGGGATGATCCGCGCGCTCTGGGAGGAAGCCGGGCAGCGGGTGGAGCTTCCCCTGCCGCGCATGCGCTATCGGGACGCCATGGAGCGCTACGGCAGCGACAAGCCCGACCTGCGGTATGGCCTCGAGATCTTCGACGCCACCGACGTGTTCCGCGGGACCGAGTTCGGCGTCACCCGCTCGGCCATCGCGGCCGGGGGGCGGGTGCGGGGCATTCGCGTGCCCGGCGGCGGCGCGCTGAGCCGCAAGCAGGTGGACGAGATCGAGGCGGCCGCGAAGTCCCTGGGGGCCGCCGGCCTGCTCCGGCTCAAGCGCAGCGCGGGCGGCCTCGAGGGGCCGGTCGCGAAGTTCCTCGGGCCCGACGCGGCCGGGCGGCTGGGCCTTGAGGACGGGGACCTCTGCCTCCTGGTGGCCGGGCCGGACCGGATCTCGAGCCCGTCGCTCGACCGGGTGCGGCAGGAGGTGGCGCATCTGCTGGATCTCATCCCGGCGGGGGCCAACCGGTTCGTCTGGATCATCGACTTCCCGCTCTTCGATCGCGACCCGGCCACCGGTGCGCTCAGCTCCGTGAATCACCCGTTCACGGCGCCCCATCCCGAGGATCTCGCCCTGCTCGAGACGGCGCCGGAACGGGCGCGGGCGCTGGCCTACGACGTGGTGCTCAACGGGACCGAGTTGGGCGGCGGCAGTCTCCGCATCGCCGACCCGCGGCTCCAGCGGCAGGTGTTCGGCCTGCTGGGCATCGCCGACGAGGTGGCGGAGCAGCGATTCGGCTTTCTGCTCGAGGGGCTTCGGGAAGGCGCGCCCCCCCACGGCGGCTTTGCGTTCGGCATGGACCGGATCGCAATGCTGCTGGGCGGGGCGGAGTCGCTCCGCGACGTCATCGCCTTCCCGAAGACCACGGCGCAGCGGGCGCTCTTCGAGGATGCGCCGACCCCGGTGAGCGCGGAGGACCTGCAGGAGCTGCACGTGGCGGTGATCCATGACGACTGAGGAACCACGGTGAGCGACGAGATCACCCAGCGGCTCTCCACGGAAGGCGCCGACCCGCTCCTCTTCGCGGGCGTGAACGAGGCCAACCTCCAGGAGCTCCAGCGGACGCTCGGCGTCCGCGTCTCGTTCCGGGGGGACGCCCTGGCGTTGACCGGCCAGCCGGAGCAGGTGGATCGCGCGACGCCCGTGGTCCAGGGGCTGCTCGATCTCGCCCGCATGGGCGAGTCGGTGTCGCCCGAGGACGTCTACCGCCTGGCCGCGGACGGCCCGCCGGCGGACGGCGCCGCCGCGCCGGGGGAGGGGAAGATCCTCCTGCCGGGCCTCCGCCGCCCGATCCTCCCGAAGACGCAGGGCCAGTGGGACTACCTGCAGGCCATCGCCGCGAACGACATCGTCGTCGGGATCGGACCCGCGGGCACCGGCAAGACCTACCTGGCGGTGGCGAAAGCGGTGGAGGCGCTCGCCCGGAAGCGGGTCAAGCGGATCATCCTCGCCCGGCCGGCGGTGGAGGCGGGCGAGTCGCTCGGCTTCCTCCCCGGCGATCTCCAGGCCAAGGTGGACCCGTATCTCCGCCCGCTGTACGACGCGCTCGAGGACATGATGCCGCACGAGCGGGTGCAGCGCGCGCTGGAGACGCGGACCATCGAGATCGCGCCGCTCGCGTACATGCGGGGGCGCACGCTGGCCGACGCGTTCATCATCCTGGACGAGGCGCAGAACGCGACCGGCGCCCAGATGAAGATGTTCCTCACCCGGCTCGGCGTGAACAGCCGGACCGTCGTGACCGGCGACAAGACCCAGATCGACCTGCCCAAGCGGGAGGACTCCGGCCTCGTGCAGATCGAGCGCATCCTGCCCGGCATCGACGGTCTCGCCTTCTGCTACCTCACCGAGTCGGACGTCGTCCGGCATCGGATCGTCCGCGAGATCATCAAGGCCTACGCGGAGGACCAGAGCGGCTGATGGTCGAGCTCCCGCCCCTCCGCTGGCCGGTGCCGCGCCGGTCGCTCGCCATTCGGGTGGCGTATCACGCCCTGCGGTGGGCGCCGGTGGCGGTCGTGTCCGCCATCGCCTACTGGGCGTTTCCCCTGCCGGGCCGCCTGGCGACCCCGGTGGTCCACGTGGGCGAGAACGCCCCGCAGACGGTCACGGCGCCGTTCTACTTCGTGGTGCCGAAGTCCGATGCGGAGCGGGCGCTGGAGGGAGAGACCCGCGCCAGCGGGTCGCGGCCGGTGTACCGGTTCGACGCCGGAGCGTACAACGCGGCCATGGCAGGGGCGGACACCTTCTTCGCCCAGCTCGACGGCGTGGGTGTCCGGGGCCCCGACGATATCCGCGCCGCGGCGGCCACGGCCGGCGTCCGGCTGGATCCGGACGAGGCGGAATACCTCGGGGATGTCGGCCGGCGGCGGGCGGTCCACACGGCGCTCACCGACGTGCTCGGCCGCGAGTTGTCCCAGGGCGTGGGGGACGCGGCGGCGCTCCGGGAGGAGCCGAGCCGCTGGGTGGCGCTCCGACGGGGCAGCGCCGAGCAGACGGTGCAGCGCGACTCGATCGCCACCTTTGCCGACCTCATGGCCCGGGCCGAGGCGCCGCGGCCGGGGGTCGGCGACGAGATCGGCCGGCGCATCCTGCGCAAGCTGGTCGCGGAGTTCTACCGCCCCACCGTGGTGTACGATCCCGGTCTCACGGCCGCGCGGCGCGAAGAGCTGCGCGCGGGCGTGGATTCCGTGAAGTATGCGGTGCAGGCGGGAGAGCGGATCGTCACGCAGGGCCGGCCGGTCACGCAGGAGGCCCGCGACAAGCTGGTGGGGCTCC
>DASWAI010000148.1:0-9676 GCA_036391215.1 Gemmatimonadales bacterium
CACGTAGCCCGCCGCGCCGTGCCCGGCGGCGCGCACCCGGCTGGGCGACGCGCCCAGCAGCCAGCGCAGCAGGTCCGCCTGGTGCGGGAGCACGTCATCCAGCACGCCGCCGCCCAGGTGGTCGTCCCCCAGGAAGCTGCCGGCCCCCCAGCTCGCGGTGGGGAAGCGGAGCTCGAAGTCCACGGTGGCGCTGGAGTCGAGCGAGGGGAGTCGGGCCTTCAGCCGGCGGTAGGGCTCGCGGAACCGGCGGGTGAATCCGACCTGGAGCCGGCGCCGGGCCGAGCGCGCCGCGTCGGCCATCGCGGCGCCTTCGGCCCGGTCGAGCGCCATCGGCTTCTCGACCAGGACGTGGAGCCCGGCGCGGAGCGCGGCGCAGGAGAGCTGCGCATGGCTGGCGGGGGGAGTGAGCAGGAGCAGCGCGTCGGCGCCGGCGCGCAGCAGCTCGCCGAAGTCGGCCTCGACCGGGATGCCGGGCAGCCGCTCGCGGGCCCAGGCCCGGCGCTCCTCGGACGCGTCGCAGGCGGCGACCAGCTCGGCGTCCGGCGTCGCGAGCACGGCCGGCAGGTGGAAGCGCTGGAAGACCCGTCCCAGTCCCGCCACCGCGATCCGGACGGACGGCTCAGCCATGGGCTACGGCGCCAGCGCCCTCGACTGCACCTGCACCGTGACCTGGGAAATGAAGGCGTCCACCCCCATGACTTCCTGCTTCTTCCCGGCCCCGCGCACCCGCAGCGCGATGGCGTCGCTCTCCGCCTCGCGCTGGCCCACCACCGCCATGTACGGGACCTTCTGGATCTCGCCCTCGCGGATCCGGTAGTTGAGCGTCTCGGTCCGGTCGTCCACGTGCACCCGGAGGCCCGCGGCCTTGAGCCGGCGGGCCACGGCGCGGGCCGCGTCCGCCTGCGCATCGGAGATGGGGATGACCCGCACCTGCTCCGGCGCGAGCCAGACCGGGAACGCGCCGGCGAAGTGCTCGATCAGGTTGCCGGTGAACCGCTCCAGCGTGCCGTAGATGGCGCGGTGGATCATCACCGGACGGTGCGGCCGGTTGTCGGTCCCGGTGTACTCCAGCTCGAACCGCGCCGGCAGATTGAAATCGAGCTGGATCGTGGGTCCCTGCCACAGCCGGCCGATGGCGTCCTTGAACTTGATGTCGATCTTGGGTCCGTAGAACGCGCCGCCGCCCGCGTCGAGCCGGAAGGAGATCCCCTTCCGCTCGAGCGCGCGCTGGAGCACGGCCTCCGCCCGGTCCCACACGTCGTCGCCGCCGAGCCGCTCCTCCGGCCGGGTGGAGATCTCGAAGTCCAGCTCGAACCCGAACGTCCGCCGCACCAGCCGGTCCACCTGGTCGAGGCAGAGGAAGATCTCGTCCTCCACCTGCTCCATGGTGCAGAAGATGTGCGCGTCGTCCATGCAGAGCCCGCGCACCCGGAGCATCCCGTGGAGCGTGCCTGACTTCTCGTTCCGGTAGACGTTGGCCACCTCGGACAGCCGGATCGGGAGATCGCGGTAGCTCCGCTGCTGGCTCCGGTAGATGAGGCAGTGCATCGGGCAGTTCATCGGCTTCACCCGGTAGCGCGTCTCCTCGCTCTCGCCCGCGCCCGCCGCCATGGCCGGGTACTGGTTGGCCGCGTAGAGCGGCAGGTGGCCGGAGATGTAGAACAGCTCCTCGCGGGTCACGTTGGGGGTGTAGACCAGGTCGTACCCGCTCGCGACGTTGTCGTCCTCCACCGCCCGGGAGAGGAGCCACTTGATGATGGCGCCCCTGGGGTGCCACAGCACCAGCCCGGGCCCCACGATCTCGGAGATCGAGAACAGGTCGAGCTGCTTCCCCAGCACCCGGTGGTCGCGCTTCCGCGCCTCCTCGAGGCGGTTGAGGTAGGCGTCGAGGTCCTCCTTCTTGAACCACGAGGTGCCGTAGATGCGCTGGAGCATCTGGCGGCGCTCGTCGCCCCGCCAGTAGGCGCCGGCGGCGTGCAGCAGCTTGAAGTGCTTGAGCCGGCCGGTGCCGGGCACGTGCGGCCCGCGGCACAGGTCCTGGAACGGGCCGTCGGTGTACACGGTGATCGTCTCGTCCGGCCCCAGCTCGGCGATCCGCTCGAGCTTGAGCGGGTCGTCGGCGAAGAGGCGGTTGGCCTCCTCGCGGTCCACCACTTCCCGGACGAAGGGGTAGTCGCGCTTGGCCACCTCGCCCATCTGCTGCTCGATCCGCTCGAGGTCCTCGGGCGCGAACGGGCGGGGGACGTCGAAGTCGTAGTAGAAGCCGTCCTCGATGGCCGGGCCGAAGCCGATGCCGGCGCCGGGGAACAGCTCCCGCACCGCGGTGGCGAGGATGTGGGCCGAGGAGTGGCGCAGGACGTCGAGCGCGTCGGGGTCCTTGTCGGTGATGATGGATACCGTCGCATCCGCCTCGATCGGGCGGGACAGGTCCCGCACCTGACCGTCCACCCGGATCGCCAGCGCGGCCTTGGCGAGGCCGGGCCCGATGCTTGCGGCCAGGTCGCGCCCGGTGGTCCCCGGCGGCACCTCGCGGACCGAGCCGTCGGGGAGCGTGAGGCGGATCATGCTCACTGTCCGCTCTCCGACATCACCGACGGGACCACCGGCGTCGCGTCCCGTCCGTAGACGAAGTAGAGCGTGACCCCGGCGAGCACGAGCGCCGCGATGACCAGCCAGCGGGCCAGCCCGCCGAGCGTCACCTCTTCCCGTTCCTCGGTCATCGCGCCGTCCTGAAAATTGCCGCGCTCAAGTGGTGCACCAGAGTGAGAGAGCGTGTTAAGTTAATTCTTCATCTCCGGATTTTGAACGAGGTTGCCACGTGAAGCAGGGCAAGCGGCTGGGCAGGTTCGAGATCGTCGGGTGGGCCGGGCTGGGGGTGCTGACCGGCCTCGTGGCCGGCTTTGCCCTGAGCGAGTGGGTCGGGGGCGTGAGCCGCCCGCGGGTGAAGCACATAGTCCGCCGGCGCCCGGCGGCGCGCCCCGCGCTCACGCCCGCCGCCTGCGCCCGGGCTGCGGCCGCTGCGCTCGCCGCCGACCCCGCCCTGGGCGAGTTCACGCTCAAGGCCACCGCCCTGGCCGCCGGCGCGGTCGAGCTCCACGGCTGGGTCTCGTCCCGGGCCCTCCGCGCCCGGGCGGGCACCGCGGCCATCCGCGTCCCCGGCGTGGAGCGCGTGGTCAACAGCATCCTCGTCCGCGGCGAGGACGACCTCGACCCCCGCAACCGGGCGGCCGACCAGAGCGCATGACCGAGCCGCTCGCCCCGCAGTACAATCCGGCGGCGATCGAATCCGGCCTCTACCGGTGGTGGATGGAGCGGGGCCTGTTCGCGCCCGGCGCCCGCGGCACTCCCTACGTCATCATGATGCCCCCGCCCAACGTGACGGCCGTCCTCCACATGGGCCACGGGCTCAACAACACCATCCAGGACGTCCTCGTCCGGTTCGAGCGGATGCGGGGCAAGGCGGCGCTCTGGCTCCCGGGCACCGACCACGCCGGCATCGCCACCCAGAACGTGGTCGAGCGCCTGCTCGCCAAGGAAGGCACCACCCGGTTCGACATCGGCCGGGAGGCGTTCGTCGAGCAGGTCTGGGGCCACGTGCGCGAGACCGGGGCCACCATCCTGGAGCAGCTCAAGGCCATCGGCTGCTCCGCCGACTGGTCCCGCACCTACTTCACCCTGGACGAAGACCTCTCGCGCGCGGTCCGCGAGGTCTTCGTCCGGCTGTACGACAAGGGGCTGGTCTACCGGGGCCACTACATCATCAACTGGTGCCCCCGCTGCCTCACCGCGCTCTCCAACGAGGAGGCGGAGAAGGAGGAGACCGACGGGAAGCTCTGGCACTTCCGCTACCCGCTGGCCGACGGCTCCGGCCACGTCACCGTCGCCACCACCCGGCCCGAGACGATGCTGGGCGACACGGCCGTGGCCGTGCACCCGGCCGACGAGCGGTACCGGGCGCTCGTGGGCCGGCAGATCCGCCTCCCGGTGGTGGACCGGCTGATCCCGATCGTGGCCGACGACGCGGTGGACCCCGCGTTCGGCACCGGCGCGGTGAAGGTCACCCCCGCCCACGATCCCACCGACTTCGAGATCGGGAAGCGCCACGGACTGCCCAGTATGGACGTGATGACGCCGGAGGCGCGGATGAGCCTCGCGGCGCCGGAGCGGTTCCAGGGGCTCGATCGCTTCGAGGCGCGGAAGCGGGTGGTGGCGGAATTCGAGGCCGCCGGCCTCCTGGAGAAAGTGGAGCCCCACCGCCACGCGGTGGGCCACTGCTACCGCTGCGACACGGTGGTGGAGCCACGGCTCTCGGAGCAGTGGTTCGTGAAGATGGCCCCGCTGGCCGAGCCCGCCCTCGCCGCGTACCGGGAGGGGCGGCTCCGCTTCGTGCCGGAGCGCCGGGGCGAGGAATACGCCCAGTGGATGGAGAACATCCGCGACTGGTGCATCTCCCGCCAGCTCTGGTGGGGCCACCGGATCCCGGTGTGGTACTGCGAGCACGACCGCTGCGCCCGGGTCGTGGCCAGCCGCATCGACGTCACCCGCTGCCCCGGCTGCGGCGGCCCGGTGCGCCAGGACGAGGATGTCCTCGACACCTGGTTCTCCTCCTGGCTGGTGCCCTTTTCCAGCCTGGGCTGGCCCGACCAGACCACGGACCTCCGCCGCTTCTACCCCGGCGATACGCTCGTCACCGCGCCCGAGATCCTGTTCTTCTGGGTGGCGCGGATGGTCATGTCGGGCTGCGAGTTCATGGGCGACGTCCCGTTCGAGACCGTGTACCTGACGGGCACCGTCCGCGACAGCCAGCATCGCAAGATGTCCAAGTCGCTGGGCAACGGGATCGACCCGCTCGATGTCGTTCGGCTCTTCGGCGCGGACGCGCTCCGCTACACGCTCGTGGCCGGGAGCGCGGTCGGCACCGACGTGATCCTCGACCCGGGCGACATCGAGACCTCGTTCGCGCCGGGGCGGAACTTCGCCAACAAGCTGTGGAACGCCGGCCGGTTCATCCTGTCGAACCTCGAGGGCCCCACCCGCCCCCTCGCCGGGCGGGGGCGGAACGTCGTGCGGCGGGAGGAGCTGTCGCTCGCGGACCGCTGGATCCTGGCCCGCTGCGAGGCCGCGGTGGTCGAGGTCACCGAAGCGCTCGAGCGCTTCCGCCTGAACGAGGCGGCCGCTGCCGCGTACCGCTTCATCTGGAGCGACCTGGCCGACTGGTATATCGAGCAGATCAAGCCCCGGCTCTACGGCGACCAGCCCGGCGGCGACGTGGCGCGCGCGGTGGCGGCGCAGACGTTCGACGTCGGCCTCCGGCTGCTCCACCCGGTGATGCCGTTCATCACCGAGGCGCTGTGGAGGCGGCTGCCCGGCCGCCACGCCGATGCCTCCATCAGCACCAGCCCCTGGCCCGCCACGGACCGCCGGGCGGACGACGCGGAGGCCCTGCGCCAGTTCGGCCTGGTGCAGGAGCTGGTGAGCGCCGTCCGGCAGATCCGCGCCGAGTACGGCGTGGCCCCGGGACAGGGCGTGCGGGCGGCGGTCGGCGACCTCGGTCCCGACGCGCGCCGGACGTTCGAGGCGGAGCTGGGCACGATCTCCCGGCTCGCGAAGGTGTCGAGCCTCGGGTTCGGCGAGAGCGGCGAGCGGGTCGGCGGGCACGCGGTGCTGTCCGACGGCACCAGCGTCTTCGTCCCCCTGGGCGACGCCATCGACGTGGGGCGCGAGTGCAACCGGCTGGGCGCGGAGGTCGAGCGGCTGCTCGGACTCATCGGCGCGCAGGAGAAGAAGCTCGGCAACGCGCAGTTCACCAGCCGGGCGCCCGCGGCGGTGGTGGAGCGGGAGCGGGAGAAGCTCGCGAGCTGGCGGGAGCAGCACGAGGTGCTGGCGCGGAAGCGCGCGCTGCTGGGCTGCGTGTGACGCGGGCGGGCGCGGCCGCGACCGCACGGCGGCCGCGCGGTCTCCCGGCCGCTGGCATCCGGGCATGGGCCGCCGGCGACCTGGCATGGGCGGCTTGCGAAATGGGGGGTGCCCCTCTCCGGACAAGCCGACAGTCCTCCGAGGGGCACCCCCCGATTTCGCTCGCGGCCCCGAGACTTGACCCGAGCGCAGCGGGTGTCCGGCGCGCCGCCGCCGCCGCGGTCGCCGCGCTCGCCGCCTGCGCCAACATCCAGCCGCCGCCCGGCGGCCCGCCCGACACCACGCCGCCCGAGCTCGCGTCCGTCTACCCCGAATCGCTCGCCGTGCTGCCCGGCTTCAAGGGCAGCGTTCAGTTCAGCTTCAACGAGGTCGTCTCCGAGGGCACCAGCCCGAGCCAGGGGCTCGGCACCGGCGACCTGGAGAAGCTCGTCATCCTCTCGCCCACCGACCGCGTGCCCGACATCGGCTGGCACCGCCGCCGCATCAGCGTGCGGCCGGCGGAAGGCTGGAAGCCCAATCGGGTCTACCGGGTGGAGCTCCTGCCCGGCATCAGCGACGTGCGCCAGAACAAGGCGAAGTTCGACGACGTGGTCACCTTCACCACCGGGGCCCCGCTGCCGCGCGACACGCTGACCGGACGGGTGTTCGACTGGAAGGCCGGCAACCCGGCCGCACTGGCGCTGGTCGAGGCGGTGCTCGAGCCCGACAGCCTCCCCTATCGCGCGCTGGCGGACTCCTCCGGCCATTTTTCGTTCGGGCCCCTGCCCCGCGGCGAGTATCTCGTCTTCGGCGTCCTCGACGCCAACAGGAATTTCCGGCGCGACCCGCGGGAGGCGTTCGACACCGTGCGGATCCGGCCCGAGTCGGCGACCGCCGCCGTGCCCGAGCTGTACGCCTTCGTCCACGACACCCTGCCACCCCGGCTGACGGAAGCGAGCCCGAGCGACTCGGTCACGGCCACGCTCACGTTCGCGCAGCCGCTCGATCCGTTCCAGAAGCTCGACTCGAGCCTGGTCTCGGTGCGGCAGCTGCCGGATTCGACACCGGTGCCGGTGGTGTCGCTCGGGTTGCAGAGCGCCCAGCCCGCCGGGTTGGGCCCGGGCCTCGGCGCGTTCCAGGCGCCCCTCCGGCCGGCGGACACGAGCGCGAAGGCCGCGGCCAAGCCGGCCGACACGACCGCGGCCGCCAGACGCGCCGACACGACCGCCGCCAGACGGATCCGCGCGCTGGCCGACAGCGCCGCCGTCCGGCTCGGCAGGCGGGCGGACACGACCGGCGCGCCCGGTGCGGCCGGCGCGGCTGCCGCCGCCGCGCGCGCCATGCACCGCCCCGCGCTGACCGACCGGCTGGTGCTCAAGGTCGGCCGGCCCTGGCACCCGGGCGACCGCTTTCTCATCGACCTGATGGGCATCCGCACCGTGAGCGGCACGGCAGGCAACCCGCGAGGCGTGCTGGCGATCCCGGTGCCCAGGGGAGCCCCCGGCGCCGCGGATTCCCTGAAGGCCGATTCGCTCAAGGCGGATTCGCTCAAGGCCGCACCGGCCGATTCGGCGAGAGCGGACTCGTTGAGGGGCGACTCGTTGAAGACTCGCCACCTCCCCCAATGACCGACCCCCGCCGCGACCTGCCCTCCGTGGACCACCTGCTCCGCGAGCCGGCCATCGCCGCGCTGCTCGGCAGCGCCCCGCGGAGCGTCGTGGCCGCCGCGGTGCGCGACGCGCTGGACGCCGCCCGCCGCCGCCGCGCGGGCCCGCCCGACGACTGGGCCGGCGAGGTGCGCGAGCGGCTGGCGCTCCGGACCGGCCGGTCGCTCCGGCCGGTGCTCAACGCCACCGGCGTCGTGCTGCACACCAACCTGGGGCGGGCGCCCCTGGCCCACGCGGCGCTCGAGGCGCTGGAGGCCGCGGCCGGCGGCTACAGCACGCTCGAGTTCGACCTCCACGCCGGCGTGCGCGGGAGCCGGGCGGACCACTGCCGGATGCTCCTGGCCGAGCTGACCGGCGCGGAGGACGGGCTCGCGGTCAACAACGCGGCCGGCGCGCTGGTGCTCGCGCTCAACGCCTTGGCCGAGGGACGCGAGGTGCTCATCTCCCGCGGCGAGCTGATCGAGATCGGCGGCTCGTTCCGCATCCCCGACATTCTGGAGAAGAGCGGCGCGCGGCTGCGCGAAGTCGGCACCACCAACCGGACCCATATCGAGGACTACCGCCGGGCGCTCTCGCCGGAGACCGGCGCCATCCTCACGGTGCACCGCTCCAACTTCGAGCAGCGCGGCTTCGTGGCCACGCCGGCGCCCGCGGACATCGCCGCGCTCGCGCGCGAGGCCGGCGTGCCCTGGCTCTACGACGTGGGCAGCGGGCTGCTGCTGGACCTGAGCCCGTGGGGGCTGGCCGGCGAGCCCCGGGTGCCGGAGGCGGTGGCCGCCGGCGCGGACCTCGTGATCTTCAGCGGCGACAAGCTGCTCGGCGGGCCCCAGGCCGGCTGCCTCGCCGGCCGGCGCGATCCCGTGGCCCGCTGCCGCTCCAACCCGCTCGCCCGCGCGCTCCGGGCCGACAAGCTCACGCTCGCAGCGCTCGAGGCCACGCTGGCCCTCTACCGCGACCCGGCCGCCGCCGTCGCCGGGATCCCGGTCCTCGCCATGCTGACGGCGGGCGCGGCCGACCTCGCCGCGCGGGCCGAGCGGCTGGCCGGGCACTGCCCGCCGGAGCTGGAGCCCACGCTCCGGCCGGGCCAGTCGGCCGTGGGCGGCGGCTCGTTCCCCGGCGCGGCCCTCCCCACCACGCTCGTGGCTCTCGACCCCGGCCCTCTCGGCGCGGACGGGCTGGCGCTCCGGCTCCGCCTGGGCGAGCCCGCGGTGGTCACCCGGGTGGCGGAGGGCCGCGTGCTGCTCGACCCCCGGACGCTGCCGCCCGCGGCCTATCCCGACGTGGGCGCGGCGCTCCGCCGCGCCGTCGAGCGCTAGCCCGCTCTCTGCCCAACCGCCCACGTGCCCATTAGCTTCCCCCGGCCATGACGATGCGCCTGGCGGTCGCGATCTCGGGGCGCGGCAGCAACCTCGCCGCGCTCCTCGCCGCGCTCCCGGCGGGCGGCGGGAGCGGCGCCGGCGGCGGGCCCGCCGAGGTGGTGCTGGCGCTGAGCAACCGGGCGGCGGCCGGGCTCGAGCTGGCGCGGGAGCGCGGCATCCCCGCGCTGGTGCTGGCGGACCCGGCGGACGGCCGGGAGTGGCTGGATGCACTGGCCGCGCACCGGGCGGACCTGATCGTTCTGGCCGGCTACCTCAAGCTGGTGCCACCCGAGGTGGTCGAGCGCTACCGCGGCCGCATCATCAACATCCACCCGGCCCTGCTGCCCGCGTTCGGCGGGCCCGGCATGTACGGGCGCCGGGTGCACGAGGCGGTGCTGGCGTCGGGCGCGGCGGTGAGCGGCGCCACCGTGCACCTGGTGGACGAGGTGTACGACCGCGGCCGGATACTGGCGCAGGCCCGGGTGCCGGTCCGCCCGGGCGACACGCCCGACACGCTCGCCGCGCGGGTGCTCGAGGTCGAGCACCGTCTCCTGCCCGCCGTCGTGCTGGCCGCGGCCGCGGCGGGCCGGCCCGTCCCGCTTCCCGAACCCGTGGAGCTTCCCTCGTGAGCCCTCCGGCGACTCGCCCCGCATGCCCCGCGCACTGATCTCGGTCAGCGACAAGCGCGGGATCGTCCCCTTCGCCCAGGCCCTGGTGGCGCTGGGCTGGGAGATCGTCTCCACCGGCGGCACCGCC
>DASWAI010000149.1:0-14825 GCA_036391215.1 Gemmatimonadales bacterium
GGCCACCGCGGCCGTTTTCGTTGACGGCACCGAGATGGGCGGAATCGAGGAGCTCCGCCAGCTCCAGTCGAACACCGTCGAGGAGATCCGCTACCTCAGCGGCACCGACGCCCAGACCAAGTACGGCCCCCGGTTCCCGGCCGGCGTGATCGAAGTGACGCTGAAGACGCACTGAGTGGGGCTCGGCCGCTGGGCCCTGCTGGCCGGGGCGCTCTTCCTCCCCGCCGCCGCGGCGGCCCAGTTCGCCCCGGTGGGCGTGCCGAGGGGCCTCGTGCGGCTGGATCTCGACGGGGCCTTCGAAAGCGTCGACCGCCGCTATCTCGACGGCGATCTCCAGGACTTCGCGGCCGACCTCGCCAGCCCCGCGCTCGGCAGCGACCGCATCCCCGGCCTGAGCGACGCCGACGCCCGCCTGACCCGGATCACCGGTGACGCGGGCGCCGGGCTCGATCTCGGGCGCCTCACCGCCACCGCGCAGGGCTCGCGCTCGATCGGCGTGATCGGCCTCGCCGTCGGCTTGACCTCGCGGCTCACCGTCTTCGCCCGGCTTCCCCTGATCCGCGCGAGCGTCACCCCGACGCTCACGCTCGACAGCACTTCGAGCAACGCCGGCGTGAATCCCGCCGACCCCGTGTTCGGCACCGCCACCGGCTCCGCCCAGACCGCGGGCTTCTTCCAGGACTTCGGGACCGCGCTCGCGAGCCTGCAGACCCGGCTGCAGTCGGGAGCGTACGACGGCGACCCCACTCTGAAGGCGCTGGCGCAGAGCACGCTCGCGTCGGGCACGTCGCTGCGCGACGATCTCTTCGGTCTGCTGGCCGACCCCGCTACGGCAGCCGGCTTCGCGCCGACCGCGGCAAGCCCCCTGGGCGCGGCCGTGCGGGCGCGCATCCAGGCGCTCCAGGCCACGCTGGCCGGCTCGCTCGGCGTCGCCGGCTTCGGCAGCGCACCGGCGCTGCCCGACACGCGAGCGAGCCAGGACCAGCTCACGGCCTACCTCACCAGCCCGAACGGCCCGATCGTGGGCCGGCTCGACAACACGCCGCTCTCCCAGCGCGGCGACGCCGAGGTGGGCGGGGTATGGACGCTGGTGGACCGGTGGAACGACGACGCGACGGGCACGGGCATCCGCGCCGCGCTGACTGGCGTCGCCCGGCTGGGCACCGGCTTCGCGCCGCGCCCCAACTACTTCCTCGACCTCGGCACGGGAACGGGCCACGGGGCGCTGGGCGGGGCGATCACGACCGACATCGGCGTCGGCCGGTTCGCCGCGCGTCTCACCGCCGGCTACCTCCGCCAGCTCGCCGGCAGCCAGATCGTCCGCCTCACGCCACCCGACCAGCCGTACGCGCCGTTCGATCGCGTCGTCACCGTCAGGGTCAAGCCCGGCGACGTCCTCACCGTGGGCGCCCATCCGATGATCCGCCTCATGCCCTCGTTCGGCCTTCAGGCCGGCATCGACTACCGGCGCGAGAGCGACGAGCAGATTTCCTACGCGAGCGCGGGAGACTCGATTCCCGGCATCCCGGCGGCGCTTCTCTCCATGGATTCGCGCCTCGGGGTGA
The DNA here is from genome assembly GCA_036391215.1 of Gemmatimonadales bacterium. Classification (GTDB taxonomy): domain Bacteria; phylum Gemmatimonadota; class Gemmatimonadetes; order Gemmatimonadales; family GWC2-71-9; genus DASQPE01. The sequence continues at coordinate 1,566 of DASWAI010000149.1, forward strand.
CCACCTTTTCAGCCGGCGTCACCTACTCGCGGCCCGGTAAGACCGGCCTCCCGCTGGATGCGAGCTGGACCTTCGAGCAGGTGATCGCCGCGAGCGGCGGCCGGGTCCTGAAAACCCAGACCGTTCGCGCCGGCCTCCGGCTTTACCATCGCCTCTTCAACTGAGGGACAAGGGAATGCGCGGCATCGGCTGGATGGCTCTGTTGCTGGGGATCGTCGTCGCCACGCCGGCGCAAGCGCAGGACAGCGCGACCGCCCGGCTCCAGGCGCTCGCCGAGCGCTTCTGGACCTGGCGCGCCGCGACGCAGCCGGCCTCGGGCGATGATATCCCGCGCACCGAGCGGCCGGCGGGCTGGGCGCCGGACTGGTCCCCGGCCGCGATCGCGGCCCGGCGGGAGACCCTCCAACGACTCGAGCGCGAATGGCGCGGCGTTGATACGACGGGCTGGCGCCGTCCCGCGCAGGTGGACTACCGGCTGCTCGGGTCCGCCATCGCGCGGGTGCACTGGGAGCTGGACGGGGTGCGGGCCTGGCGCCGGGACCCCATGTTCTACCTCGAGCAGACCCTCAGCGTGCTACACGACGACCTGCTCCGGGCGCCGCCGTTCGACACGGCACGAACTAGCGCCCTGGTCCGCCGCCTGGAGCGGGTGCCGCGGACGCTGGCCGAGGGCGAAGCCAATCTCACCGAGGCGGCGGGACCGTTCGCCCGGCTCGCCGTCGACGCGGTCGACGGGATCGGCCCGAGGCTCGACAGCGTGAGCCGGGCGCTCACGCCGCTGCTCCAGGGCCCGGACGCCGCCCGTTTCGGGCCCGCCGCGGCCGCGGCGGCGAGCGCGTTCCAAGCTTACCGCGCGTGGCTTTCCCGGCGGCTCCCTACCCTTCCCCGAGAGACCGCCGTGGGCCGGGACGCGTACGTCGGGTTTCTCCGCCGAGTGGCGCTGGTGCCGTTCTCACCGGAGGAGCTGGTGGCGATGGCGAAGCAGGACTGGAGCCGTTCGGTGGCGTTCGAGACCTACGAGCGCCAGCGCAACACGGGCCTGCCGGACCTGGCGCTGTTCCCGACGCTCGCCGATCAGCTCGCCCGCGAGGCGGCGGACGAGACCCGCATCCGCGCCTACCTCGAGCAGAAGGGGATCCTCACCGTGCCGGGCTGGCTCCGGCACTACCGGACCGCCCCGGTGCCGCCGTACCTCGCCCCGCTGAGCGACTGGGGCGTGGACGACGACCTCACGTCGCCGACGCGGCTCGCGGAGGACGGCACCAGCTACCGGCCGCCTCCCTCACCCGCGCTGGGGTACTTCTACCTGGCGAGCGCGAAGGACCCGCGGCCGCTCATGGTGCACGAGGGCGTGCCCGGACACTACATGCAGCTCGCGCTCGCCTGGGCCAACGAGGACCCGATCCGGCGGCATTACTACGACTCGAACTCGAACGAGGGGATCGGCTTCTACGCGGAAGAGATGATGCTGCAGGCAGGGCTGTTCGACGACAGCCCGCGGGCGCGGGAGATCATCTACAACTTCATGCGCCTCCGCGCGCTGCGGGTGGAGGTGGACGTGAAGCTCGCGACCGGCGAGTTCACGATCCCCGAGGCGGCGAAGTACCTGCAAGCCACGGTCCCCATGGACGCGCGCACCGCGCTCGGAGAAGCCGCGTCGTTCGCCGCCGGGCCCGGGCAAGCGATCACCTACGAGATCGGGAAACTCCAGATCCTGGCGTTTCTCACCGATGCCCGCCTGCGCCAGGGTGACCGGTTTTCGCTCCGGGACTTTCACGATCTTCTCTGGAGGAACGGCAACGTGCCGATCGCGCTGCAGCGGTGGGAGATGCTGGGGCTGGACGACGAGATCCGGGAGCTAGGGAGTGACAAGTGAGCAGTGAGAAGTGAGAAGTGAGAAGTGAGAGGCCCTGCTCACTTCTCACTGCTCACTTCTCACTTCTTACTTCTCACTTCTGTCTCCGCCAGCAGCGCCTGCGCATGCCGGCGGGCCTCCCGCCCGTCCCCGTCTCCCAGCATGCGGGCGACCTCGCCAACGCGATCCTCGCCATGGATCTGCGCCGCCTCGCTGGTGGCCATGCCCGCGCGGGTGGCCTTGGTGACCACCAGATGCCGGTCGGCCCGGGCCGCGATCTGCGGCAAGTGGGTGATCACCAGCACCTGCCGCCGCTCCGCGACCTCGGCCAGCGCGTCCCCCACCTTCGCGCCGACCTCGCCGCCGATGCCCTGATCCACCTCGTCGAACACCAGCGTCGGGATGGCGTCATGCCGCGCGAGCACCACCTTGAGCGCGAGCATCAGGCGGGACAGCTCGCCGCCCGACGCGACCCGCGCGAGCGGCTTGGCCTCGAGACCGACGTTGAGGCGGACCGTGAACGCGACGCTCTCCCGGCCGTGGCTCGCGGGCTCGTCGAGCGGGGTGAGCTCCACGCCGAGCCGGCCGCCGGGGAGCCCCAGCCCGGGCAGCAGCCGGCTCACGGCGCGGGCGAGCCGCTCGCCGCCCTCGCGGCGCCGGGCGGAGAGCGCGTCGGCGGCCGCATGGAGCGCGGCTTCCGCCGCGGCCCGGCGCGCGGCCAGGGCCCGGAGGTCGGTGTCGGCGGTGTCGAGGAGATCCAGCTCCGCGCCGGCCCGGCGGCGGGTCTCGAGCACCGCCTCGATGCCGGCGCCGTGCTTCTGGGCAAGCCGGAAGATGACGTCGCGCCGGCGCTCCACCTCGGCGAGCCGGGCCGGGTCTTCCTGCATCCCCTCGGCATACTCGGCGGCCAGGCGCGCCAACTCGCTCAGGTTGGCGTATGCGCCGTCGAGCAGCTCGCGCCAGGCGACCACCGAAGGGTCGCCCTTTTCCAGGGCACTTAACGCGCGGTCCGCGAGCGCCGCGGCCCGCAGCGCGCTCGCCTCCTCGCCGTCCACCGCATCCGCGATGCGGCGCGCGTGCTCGCCCAGCGCGCCCGCCTGGCTGAGCCGCCGCGCCTCCAGCTCGAGCGCCGCGTCCTCGCCCGGCTTGAGCCGGGCACGGTCGATCTCCTCGACGACGTGGCGCAGGTAGTCGGCCCGGCGGCGCACCTCGTCCCGCCGGGCCGAGAGCTCCGCCTCCTGGCCGCGCAGCGCGGCGAGGGCCGCGTGCGCGGCGGCCACGGCCTCGCGGTCGGCCTCCGCGTGGGCGAAAGCGTCCAGGATATCCCGCTGGGCGTCGGCGTGGAGCAACGACTGGGTCTGGTGCTGTCCGTGGAGATCGACGAGCAGCGCCCCCAGTCGCGCCAGCACGCCGGCGGTGGTGGGGCTCCCGTTGACCCAAGCGCGCGAGCGCCCCTCGGCCGAGATCTCGCGCCGGATCACCAGGCGGCCGTCGTCCTGGTCGAGCCCGAGCGCCTCCACCTCCCGCCGGGTGCGCCCGTCCAGACCCTCGAACGCGCCCTCGACGACCGTCTTCCCCGCCCCGGGGCGCACGCTCGAGCTGTCCGCCCGCTCGCCCAGGAGCAGCGCCAGCGCGTCCACCAGCATGGACTTGCCGGCGCCGGTCTCGCCGGTGAGCACGTTGAGCCCAGCGCCGAGCGGGAGGGTGACGTCGGCGATGGTCGCGAGATCCCGCACCCGGAGCTCGGCGATCACCTGTGCTCCCGCTCCGAGAGATCGCCCCAGTGGAGCTTAGCCCGCATCCGGGAGAAGAAGCGGTCGTGCCTGAGCCGCGCCAGCAGCACCGGACTGGCCGAGCGCCGCACGGTGACCCGCTCCCCGACGCCGAGCGTCGTGCCGGTCTGCCCGTCGAAGGAGACGAGGAGGTCCTCGGCCCACCACTCCAGCGGCTCGATGACGACCGTGAACGCGGCCGGTACCACCAGCGGGCGCACCGCGAGCGTGTGGGCGCAGATGGGGGTCACGACCATCGCCTCGACGCCCGGCACGACGATCGGCCCGCCCGCGCTCAGGCTGTAGGCGGTGGACCCCGTGGGCGTGGCGACGATCAGGCCGTCGGCGCTGTAGGGGCCGACGTTGTCGCCGTCGATGAAGACGTTGATCCGGATCACCCGGGCCACGCCGCCCTTGTGGATCGCCACGTCGTTGAGGGCGGTCTGGCTGTGCCGGATCTCGTCGCCGTCACCGGAGATCTCGGCGACCAGGGTCTGGCGGCGATCCACGGTGTAGTCGCCCTTGACCAGCGCATCCAGTGCCTGGTCGAGCATGCCGAGCGTGGCGGTGGTGAGAAAGCCGACCCGTCCGAGGTTCACGCCGAGGATGCAGGTCTGGCGGTCGCCCAGGAGCCGGGCGCCGCGCAGCAGCGTGCCGTCGCCGCCGAACGTGAGCAGCGCGTCGAGCCGGACCTCGTCGAGATGCGGGAGCGCGTGGGGCCAGAAGGAGTCGAGGCGCGGCTCGGTGAACAGCGTGATGCCCCGCGCCGGGGCCTCGGCCACGAGGCGCTCCAGCACGGCGGCGAGATCGGCGTAGCGGGGATTGCCGACGACGCCGACGTTCATCGCGCCTCGAGGCTTTCCTCGCGCCGGAGCGCCGTGATGCGGCGGGCGATGCCGTCCGCGGTGAGCCCGAAGGTCTCGAGTTGCTCGGCGCGCGGGGCCTGCTCCACCAGCCGGTCCGGCACGCCGAGCGCCACGACGCGCACCTCGGGACGGGTGGTCTGGAGGGTCTCGGCGAGATGGGCGCCGAAGCCGTTCACCACCGTCCCCTCTTCCACCGTCACGAGCACCCGGTGGCGCTGCGCCAGCGCCTCCAGCATGCCCTCGTCCATCGGTTTGAGGAAGCGACAGTTCACGACCGAGCAGTCCACGCCGTCCGCGGCCAGCAGCTCCGCTGCGCCCAGCGCGGGCTGCACCATCGTGCCCACCGCGAGGATGGCCACGTCGTGGCCCTCGCGCAGCCGCTCCCACGTGGCGTACGGCACCGCGGGCACGTCCGCCGCGGGCCGGGCTTCGGCCGGGGCCTTGTCCCGCGGATAGCGGGTGCAGAACGGCCCGGCCTGGTGGGCCAGCGCGGTCTTGAGCAGACCGGTCAGCTCATCGCCGTCCTTGGGGGCGGTGACCGTCATGCCGGGCACCGCCAGCATGTAGGCGATGTCGTAGAGGCCCATGTGGGTCTGCCCGTCCTCGCCCACGAGCCCCGCCCGGTCCATGCAGAAGATCACCGGCAGGTGCTGGACGGCCACGTCGTGGATGACGTTGTCGTACGCGCGCTGGAGGAACGTACTGTAGATGGCGACCACGGGCCGGATGCCCTGCGTGGCGAGGCCGCCCGCGAACGTCACGGCGTGGCCCTCCGCGATCCCCACGTCGAAGAAGCGCTCGGGCCACTTCCGCTGGAAGATGTTGGTGCCGGTGCCCGACGGCATGGCCGCGGTGATGGCCACCAGCTCGGGATGCGCGGCGGCGAGGCCGGTGATCGCCTCGCCGAACACCTGGGTCCAGGTGGGCGGCCCGCTCGCCTTCTTCCGGGGCTCGCCGGTCTCGGGGTCGTAGGCGGCGAGCCCGTGCCACTTCTCCCGGTTCTCCTCGGCGAAGGTGAACCCCTTGCCCTTCTCGGTCACGACGTGGACGAGGCGCGGCCCGGTCAGCCCGCGGACGAAGGCCAGCGTCTCGCAGAGCTTCTGCACGTCGTGCCCGTCGAACGGGCCGAAGTAGCGGAGCCCCAGCTCCTCGAACAGCATGCCGTGGGAGAACAGGTTCTTGGCGCTCTCCTCGAGGTTGCGGGCGAAATCCACCACGCCCTCGCCGAACACGCCGCCGAGCGCGAACGTGAGGTGCTTCACCTGCTCCCGGAGCGCGTTGGTCCGCGGGTTGGCGACGATGCCGCCCAGCATCCGCGCGATCCCGCCGACGTTGGGCGAGATCGACATGCCGTTGTCGTTCAGGACGATGATGATGTCGCGGTCCGAGTGGCCCGCGTTGTTCATGCCCTCGTAGGAGAGTCCGCAGGTGAGGGCCCCGTCGCCCACGACGGCGACGACCTTGTGCTTCTCGCCCTTCAGATCGCGGGCGGTGGCCATGCCGAGCGCGGCCGAGACCGCCGTGCCCGCGTGGCCGGCGCCGAACTGGTCGTGCTCGCTCTCGCTGCGCTTGAGGAAGCCGGACACGCCGCCGGGCTGCCGCAGCGTGGGGAATGCGTCATTCCGTCCGGTGAGCAGCTTCCAGGCGTACGCCTGGTGCCCCACGTCCCAGACCACCCTGTCGGCGGGCGAGTCGAACTCATAGAGCAGCGCGAGCGCCAGCTCGACGACGCCGAGGCTGGCGCCGATGTGGCCGCCGGTGACGGAGCAGCACTCGATCAGCCGCTCGCGGATCTCGCTCGCGAGGAGCGGGAGCTGGTCGCGGCGCAGACGCTTCAGGTCTGCCGGGGAGTTGATGCTGGCCAGTAACGACATCGGTACCTCGCGCGGAGCGCTACGAGCGTCTCGAGACAATATACTGCGCCAGGGCGCCCAGCGACCCCGAGGGCACGCCGCCCGCGTCGAGGTGCATCACGGCCCGGGCGGCAAGCCGCCCGGCCTCCGCCCGCGCGCCGCCGATGCCGAGCACGCTCACGTAGGTGGACTTGGCGAGCGCCCGGTCCCGGCCCGCGGTCTTGCCCAGCTGGTCGCTGGTGCCGGTGGCGTCCAGCACGTCGTCCGCGATCTGGAAGGCGAGCCCGATCTCATCGCCATAGGCGGCGAGCGCCGCGACGGCTCGCTCCTCCGCCCCGGCGGCGAGGCCGCCGAGGATGCAGGCCGCGCGGATCAGCGCGCCGGTCTTGCCCCGGTGCACCGCGGTCAGCTCGGCCAGCTCGAGGCGCCGGCCCTCCGCCTCGAGGTCGAGCCACTGGCCCCCGACCATCCCCTCGATGCCGCCGGCCTCGAACAGGGTCGTCGCCATGCGGCCGAGCCCGCCGTCGTCGAGACCGAGCGGCGACGCCGCCTCGGCGAGGACCTGGGCCGCCACGGGCACCAGCAGATAGCCGGCCCGCGTGGCCACCGGCACGCCGAACCGCACGTGGGTCGTGGGGCGCCCGCGGCGAAGGTCGTCGTCGTCCATGCAGGGGAGGTCGTCGTGCACCAGCGAGTAGGTGTGCACCGTCTCCACGGCGGCGGCGACGCCCGCGATGGCGGGCGCCTGGCCGCCCAGCGAGCGGTACCCGGCCAGCACCAGCGCGGCGCGCACCCGCTTGCCCGGGCTCCGGAGCGCGTAGGCCAGCGCGGCGCCGTCGGGCGGGGGCACCTCGGCCTCGAGGCGGCCGGCCCACCGCTCGAGCAGGGCGTCGGTCGCATCGCGGGCCTCGGCGAGCAGCCCGTCGGCCGACGCCGAGACCGCCTCAGCCATCGATCTCCCCGAGGCGGAGCGTCCCGTTGGCATCGGCGAGCACGGTCCGGACGCGCACCTCGGCGGCGGCGAGGCGCTCGCGCGCGGAGCGGAGGCAGGCGACGCCCTGCTCGAACAGCGCCAGCGCCGCATCGAGATCGAGGTCGTCGGCCTCGAGGCGGCGGACGATCTCCTCCAGGCGGGCCAGCTCGTCGGCGAGGGCCGCCGGCTTGCCGGTCGGCGGGGTGGTCACGGAGTCAGTCGGCGCGAGCGGGAACGTCGCCGTCGGCGACCCGCAGGCTGAAAGGGCGGCCGGACGGGAAGTCGGCGCGCCGCCGGAGGACGCGCCCGTCGGCGCGGGGAACGGCGTAGCCGCGCTCAAGGACCCGCAGCGGGCTCAGGGCGTCGAGCTGCGCGGCGAGTCGGTCGGCCAGGTGGCGGCGGCGGGCCAGCGTCTCCTCCAGCGCGCCCTCGAGCCGGTCGCCGGTGCGCTCGAGCCGTTCCGCCGCAAGGCGGGTCCGCCGGCTCAGGCCCCCGGCGAGCCGGGCGCCGAGATCGCCGACCAGCCGGCGCACGGCCCGCGCGTCGGGAAACGCCAGCTCGGCCGCGGCCGACGGCGTGGGCGCCCGGACATCGGCCACGAGGTCGGCGAAGGTGACGTCGGTCTCGTGACCGACCGCCGACACCGTGGGCACCCGGACCGCCGCGAGCGCGCGGCAGACCGCTTCGTCGTTGAACGCCGCGAGGTCTTCCCGGCCGCCGCCGCCGCGCCCGACGATGCAGAGATCCACCTTGAGCCGGTTGACCAGCTTGAGCGCCGCGACCAGCTCGCGGGCCGCGCCGTCGCCCTGCACCCGCGAGGCCACGACCAGGATGTCGGCCGCGGGCCACCGGCTCCCGGCGACGGTGACGATGTCGTGCAGCGCGGCGCCGTCCGGGCTCGTGACCACCGCCACCCGCGACGGGTAGCGCGGCAGCGGCCGCTTCCGCGCCGCTGCGAAGAGGCCGTCCTGCTCCAGCGCCGCCTTCACCCGCTCGAGCGCGCGCTGCTGGTCGCCGATGCCCGCCGTGGGCAGCAGGCGGTAGACGACGAACTGGAACTCGCCCTTGGCCTCGTACAGCGTGGGGCGGCCCTGGGCGAAGACCTCGGTCCCGTCGGCGGGCGGCCGCCCGGCGCGCTGGGAATAGGTGCGCCACATGGCGCAGCGCGCCTGGGCGGCGGCGTCGCGGAGGGTGAAGTACCAGTGGCCGCTGCCGTGGACCTTGCACTGGACCACTTCGCCCCGGACCCAGACCGTGCCGAGGCTCCCCTCGAGCACGGTGCGGGCCGCCGCGGTGAGGTCGCCGATGGAGAGGACCTGGTCGCCCGGGCCCATCGGCACCGCCGCGCTCACGCCACCGCCTGCTCGAAGGCCTGGAGCGTGTTCTTGAGCAGCATCGCGATGGTCATCCGGCCGACGCCGCCGGGCACCGGCGTGATGGCCGACGCGACCTCGGCCACCGGCGCGTAGGCCACGTCGCCCACGATGCGGTAGCCCTTGGGCTGGCTCGCGTCGTCCACCCGGTTGATGCCGACGTCGATCACGACCGCGCCGGGGCGCACCATGTCCGCCGTGACGAACTCCGGCTTCCCGATGGCGACGATGAGGATGTCGGCGCCCCGGCAGATGCCCGGGAGGTCGCGCGACTTCGAGTGGCAGATGGTGACCGTGGCGTCGCCGCCGCGCCCCGGCTGGATCAGCAGGCTCGCCATCGGCTTGCCCACGATGTTCGACCGGCCCACGATGACCGCGTTGGCGCCCCTGGGCTCGATGCCCGAGCGCAGGAGCATCTCCTGCACGCCGTACGGCGTCGCGGGCCGGAGGCCCGTGGGATCGCCGATGGACACCTTGCCCACGTTCACCGGATGGAACCCGTCCACGTCCTTGAGCGGATTCACCCGGTTGAGCACCCGCTCCGCGTTGATGTGCTTGGGGAGCGGAAGCTGGACCAGGAAGCCGTGGATCGCGCGATCGGTGTTGAGCCGGTCCACCACCGCGAGCAGCTCGGCCTCGCTGGTCTGCTCCGGCAGGCGGATCGTCTCCGAGTGCATGCCGGCTTCCTCGCACGCCTTGCCCTTGGCACGCACGTAGACCATGCTCGCCGGGTTCTCGCCCACGATGACGACCGCCAGGCCGGGCCGGGGTCCGCCGGTCCGGAGCTGCGCCACGCGCGCGGCGACCTCCGCCCGGATCGCGTCGGCGATGGGCACGCCGTCCAGCACCCGGGCGGTCATCGGGCGAAGTCCACGGCGCGGGTCTCCCGGATCACGACGACCTTGATCTGCCCCGGGTACTGCAGCTCGCTCTCGATCCGCCGCGCGATGGACTCCGAGAGCTGGGCGGCCGCCGAGTCGTCCACCCGGTCGGGCGTCACGACCACGCGGATCTCCCGGCCCGCCTGGATCACGTTGCTCTTCTCCACGCCGGCGAAGCCGTTGGCGATCTCCTCCAGCTTGGTGAGCCGCTTGACGTAGCTCTCGAACGCCTCGCGGCGCGCGCCGGGGCGGGAGCCGCTGATCGAGTCGGCGGCCTGGACCAGCACCGACTCGGCGCTCTCGTGCGGCACGTCGTCGTGATGGGCCTGAATGCAGTTGATCACCGCCGCGCTCTCGCCGTACTTGCGGGCGATCTCCACCCCGAGCTCCACGTGGGTCCCCTCGGTATCGTGGGTGAGTACCTTGCCGACGTCGTGCAGCAGCCCGCCCCGCTTGGCGAGCGCGACGTCGAGGTGGAGCTCGGCCGCCATCATGCCGGCCAGCCACGCCACCTCCTTCGAGTGGTCGAGGATGTTCTGCCCGTAGGACGTCCGGTAGCGCATCCGCCCGACCAGCTTGACCAGCTCGGGATGCAGCCCGTGGATCCCGGTGTCGTAGGCGGCCTGCTCGCCCAGGTCCACCAGCTGCGTCTCCAGCTCGCGCTGGCACTTGACGACGATCTCCTCGATCCGGCCCGGGTGGATCCGGCCGTCGGTGATCAGCGCCTCGAGCGCGCGGCGCGCTACCTCCCGGCGGATCGGATCGAAGCAGGAGATGATCACGGTGTCGGGCGTGTCGTCGATGATGACGTCGACACCCGTGGCGGTCTCGAAGGCGCGGATGTTCCGGCCCTCCCGGCCGATGATCCGCCCCTTCATCTCGTCGTTCGGGAGCGCCACCGCGGCGACGGTGGTCTCGGCCGTGTGCTCGGCGCCGAGCCGCTGGACCGCCATCGCGATGATGCGCTTGGCGTCCCGCTCGGCCCCCTTCCGCGCCTGCTCCTTGATGTCGCGCACCAGCGCGCTGGCCTGGGTGCGGGCCTCGTCCTCCACCCGCTGGAGGATCTCGCGCCGGGCGTCCTCCGCCGTGAGACCGGCGATGCGCTCCAGCCGGGCCCGCTGCTCCTGGAGCAGCTTGTCGGTCTCCGCCTCCCGCGCCCGGAGATCGAGCTCGCGCTGGGCCAGCTCCTGCTCCTGCACCCGGAACTGGCGCTCCTGCGCGGCCACGTCCTCCAGCTTGCGCTCCAGCGCCCGGCTCCGGTCCTCGACCCGGCGCTCGGCCCGCTCCCACTCCTCGCGCCGGCGCTGGATCTCGCGGTCGAGCTCCTCGCGCAGCTTGAGGGCCTCCATCTTGCCGGCCACGACGGCGGCGTTCTTGGCGGCTTCGCCCTCGCGGGCGCCGTCGCTCCGGAGCCGCTCGGCCTCCGCCTGCGCGGCCGCGACCACGCGCCGCCCGCGGCGCTGCTCCATGCGCGAGCGGACCAGGAAGTAGACGGTCGCGACCATGAGGCCGACCGCGAGCCAGAGGAGCGCGAGCAGCGTGCGATCCATCCGGGCGAGGGCAGTGATGACGGTGCCGATCATTCTGAGACGGAGATGGTACCGGAGACGCGGCTCCCCCGCTTGGCGGGAGGCAGGAGTCGGGCGAGGTCGTCAGCCATGGCGGTGATCCGGGTGGCGATCTCCCGGTCTCCGCGGCGGGCCTGGAACAGCTCGTCGGTGATGGCGAGCGCCGCGAGGATCGCCGCCTTGTGGGTCTCGACGGAGGGGAGCGAGTCGCGCACGCGCTTGAGCGCGGCGTCGAGATACGCCGCCACCTCGCGGGTGTACTCCGGCGGCAGCTCGGACTTGACCGTGTACTCCTCGCCGCCGATGATGACGCGAACCGCGTTCTTGGGCGTCGTCACGCCGCCGTACCTCCCTGCTCGAGAAAGGCCAGCCGCGCGGCCAGCGAGCGGACCCGCTCCTTGGCCGCCTCGATCCGCTCGCGGAGCGCCTGGTTCTCCGCTTCCAGCTCGACCACGCGCTGCCGGCTCACGGACAGCTCGGGCCCCTCGTAGACGCCGCCCTTGGCGCGGATGTCCTGCAGCTCGGCCTCGGCCTTGAGCGAGCGCCGCCGCCAGGCCGCGACCTCGGCGCCCAGGTTCTGGAACAGCTCCTCCAGCTCGCCCAGGGCCCGGAGGTCCGGACGCTCGTAGGTGTATGCCACCGTCAGCCCTCCTCGGGTCCCTCGGTGCCCGCCTCGCGCCGCCGCACGTGCAGCTCCCGCTCCAGCGCCGCGAGCACGCGCCGCTCCAGATCGTCCACTTCCGCGGCCTCCAGCGTCCGGTCCGCCGCCCGGAAGGTCAGGCGGAACAGCACGCTCCGCGCGCCCGCGCCGACACCCGATCCGCGATACTCGTCCACCACCGCCACCCCGGCGAGCAGCGCGCCGGCCGCCTGCTTCAGCACGCGGGCGACTTCCGCCGCGGTAGCCCCGTCGGGGAGGAGAAGTGCCAGGTCCCGCTCGGACGATGGAGTGGACGGCAGGGGACGGAAGCGGGGCGGCCGCCGCGGCGCCGCATCGAGCTCGACCTCGAACCCGAGCAGCGGAGCGGCCCAGGGAGGGGCGTCGGCCTCGAGCACCCTCGCCTGACCCACCCTCCGCCCATCCTCCGCTACGACAACCCACGTGTTGCCTTCAACTTGTAGGGACGCCCGCGGATTTGCCAGAGCGACGGCGACCTGGAGCAGCCCGGCGAGGTCCCAGCGGTCGTAATCCTGCCGGCCGGTGCCGGTCCAGTGAAGCGGCTCCCGGGCCCCGGTCACCACGCCGGCCGCGTGGCGCTCCTCGGCCGGCCGCTCGCCCGGGCGGGCCCGGAAGACGGTGCCCACCTCGAACAGCCGCACGTCACGCACGTGGTGGTCCCAGTTGGCCTGGACCTGGCGGACCAGCCCCGGGAGCAGCTCCCGGCGCAGGCAGCGGTCGGTGGCGGACAGCGGGTTGAGCAGGCGGACGGCATCCGGCGCCTCCGCCGACGTCATCGGGAGCGTGATCGCCTCGAACAGACCCTCGGCGGCCAGCCCCTCGCGGACCGCGGCGGCGGCCGACTCGATGGGCGGGTCGGGGAGCGAGCCCACCCGGGCGGGGCGGAGCTCGATCGGGAAGGCGTCGTACCCGTGGATGCGGGCGACCTCCTCGATCAGGTCGATCTCGGCCCGGAGATCGGGCCGCCAGCCGGGCACGTCCACGGCCATCCGGCCGTCGTCCGGCTTCGCCACGACCGTCGCGCCGATCGCCACCAGGCAGCGCTCCAGCTCGGCCCAGGGCAACTCGACGCCCAGCACCTGCGTCACCCGCGCGGGCCGGAGGAAGATGCGCGGCGCATGGACCGGCTCGGGCCAGAGGTCGAGCGGCGCCTCGACCAGCGTGCCGCCCGCAGTGGCCAGGACCAGCTCGACGCAGCGGCGCATGGCGTCGGCGCCGGCCCAGAGATCGACGCCGCGCTCGAACCGGTAGCTCGCGTCGGTGCTCATGCCGAGCCGCCGGCGCGTCCGCCGGATCCGGGAGGGCTCCCACCAGGCGGCCTCGAGCAGGACATCGGTGCTGGCGGCGCTCACCTCGCTGCTCGCCCCGCCCATGATGCCGGCGAGCCCGATCGCGCCTTCGGCGTCCGCGATGACGGTCGTGTCCGGGTCGAGCGCGCGG
>DASWAI010000150.1:0-8628 GCA_036391215.1 Gemmatimonadales bacterium
CTGGAGATAGGGCCGGTCGGCGGCGGGCAGCGACTCCAGCGGATGCTTCGCCAGGGCCGCCGAGACCTCGGCCAGCGCGTCGGCCGGCCGGTCGCGATAGCGCAGGTCGATGAGCGCGAGCCGCGTCGCCCCGACCAGGTAGTCACGGGGCAGCCCGCGGGCCTCGCTCTCGGCCATGAAGTCGCGCTCGTGCTGCGCGGCAGCGGCCAACTGGCCCCGCGCTTCGGCGATCGAGGCCAGCACGTTACTGGTGAAGGCCTGGTCACCCGGGTTGGCCCGGAGGCTGTCCCGGCGCCGCTGCACGACCTTATCCGCCGCCGCGAAGTCCCGGCGCGAGAGGTCGATCTGCGCCTCCATCAGGGACTGGTTCGGGCTGTTCGGCGCCACCTTCCGGAAGGTCGCGAGCGTGGACTCCGCCGCCGCCGGCCGGCGCTGGGACAGTTGCGCCGCCACGGCGTTCTGGAAGAAGGACGCCGAGGGTCCGAGGCGCATGGCGCGGGTGGCCAGGCTCTCCGCTTCCGCGTAGCGCCGCTGCTCGTTCCGGAGATTGGCGAGGTTGTTGAGCGCCGTGGTGTTGTCGGGGTCGAGGCTCAATACCGAATGATATGCCGCGGCCTGCTTCTCCTCGTCGTAGTCGGCGTTGGTGTGGTAGTAGGCGGTGGTCAGCTCCCGTTCGACGTCGGGCAGGCGGTTCCGGTGCTCGTACGCCTTGGTGGTGGCGGCGATCGAGGCGGCACGCGAGCCCTGGGAGTTGTCGATGGAGACGGCGAGCTTGCGGTAGGCCATCGCGAACCCGGTGTCGAGGCTGATCGCCTCCTGGAGCAGTGGGATCGCTTCCTCCTCCCGGCCCAGGTCCACGTAATGGACCGCCTCCGAGTACTTCCGGAGCGCGGGGAGCGATGCAGTGGTCACCTGCTCGAGCGGCTCGCTCTCCCGGATAGTCACCAACGACTCGCCGATCCGCTCCCGGAGCTTGGCCGAGAGCTTGTCGATCGCCTTGAGCAGCTCGTTCGGCCCGTCGGCCGTCTCGCGCACCGCCGTCAGCACCCGACCGTCCGCGGCGTCGAGCAGGCTGGCGGAGAGCACGTAGCTCGAGCCGACCGGGTCGATCTGGCCCGCGACGACCGCCTTGATGCCGGAGCGCTGGGCCACCTCCTGCGCCAGTGCCGGCACGAGCGGGCTCGAGGCGGGGCGCTCCATGCGCCGGAGCGCGTCGGTCACCTCGGTCGCGTCTACCAGCCGGAGCGTCTGCGACTGCTGGAGGTCCACCCGGAACGCCTCGGTCACGGAGGGCCCGAGAGTGGAATCGGCGGCGCGGTTCTCGAAGTCGGCGAGGATGAGCCGGTCGCGGTTCTTCAGCACGCCGGAGGCGACCAGCGTGCCCACCGGCCCGATGCCCAGGAGCCGCATGGCGGTGTAGCCGCCGGCAACGAGGGCCAGCCCCCCGAACGCCAGCGCGCCGCCAAGGAGCGCCTTCCGCCAGGTGAGCCAGCGGCTCACGCCGGTCTCGACCGGGGTGTGGATGGCCGTGGTGCGGGCGATGGCCCGGCGCCGCTCGTGGAGGCCGGTGAACAGCATGATCGGGAGCCCGGCCAGGAGCAGCACGACGGCGCCCCACAGCACCCAGAAGGGCAGGCCGAGCCGGTAGACCAGGAACGCCACGACGGCGAGCACGATGACGCCAGCCACGACGAACGCCGCCGCGACGCGGACGGGATGCGCCCGCCGGATCGCCGCGGCCGTCGCACCCGAGATCACCGGCTGCGCCCCGGTCGGCATGAGCTCGCCGCTCGGCGTGGTGGTGGTCTCGAGCGGGGCCACGAGGTCGGCGGCGCTCTGCGGCCGGGCCTCGGGCCGCTTCTCGAGGCAGCGCATCACCAGGCTCGCGAGGGCCGGCGGGCAGGCGGGCGCGCGGGAGAGGAGCGGCTCGGGGGCCTGGGTCACGTGCGCGGCGAGCACCTGCTGGGGCGAGCGGGCGTCGAACGGGGTCCGCCCGCTCACCATCTCGTAGCCCATGACGCCGAGCGCGTAGATGTCGGCCCGATGATCGATGTTCGGGTCCGCCACCGCCTGCTCCGGGGACATGTAGGCCGGCGTGCCCAGCGTCATGCCGACGGTGGTCAGTCCCTGCGCGCCGTCAGCGGCCTCGCTCACCGCTTTCGCGATGCCGAAATCCATGACCATCACGTGCCGGCC
Source organism: Gemmatimonadales bacterium (assembly GCA_036391215.1). GTDB lineage: Bacteria > Gemmatimonadota > Gemmatimonadetes > Gemmatimonadales > GWC2-71-9 > DASQPE01. The sequence continues at coordinate 2,197 of DASWAI010000150.1, forward strand.
CGAGACCATCACGTTCTCGGGCTTGATGTCCCGGTGGACCACGCCGCGCGAGTGAGCGTAGGCCAGCGCGTCCGCCACCTCGCGCAGGTAGCGGGCGGCGTCGGCGGGCGCGAGCGCGCCGTCGCGGGCGAGCTTGGCGCGGAGCGGCTCGCCCTCGACGTACGGCATCACGTAGTAGAGGAAGCCGCCGGCCTCGCCCGAGTCGTGCAACGGCAGGATGTGCGGGTGGGTGAGTTGGGCCGCGATCTCGATCTCCCGGAGAAACCGGGCGCCCCCGATGGACTCGGCCAGCTCCGGCCGCAGCACCTTGACCGCCACCCGGCGGCGGTGCTTCAGGTCCTCGGCGAGATAGACGGTCGCCATGCCCCCCTGGCCCAGCTCGCGCTCGAGCCGGTAGCGGTCGGCGAGCGCCGCAGCGATGCGGGAGGCCTGGTCGGACTTGCGTTGCTCGGTCATGTCAGGCCCCCGGCTCCTGCGCCAGCTTCGCGAGCCGGCCGCGCACTTCTTTGACCCCCGGCTGCAGCTCGGGGTCGGCGTCCTTCCAGAGCGTCACGAACTTCTCGTAGTACTCCCGGGCGCGCTTCCGGTCGCCCTTGGCCTCGTAGAGCTCGCCCAGGCGCTTGAGCGCCGGAGCGAGCGTGAGTCCGCCGTTGTAGAGCCGGTTCAGGGTGGGCCTGGTCACGAGCTGCTCGTACGCGGCGAGCGCCGAGTCGGGCTGTCCCATCTTGTCGTACGTGGTGCCCAACTCGTACAGCCCGCAGATGCCGCAGCCGCCTGCCTCATCGTAGTACTTGCGGTAAGCCGCGATCGCGTCCCGGTGGCGTCCCTCGGCCTCGGCGACGTACCCGGTGGCGAGGTCATGGCCAAAGTCGCCGGCCCGGATCGGGGCAGGCGTCGCCGACTCGTAGTCCCGCAGATAGCGCTTTGCCTGGTCCGGCTTGCCGGCCAGGGCGTAGAGGCGGGCGAGGTCGTTGTAGGGCCGGTCGAGCGCGGGCAGGGAGTCGAGCGGATGGCGCGACAGCGCCGCGGCGAGCGCCGCGACCGCGTCCGCCGGGCGGTTCCGGTAGCGGATGTCGATCTCGGCCAGGCCGGCCGTCGCGTTGTAGTAGTCCTGCAGTGCATGCCGGGCCTCGCCCGCCGTCGCGAAGTCGCGCAGGTATCCCTCCGCGTCGGCCAGCCGGCCCTGCGTGCCGCGCAGGCTGGCGAGGGCCACGTCGGTGTAGGCCTGCCAGAGCGGGCTGGCCCGCTGGTCCTGCCGGAGCCGTGTCATCTGGCTGTCCGCGCTCGCGTAGTCGCCCCGGGCCGCGGCGAACTCGGCGCTCAAGGAGGCCAGCGCCGGGCTGCTTGTCCGCTTCTGCGCCGCCTCGAGCGTCGCCTGCGCCTCGGCGTAGCGGCCCTGCGCCACCTGGGCGTTCATCGCCGTCCGGAAGAAGACCGTGCCCCGCCCTGTGCGGGTGGCGCGCACCGCCAGGCTCTCCGCCTCGGCGTACTGCCGCTGGCGCAGGAGGAGACCAGACAGGTTGTTCAGCGAGACCAGATTGTCGGGGTCCAGCGCCAGCGCCGAGCGGTAGGCGGCCGCCGCCTTGGCCGGATCGATCTCCACGAAGCTGAAGTAGTAGGCCGTGGCGAGGGCCCGCTCCATCTCGGGCAGGCGGTCGCGCCGCGCGTAGGCCCGGGTGCCGGCCGCGGCCTGCTCGGCGTACGACCCGCCGGTGTTGCCCAGCATGACGGCCAGCTTGCGCCACGCCATGGCGAAGCCGGTGTCGAGGGAGACAGCCTCGCGGATCATGGGGATCGCCTCGTCGAGGCGGTCCTCCTGCTCGAGCTTCAGAGCCTCGGTGTACTTGCGGAGCGCGGGGAGCGACGCGGTCGTCACCTGCTCCAGCGGCTGCTTCTCCCGGATCGTCACCAGCGACTCGCCGATCCGCTCGCGCAGCTTGCTGGAGAGGCGGTCGATCGCGCCAAGCAGGGCGCCGGGGTCGGCGGCGGTCTCCCGCACCGCGGTGAGCACCTGCCCGTCGGCGGCGGAGACGAGGCTGGCGGAGAGCACGTAGCTGGTGCCGACCGGATCGATCTGGCCCGTCACTACCGCCTTGATCCCCTGCCGCTCGGCCACCTCGCGTGCGAGCGAGGGCCCCAGCGTGCCGGGGTTCTGCCGCTCCATGCGCTGGAGCGCGTCGCGCACCACCTGCTGGTCCACCAGGCGCACGGTGGGCGACTGGGACAGGTCCACCCGCATGGCCTCGGTGAGCGAGGGGCCGAGGGTGGTGTCGGCGGTGCGGTTCTCGAAGTCGGCGAGGAGGAGCGGCTCCCGGTTCTTGAGCACGCCGGAGGCGACGAGGGTCCCCACCGGGCCGATGCCGAGCAGGCGCATGGCGGTGTAGCCGCCGGCGAGGACCGCGAGGCCGCCGAACGCGAGCCCGCCTCCCAGCAGGGCCCGGCGCCAGGTGAACCAGCGTGCCGCGCCCTGGAGGTTAGGCGGCGTGTAGATGGCCGTGGTGCGGGCGATGGCGCGCTGCCGCTCGTGGTGGCCGGTGAGCAGCATGATCGGGAGTCCGAGCGCGAGCAGCGTCACGGCACCGTAGAACACCCAGTCGGGGAGTCCGAGCTTTCGGACCAGCAGCCACACCAGGGCCAGCACGACGACCGACGCGACGCCGAACAGCGCGGCCACCCGCCCGGGGTGCGCGCGTCGGATGGCGGCCTCGGTGCCGGACGAAACGATGGTTTGGGCGGTGGCGGGCGCGAGCCCGCCGCTCGGCGTCGTCATCGCGTCGAGCTGCGGCACCAGCTCGGAGGCCGACTGCCACCGGTCGGCGGCCCGCTTCTCCAGGCAGCGCATGACCAGCGCGTTGAGCTGGGGCGAGATGGCCGGGCGGTAGCGGGTGGCGGGGTCGGGGGCCTGGGTGATGTGGGCAGCGAGCAGGGCCTGCGGGGTGGGGGCGGTGAACGGCGGCCGGCCGCACAGCATTTCGTAGGCGAGGGCCCCCACGGCGTAGATGTCCGCCCGGTGGTCCACGTGCGGGTCTGCGGCGGCCTGCTCCGGCGCCATGTACGCCGGGGTGCCGAGGGCCACGCCCAGGCTGGTCAGCGAGCCGGGGCCGCTGCCGCTGGACGCGCTTACCGCCTTGGCGACGCCGAAATCGGCGACCACGGCGTGCCCCTCGGAGAGGAGCACGTTGTCGGGCTTGATGTCGCGGTGGACCACCCCGTTCCGGTGGGCGTAGGCCAGGGCGTCCACCACGTCCCGGAGGATCCGGGTGGCTTCGGTGACGGGCAGCTCTCCCTCGCGCGCGAGCTTCACCCGGAGCGATTCGCCTTGGATGAACGGCATGACGTAGTAGAGGAGGTCACCCGAGGCGCCGGCGGTGAGGAGGGGGACGATATGGGGGTGCTGGAGCTTGGCGGCGAGGACGATCTCGCGCTCGAACCGCTCCGAGTTGACGCCCGCGCCCATCTCCGGCGGGAGCACCTTGATGACCACCTGCCGGCCGAGCCGGGTTTCCTCGGCGAGAAAGACATGGCTCATCCCCCCGCCGCCCAGCTCGCGCTGGATCCGGTAGGTATCGCCAACCACGCCCTGGAGGCGCGCCTGCAGGTCGATCTTGGGGCTCCCGGTGGGGGAATGCGGAAGAAAGCTACGGCCCTACGGGGTTGGGGGCCAGTCGGGGCGGGGCTGGGGCAGGAGACGCGTCGGTCGGTAGGCCGGCCACCGATCGGGCGGGGATCGATGGCATCATCACAGGTTCTTGCGGTACACCAGAAACCCCGACCGCTCGGCGACCCGATTGTACAGCGCCATCGCCGTCCGGTTGGTCTCGTGGGTCTGCCAGTAGACCCGCGGTGCGCCGGCGGCCCGCACCCGCTCATAGACCGCCTCGATGAGGGCGCGGCCGATTCCTTGCCCCCGGGCTTCCTCCGCCGTGAACAAGTCCTGCAAGTAGCACGTCGGCGCGATCATGATCGTGCTGCGATGGAACAGATAATGGGCTAGGCCGAGCAGCTCGCCGTCCCGCTCGGCCACGAGCGCATGCACGGGCTCGGCGGGATCGAAGAAGCGCGACCACGTCGTGTCGGTGATGTCTGCCGGAAGCTTCCGTTCGTAGAAGCGGTTGTAGCCCTCCCAGAGCGGCTCCCATCTGGGGCGATCCGCCTGGGCGACGGAGCGTGTCTGGATACACGGCATGTGGCAGCTCCCCCCTAGTCTCCGGTGGGGACGATCCCCGCCGTCTCGACCATGAGGATCACCGTGCGCTCCGGCGCCCGCGGCCGGTGGAGCACGCCTTTCGGCACCACGACCCCCTGGCCGGGGCCCAGCTCGATGACGCGATCCTCCAGGTCGATCCAGAACCGGCCCTCGACCACGTAGAAGAATTCGTCGTCGGCGTCGTGCTTGTGCCAGTGGTACTCTCCCTGCACCACGCCCAGGCGCACCACCGCGTCGTTCACCCGGCACAGAGTCTGGTTGTACCATCGGTCCGTACAGGCGGCCACGAGCGCCGGCACGTCCATGCGCTCGAGCGGGCCGAACTTCATGTCGAGGCGGGTGACGTAGGGATAGCTCGGGGCGTTGCCTGCTTCCGGCATGGGGACTCCCCTTTCTCCTGAAGTCGAGGGCTCCTGACCAATCCTAACCAACCCGGACCGGCTCGCCGCCATTGCGACGCCGATCGCAACTTCCTAACATTCTGCCATCTCTCGCTCTGTAGCCTCTACAAGGCCTGATGCTGTCCGGCGCGGGGCCCTTCCGGACGCCCGCCCGGTGTTCATTGCACGGCCGGTCAGGTAGGCGATGAGATCTCTCCTCCGCCCCCTTCCGCTCCGCCTGCAGGTGCTCGGGAGCATCCTCGCCGTGCTCCTTCCGAGCATGATCATGATGTTCTTCTACTACCCCTCCCGGCAGGAACAGATCGCCCGCGCCGGCCTCCACGACCAGGCGGAACAGACGGCCGAGGCCATCGCGGTCGCCGCGGGCGAGGCGCTCGGCCAGGGCGACGACGCCGGAGTCAGGGATGCGGTGCAGTGGGCCAGCCGCGATCCCGCCGTGGTCTACGTGTTCGTCATCGACACCACCGGCGAGGTCCTTCGCGGCTACGATCCCCTGCGTGTCCGGCCCCAGCTGTCCCCTCACGTCGGCGCTTCGACGTCGAGCGAGGTGAGCGGGTGGCTTCAGGCGGCCGCGCCGCTCACGTTCCGCGACGGCCGAGTAGGCGTCGTCTACCTGGGGCTCGCCACCACCGTCCTCGAAGACGAGATCTTCCGAAACCGGCTGGCCACCGCCGGCCTCGGGGTCCTGATCCTCGCCCTGGGCGTACTGGCCTCGTTCTATCTGGCGGCCCGGATCGCCAAGCCCATCGCCGCGCTGCGGCAGGCCACCGGCGAGATTGCCCGCGGCAACTACAGCATTTCGTTGCCGCCCGGCGGAGGCGAGGAGGTCGACGCCCTCGGCGAGGACTTCACGGGCATGGCGGCCGAGCTGCGCGCGACCACCGACCGGCTCGCGGCCGCGCGCGACGCCGCGCTGGCTGCCGAGCGCGCGAAGGCCGAGTTCCTGGCGACCATGAGCCACGAGCTGCGGACGCCCATGAACGGGGTCACCGGCATGCTCGGCCTCCTGCTGGACACCGATCTCGACCGCTCCCAGAAGGAGTACGCCGAGCTGGCGCACCGCTCGGCGGAGTCGCTGCTCGCGGTGATCAACGACATCCTGGACTTCTCCAAGATCGAGGCCGGCAAGCTCGAGCTCGAGGTCATCGACTTCGAGCTGCGGCACACGCTCGAGGACGTGGTCGGCCTGCTCGGGCCGCGCGCCGCGGCGAAGGGACTGGAGCTGAGCACGCTCATCCACGAAGGCGTGCCGGAGATGATGCGGGGCGATCCGTCGCGCCTCCGGCAGGTGCTGTTCAATCTGGTGGGCAACGCGATCAAGTTCACCGAGCGGGGCGAGGTCGTCATCCGGGTCGCGCTCGCGGGCGAGACCGAGGACGTCGTCACGCTGAGAGTGGAGGTGGCCGACACGGGCATCGGCATCTCTACGGGCGCCCAGGCACAGCTGTTTCGGCCGTTTACCCAGGCCGACGCCTCGACCACCCGCCGCTACGGCGGCACCGGGCTCGGCTTGGCGATCTGCCGGCGGCTGGTGGAGGCGATGGGCGGAGAGATCGGGGTCACGAGCGCACCCGGCGAAGGCAGCACGTTCTCGTTCACCGTGCGCGTGGCGCCCAGTCACGCCGGGGCCGGCGGCCTGGCCGAGCAGCCGGGCTTGCTCGCCGGGCATCGGGTCCTGGTCGTGGACGACAACCGGGCGATCCGGGACGACCTCGGCCGCCAGCTCGGGCGCTGGGGCATGGACGCGGCCGGCGTGGGGGACGCTCCGGGCGCGCTCGCAGCGCTCCGCGCCGCCGCCGGGGAAGGCCGTTCCTACGACGTCGC
>DASWAI010000151.1:0-2900 GCA_036391215.1 Gemmatimonadales bacterium
GGGTGCCATCGCGCAGGGTGGTGTCGTAGAGGCTGACTTGCATGGGCCGTCCGGGAACAGGTATCCGAAAGCACCGCGGCCTCCCGGGAGTCGGGAGGCCGCGTGGGTCCGGTTTGCGCCGATCGCTTCGTGTCAGCCGCGCACCCGCCCACCGCCTCCCCAGAGGAGCCGGATGGGACGAATGCCGATGAGTCGGCGGGCGCTCATGCACATGCGTGGAAGTCTATGCAGCCTTCCGCCGGCGTCAATGGCCGGCAGTGGGCCAATCTGGTCCACGCCGGCGGCCGCCCGGAGGGCGGCAAGCCCGGGGGCAGAAAGACGAAACGGGCGCCTTGCGGGCGCCCGTTCCGGGCAGGAAGGATATGCAAGACAGAGGAAATAAGTGCAGAAGAGATGGCGGCTTCCAGCCCGCGCGGCCCGGTGCCGGCCGGACCTCGCGACCGCCAAGAGCCAACCTAAGGCGTTCCGAAGCCGTTGCTGTGCGCTGGGTCACAGGCCGACCCGCCCAAGCTCGCCCAGCATCGCCTCGAGATGCGCCGGCTCGAGATCCCCCATGTGGCCGATGCGGATGACCCGTTCGGCGAGATCGCCCAGCCCGCCCGTGAGGGTGAAGCCTCGGGCCCGCATCCCGCTCAGAACTTCGGGCACGGCGAGGCCTTGCGGAGGGGTGAGCGCGGAGACGGACCAGGACCGGCGGCCGGGCGGGGCCAGCAGGGTGAACTCCGGGTGCGCGGTAGCCCAGCGCTCCATGACGTCCAGCATCGCGCGATGGCGCCGCCAGCGGGCCTCCACGCCTCCCTCTGCGTCGATCCGTGCAAGCTGGCGCTCCAAGGCGTAAACCAGGGAGAGCGCGGGGGTCTGGGTGGGACGGGAGGTCCGGGCGGCCTGGTCGTACTTGAGGAGATCGAAGTACCACCCCCGGTCCCGTCGCCGCCGGGCCCGCGCGAGCAGCCGCTCCGATGCCACGCCGAGCCCAAGTCCGGGCGGCAGCGCCAGCGCTTTCTGCGAGCCGGTGAAGACGAAGTCGAGGCCCCAGGCGTCAGTCTCGACCGGCAGCGCTCCGATCGACGTTACCGCGTCCACGAGCACGAGCGCGTTCGAGCGGGCGCGCACCACGCGCGCGAGCTCCGCGACCGGAGCCAGCGTGCCGGTCGAGGTGTCGGAGTGCACCAGCGCCACCGCATCCACCGACGGCCCGTCCAGCAGCCGCTCCAGCCGGTCCGGCTCCAGCGCCTGGCCCGTGGGCACCGACAGCCGTACGACGTCCTTGCCGCAGGCCTCGGCGATCCGGGCGAGCCATTCCCCGAAGAACCCGCCGACCACGACCAGCACGCGCTGGTCGACGGCGTTCCGGATCGCCGCCTCTGCCAGGCCGGTGGCCGAGGAGGCGGTGAGGAGCACCGGTTGCGTGGTCCGGAAGAGCCGGCGGAGCGGCTCCTGAAGCAGAGCGAAGAGCACCGCGCCCTCGTCGCTCCAGGGGGAGAGCATGGGGCGCTGCAGCGCGGCCATGACCTCCGGATGGACCTCGGCGGGTCCGGGCAGGAAGAAGCGCCCGAACCCGCTCAGATGCGTGCTCCGCACTTCACTCGACCCGCTCCAGCCTCGGGTTGGGCCGGTACTCGCGGCCGGCCTTGGCGCAGGGCCTGCCTTCGAGCAGGACCACGTCGGCCGTAGCCGGCGCGCATCCGCTCCACGGGCAGGCGGAAGATCGCCGGGCCGAACCTAGGCCGCGGGGGCATCGCGGAAGCGCCGGGCCTTGAGCTCCGCCAGCTCCGCCCGCAGGCGACGCAGGTGGCGCCCGCTCGGGTAGCGGTCGATCAGCCGCCGCAGCTCGGTCATCGCCCGGCCCGGATCACGGAGCCGGTGCTCCGCCAGCTCGGCCAGGGCGAGGCCAATGCGGATGTCCTCGGTCGGCGTGAGACGCCGGTCGCTGGCACGGAGGTTCTCCAGCTCGGCGGCTGCCGTCTCCGGCTCGCCCAGGACTCCGCCCAGCAGCGCCGCGCGGCGGAGGGTCGCCTCGGCCCTGAACGCGGGGTCCTGCGCCCGCTCGCGGTACGCCTCGGCGGCGTCGGCGTATTCTCCCCGGGCGACGAGGGTCTCGATCGCGGAGTAACCGCCGCCGGCGCGTTCGAGGTCCAGGTCCATGAAGGCCCGGCCCAGGCCGTCCACCAGCGGCTCGAGCACGCCGCCCAGGAGCCCCATCACGAAGCCGTAGAGCGCCCAGAGCACACCGACCAGCACCAGGGCGCGCGGCACCATGCCCGTGGCCCACAGCACCAGCGCCACGATCGTGCCGAACATGAGGATGGCGGCCACGGCAATGCGGGCGAGCGAGAGCGGGTCCTCGATCGACGCGGGTTCGCGGGCGTCGGGCGGGCGCAACGGATCGGGGGGCGTCAACGGCCCAAACGTACGGGCGCCCCGCAGCACCGGCAAGTTGACATCCCCCCGCTGCAGGCCTAAATCCCGCACGGTCATCACCCACACGAAGAGGTCGCATGTTCCGCGCATTCACCCGCCGCCGGCTCCTGGCGTGACGCGGCGGCCCCGCCTTGCGGCGGCCTGCCTCGTCGTGCTGCGGACGCTCGCCGGCAGCGGCGCGCATGCACAGGAGCCGGCCCCCGCGCCGGCACCATCCACCCCGGCGCCCGCCCCGAGGCAGCTCACCAACACGGACGTGCCCTGGCGGACGAGCTACTTCCCGTACGTCTCCGGTCTCTCCAACGACGGGCCCCTCATCTCGTTCCGGATTCGCCGGTCGCAGGCGGCGCCGTACGAGGAGCGGGTCACGGCCCGGGCCTTCGCCCAGCTCGACGCCGGGATCGGATTCCGGGGCACCCGGTTCGCGGTGGCGCAGTTCGGCGCCCCCCTCGTGGTCAAGGACTGGCGCTTCGCCGGCA
>DASWAI010000152.1:0-2465 GCA_036391215.1 Gemmatimonadales bacterium
CCGCCGAACTCGTCCACCACGATCGCGATGTGGCTCGGGCCGCGCTGGAAGTCCCGGAGCTGGCGGTCGAGCGTCTTGGCCTCCGGCACGAACGCGGCCGGCCGGATGAGCGCGTGCCACGCCGCCTCGGCATCGTCGAGCCGGGCCAGCATGTCCTTCGCGTAGATCACGCCGGCGATCGCGTCAGGGTGGCCGTCGTAGACCAGGAGCCGGGCGTGTTCGGCGCTCCGGAGCGTGCGCACCACTTCCTCCCGGGACGCCGAGAGATCCACGGCCACGATGTCGATGCGGGGCGTCATCACCTCGGACACCGTCGTGTCGGCGAGCGAGAAGACACCGAGCAGCATGTCGCGCTGCGCGGTGCCGAGGTGCCGCGCCTCCTGCTGGCGCCGCGGAGGCCGCATGCGGGCATCGGCCCAGGCGACGAGCCGGAGGAGCGGCCGGAAGGGGCCGAGCGTGGGCACGGCGGCGCGCCGGACCGGGCCGGCCAGCTCCGGGGCCACCGCGGCGACGACCCGCGGGAGCAGGTCGCCGACGACCCAGACCAGGCCGACCGCGAGCACGAGGCGCGCGAGCCCCGGCGCCGGCGGCCGCGCCCACCACACGACGGTGGTGCCGGCCGCGGCGCCGGCCAGCACCAGGCAGGCGAGGTGGGCGACGTGCAGCTGGCGCGACACCCCGAGCGGTCCCTCGGCCGGCAGCGCGGCCCCCGAGCGCGGTGGCTCCGCGTCGGCCTCGGCGGCGAGCGCCAGCCAGGCGGCCCACAACGTGAGCGCGGTGAGCACGAGCGGGCCGATGAAGAGCTGGAGCATCGCGATCATGCCAGCGCCTCCACGTAGCGCTCCTGGCGCCGCCACATCGCCGAGCGCGTGCGCCCCGGACCTTCCGGATGATCGCGTCCCAGCGCGTGGAGCGTGCCGTGCACCACCAGCCGGATCAGCTCCTGCCGGAGCGGGATGCCGTGCTCCCGGGCCGCCCGCTTCGCGGCCCAGGCGCACACGTACACGTCGCCCAGCCGCGGCCCCCGCGGCGGCCGGAGGGCGAACGCCAGCACGTCGGTGGGGCGGTCCAGCCCCTTGTACCGGACGTTGAGCCGGCGCATCCCGTCGCGCCCGACGAAGGTGACGGACACCACGGCCCGCCGCCGCTCGCCTTGGAGCACGGCTCGCACCGCGCGCCGGACCACCGGCGCCGGCAGCGGCAGCCGCCGCCCGTGCACGCTCACGTCAGGTCCGCTCGGCAGGCTCGAATTCCGCACCGATGCCGCCGCTCGCACGGGGATAGCCGATCCGGTGATGGTACATGCCGGCCATGGACCGGCAGAACACGTCCTTGACCCGGTCGAGGTCGCGGAGAGTGATCGGAGCCTCCTCCAGCTGCCCCGCACCCAGCTTCTGGCCGACCAGCTGCTCGATCGCGCCGCGGACGGCTTCGGCCTTCCGGTCCTCGAGCACCCGGATGGCCGCCTCCGACGAATCCGCCAGCATGGCAACCGCGGTCTCGGCCGATTGGGGACGGGGCCCGGGATAGCGGAAGTCGCGGATGTCGATCGCGACCGCCGGAGAGCGGCGGCGGGCCCGGTGCAGGAAATAGTTGATCTCGCTGGTGCCGTGGTGCTCCGGGATGAACGCCCGCACCACCGCGGGCAGTCCCGCCTCCTCGGCGAGGCGCACGCCGAACGCGACGTGGTCCCGGATGATCCGGGCGGACTCCTCCGGACTGAGCGAGTCGTGCGGGTTGGCTCCGGGCTGCTGGTTCTCGACGAAGAACGCGGGGTTCTTCAGCTTGCCGATGTCGTGATAGTAGCAGCCGACGCGGGCGAGGAGCCCGTTGGCGCCGATGGCGTTGCAGGCGGACTCGCAGAGGTTGGCCATGGCCAGACTGTGCGCCCAGGTCCCGGGCGCCTCCACCGCCAGCCGCTGGAGCAGCGGGCGCCGCAGGTCGGACAGCTCGAGCAGCGTCAGGTCGGTCGTGATCCGCGTGGCCGACTCGGCGAGCGGCACCATGAGCAGGGCGAACGACGCGCTCGAGAGCGCCACCATCGAGCCGGTGATCGCCGTCGTGACGATCACGTCCCAGCCCCAGCCGCTGACCAGGCCCATCGTGAGCGCCGCCAGGGTATACGCGCCCGCCACGATCAGGATGGTCAGGTACAGGTGGCGCCGGCTGCGCACGAACCGCATGCCCAGCGCCGCCGCCACGCCGCCCACCACGCCGAAGAAGATGGTGTTGCTCTCCCGCAGCGCCCACTGGCCGCCCAGCAGGATCGCCAGGGTCATGGTCGCGAAGACGGCGGTGCGCCCGTCGTACAGCATCGTCACGAGGATGGCCGCGAACGGCACCGGGATCAGCTCCGGACGCCAGGGAAACACGTGGGTGAGCCCGCCCGCGAGCAGCACGACGAAGCCGAACAGGCCGCCGAAGAAAAGCATCTCCCTGAGCTGGTCGTAGCTCTCCCGCCGGTA
>DASWAI010000153.1:0-2331 GCA_036391215.1 Gemmatimonadales bacterium
GAACTTGAAGATGGCGCCAGTGGGGCAGACGCGGACGCACTCGCCGCACCAGGTGCAGCCGGCATGGTCCGGGTCGCCGTCGCCGCCGACGATGATCTGCGCGGTCGAGCCCCGCTCGGCGACATCGAGCACGCCCACTTCCTGGATGTCCTCGCACGCGCGGACGCAGCGGGTGCAGAGGATGCAGAGGCTCATGTCGTGCTGGATCATCGCGTCGCCCGGACGCTCGTCACCGGTGCGGAGCGGCAGCTCGTGGCGCGTTCGCACCGGGACGTCGTACCGGACGACGTACTGCTCGAACTCGTTGCGCGGATTCGCTCGATCGCCGTTGGCGAGGTGCTCGCCGGGGTACCGCTCGAGCAGGAACTCGAGCACGCTCCGCCGGTTCTCCACGGCGGCCTGGGACTCGGTTTCCACCACCATGCCGTCTGCGGCCTGGGTGAAGCAGGCCGGGGTCAGTTTGCCCTGTCCCTGGACCGAAACCAGGCAGATGCGGCAGTTGGCGACAATGGGGAGCTTGGGATACCAGCAGAGGGTCGGAATGTCGATTCCGGCCTTCCGGGCGGCATCGAGAATCGTGGCGCCCGGCTCGAAGGGAACCTGGGTGCCGTCGATGGTCAGCGTGGGCATGGCGACGTTCGCAAGTGGTCCATTTGTCGGAGTTTAGAGATAAACCCGAGCGCTGGCAAGGGAAAAGGAAACGTGCTCCCTTCTGCCAGCATGGATGCCCGGGACTCCGGGCCGGTCTCAGGAGACCGCTGCGCCGCCGGTCGTGACGGCCTTGGGCTCGGCCGAGGTGCGTGCGAGGACGATGCCGTGGGAGCGGGTGCCCCGCCGGCGGGGCTTGCCGACCTCCTCTCTGACCCATCCATCATAGAGGTGGAGCAGGGCTTCGGGGACCTTCCCGCCGCGCCCAGGCAGAATGACGTGGACCCCGGCTTCGTGGGTACGATCCTGGAGGGCGGAAATGAGCCCGGCGCGGACGCCCGGATCCAGCTCGCCCACCTCGCCGGCGTCCAGCACGGTGATCGCGATCACGTCCGGAAGGGGAGGGCACCAGAGCTCGAAGTCCACGACGGTTGCGAGGATCTGGACCGCGAGCGACTCGTCCTCCACCCGCGATTCCACCCGGTCCACGCTGCCGAGGTCGCCGGCGAGGAACGTGACGGGCACGTCGTGGGCCGCCAGGAGGAAGGCGGCGCCGTCGGCCGCGCTGCCGACCACCACGGCCTCGTCGTCGGGCTCGATCCGCCGGAGCAGCGCGGCCACCGGGCACTCCGGCTCGAGGCCCCAATGGGTGGCTTCCCGCTGGGCGTCCCGTAGATCCTTGATCCAGCTTCGCCATTTGCTGAACGGCTTGAGCTTGAGCCGGCGCTTGATCAGCTCGTCCACGCTGTCCAGCATCAGGATCTCGGTCAGGACGAACTGACCCTCCGCGGCCGCCTGGAGCTCCTGGTTGGCCTCGTCGCCGAGGCGGAGGAGCTGGTCCCGCTGGAGCGAGTTCTTGTAGGCTTCGATCTTCTGGAGGATGTACTCGTGGTACTGCTGCTTGGTGGACGCGCGCGGTCGGCGGCGGCGCTCCACGCGGAGCGCCTGGGCGGCGGTCAGCATGCGGCTGGGCTAGGCGGAGCGCCCAACGGTGCCATCGTACGATCCTTCGGGCGGCGCATTTGTAGGGGACGGGCGAGCGGACCCAGCAAGCTGGCAGAACGGCGGGATCAAGTCAACGTGCGGCGCGGCCTCATTCCGCGCGGAGCACGGCCCCCTTCAGGTACCCCGTTTCCGGGATGGTGAGCACCTCGGGATGGTCCTCCCCCTGGCCGAGGATCGCCCGAAGCACGAGGCGCCGGCCGCTGTCGGCGGCCGCCGCGGCCAGCATGTCGAGGTACTCGGGACGGCGGACGTGGAACGAGCACGAGGCGGTGAGCAGATGGCCGCCTGGAGCGAGGAGCCGCATGGCTCGGAGGTTGATCTCGTGGTAGCCGCGGAGCGCCGCCGGCACCGTGGACTTCCCCTTGGCGAAGGCCGGCGGGTCGAGCACGATGGTGTCGAACCGCTCGCGCGCCCGCTCGAAGGCGCGGAGCGCGGCGAAGGCGTCGGCTTCGCGCCATACGATATTGGTGAGACCGTTCAGCCCGGCGTTCTCCGCGCCCCGGGCGAGCGCCTCGGCGCTCGCGTCGAGGGCCACGACTTCGGCCGAGCGGGCCGCCAGGTGGAGCGCGAAGGAGCCGTGATAGGCGAAGCAATCCAGCGACCGGCCGCCCGGGCGGGCGAGCTCCGCGGCAATGAGGCGGTTGGGCCGCTGGTCGAGGAAGGCGCCGGTCTTCTGGC
>DASWAI010000154.1:0-14896 GCA_036391215.1 Gemmatimonadales bacterium
AGGCCCTCGATCGCGCCCTGACCGAGCGTCCCGATGTGGTCATTCTGGACGCCCAGATGCCGGACATGCACGGCTTCGACGTCTGCCGCTCGCTCCGGAGCGAGCGGGGGCTCGGGCCCCTTACGCCGATCATCATCACGACGGCGGGTCCCGCGGGCCGGGTGCAGCGGCTGGAGGCGTTCGAGGCGGGCGCGTGGGAGTTCTTCGGCCAGCCGATCGACGGCGAGGCGCTGCTGTTCAAGCTGCGCACCTTCGTTCAGGCGAAGCTCGCGAGCGACCGGCTCGGCGGCCAGCGTCTCCTGGACCCGGAGACCGGATTGTACAACCGGTCCGGGCTCGCGCGGCGCGCTCGCGAGATCGGGTCGGGCGCCGCCCGGCGTCATGACGCGCTCGCGTGCGTGGTGCTGGGCTCGGAAATGGAAGGGGGGTCGGAGGAAGAGCCGAGCCGCCTCGCCGACCGGGTGGGGCAGGTGCTCCGGAGAGCGGGCCGGTCGTCGGATGCCCTGGGGCGCCTCGACGGCGGCGAGTTCGCGATCATCGCGCCCGCGACCGGGGCGCAGGGCGCCGTCCACCTGGTCAATCGGCTTGCCGGAGAGATCGAGGCGCTGCCCGCCGGCTCGGGCGGGGTCAGAGTTCGCGCGGGCTACTGCGCCGTGCCCGACTTCGCCGCCTCGACGCTCGACGTCGACCAGCTGCTCGAGTGCGCGGCGTCGGCGCTGCGCGATCTGCTCCAGGGCGCGGACGGAGAGAGGGTCCGCGCGTTCGACCCGGTCCCGCTCAGGACGTAGGCGCCGCGTCGCCCGAGCCGGCGGGCAGCTGCTCCGGCTTGTCCTCGTCCGCCACGTAGCCGTAGACGTAGCCGTAGTACTGGTAGACCCCGCCCGCGCGGATGTCGTTCAGGACCGCGCCCAGGATCCGGATCGGCAGCCGGTCCAGCACCTTGAGCTTCGCCTCCGCCATCTCCCGGTTCGTCTCTCCCGACCGCAGGACGAGCACCATGTTGCCGGTGGCGGTCCCCAGCACGAAGGGATCGATCCCGGCGCCCAGCGGCGGGCTGTCCACGATGATGACGTTGTAGCGGGTCTTGAGGGTCGCCATCAGCTCGTTCATCAGGGCCGAGCCGAGGAGCTCCGGCCCGTGCTGGCGGCGAGTGCCGCACGGGAGCAGGGTGAGGTTCCGCTTGCTGGTGGGCCGCAGGACCTGCTCGAGCGTCGCCGACTTCATCAGGTAGTCGAGCAGCCCCGGGATCCGCTCGGCGCGGAACATCCGGTGCAGCTCGCCGCGCCGGATGTCCCCGTCGATCAGGAGCGTCTTGTACCCCGCCTCGGCGAAGGAGAGCGCGAGGTTGGAGGAGACCAGCGACTTGCCGTCGCCCGGGGACGGGCTCGAGATGGTGAGCATGACGGGGCCGGCCGCGCCGTACGAGTGCACGATGTTGAGCCGGATGCCGCGGAACGCCTCGACTACCTGGGCGGTCTCCTCGAGGTCCACGCCGCCGTGCTTGAGCTTGTTGATGGCGGGCACGGCGCCGAGGATGCTGAGGCCGAGCTCGTTGGTCACCTGATCCGGATAGCGGAACCGCTTGTCCAGCCGGTCGAGCAGGAGCGCGAGCGCCACGGCGGCGCCCATGCTGCCCATGAACGCGAGGAAGATGAGGCGGGGCGCGTCGTTCCGGCTCGGGCTCTCGGGCTGGACCGCCGGATCGAGGATCCGCACGTCGGGGATGGCGCTCGCCTCGGCCAGCTGGGCCTGCTCGTAGCGCGCCTGCAGGTCGGTGTAGATCGACTGCATGCTCTTGACCTCGCGGTCGAGGCGCGCCTCGTTGATCATCCGGTTGGGGATCTGCTGCAGCTCGTGGGACTGCGCGCCGATCCGGCCCTCGAGATCGGCCTGCTGCGCCCGGAGCGCCGAGATCAGGGTGTTGGCGTAGGACGGAATGATCTGGGTCCGGAGGGTCGCGATCCGGTCCTCGAGGTCCTTCACCGGCTTGTATTCGTCGGTGTACTTGAACTTGAGCGCCCGGAGCTGGGCCTCCGCGTCCGCCAGCTCGGCCAGTGCGCGGGTGAAGTCGGGCGCGGTCCGCACCGAGGGAATCGTCTGGAACGCATCGATGGGCACGCTGCCGCTCTGCGACTCCCGCAGTACCCGCTCGATGTTCTCCCGGTCCCGCTTCAGCGCGTCCGCCTGGACCTTCTGGCTGAAGTACTCCCCGATGACGGTGCCCGACGACGTGGACACGCCCGGGTTGATGGGGGTGGCGTCGTTCGGCTGGGTGATCGTCTGGACCTTGTAGCTCTCGAGGCGGGTCTCCGCGTCCCGCAGCTGCTGCCCCACGGAGGCCACCTGCTCCGCAAGAATGCGCGACAGCTCGGTGAGCTTGCGCTTCTTGAGGTCCGCGGCCACCGCGACGAACTGGTCCGCGAGGGCGTTCATCGTGTTGGTCAGGCGGACCGGATCGGAGCCGGTGAGCTGCAGCCGGAGGAAGTTCCCGTCCTGGGCCATCTGGGTGCCAAGCTGGCCGCTCAGCGCCTGGGACGCGTCCCGCGGAGTCACCACGCCGAATTCGTAGGACCGCCCTGCCTTGAGGGTCGACGGATCGGGCTGCCACGCCAGACCCACGCGCTGGCCGATCGAGTCGCCGACCGCTGCGCTCTGAACCAGCAGACCCTCTTTGGTCTTGAGCGTGAGGCTCTTGTGCGCCCGGTCCACCGTCAGGACGTAGGCCCCGGGGCGAAACCGGTCCATGAGCGCAAACTTCTTGAAGGCGAGGGAATCCGCCGGGTCGTGCGAGAGGTAGAGCCGCTCCTTCTGCACCACCGAGTCCAGCACCGTGTAGGTCTTGAGCAGCTCGACCCAGGCGTAGGACTCGAGCAGCCCCTGCGCCCGGATCGGGCCGTCCCGGGCGGGCGGCGACTCGATCCAGATGGTCGCCTGCACGTCGTATTGCGGCGTGAGAAACCGGGTGGCGACGACGCCGATGCCGGTGCCCAGTACGGTGATCAGCAGAATGAGCCACTTGTAGCGGCGGAGCGCCGAGACGTACCGGTGCCACTGGAAGCCCTCGGACCCCTCCTCCACGGGTACCGGACTGAAGTCTGCGGCGGCTACCGGCAGGTTGGGCGACGCCGGCGCCATGTGCGCAGGGGGCTCGTTCGAGGGGACCAGGTTACGGGCCATAGGGTCGGACGCTCCGAGGTATCCAGCGAATCGGGGAAGGCCCCGCCGGGGACCGAGGGGGCCTCACCCCATGCGACTTGCGGGTTCGGCCCCCCGCCTCTGCAAAGTAAGGACCAGCCACCCGCGGGCAAGCGAGCGGATCACAAGTCGCTATCACGTGACGGGATACCTTGCCTGGGTGGGATTGCCTGGCCGAGGGCGGTTGGTTGTTGCATGGCCCTTGCACTCGTTGCGCGCGGCCTGCAGGCGACTGTTGCCTGTATCACACTGTTCTGCTTGACACTTGCCGCACGGTGTTGTATCCAAGTGACGCCGGCGCTTGTGTGAAGGTCTTTCAGGCGAACCGTGGAACGGACCCTGCTCCCGGCGGTGCCGCGGTCCGGCGTTCCCGACCCGGCCCCAAGCCCCACCGCACCAGCGCTAAGGAGAGCCTGCATGGGCAGTTCGCTCGCTCAGTCGTCCCCGCATGCCGCGCCCGCCGGGTCCGAATCGGCCGCGCGGGACCCGCTCTCGATCCCGGCCGACGTCAAGGCCAGCATCCGGGTGCTCGTGGTGGACGACGAGCGCACCTTGCGGGAGAGCTGCGCCAGCGTCCTGCAGATGGACGGCTACAACGTGACGCTCATCGGCCGCGGCGAGGAAGCCGTGGACACGGTCAAGCGGCGCAAGTTCGACATCATCCTGGTCGACCTGTACATGTCGCAGGTCTCGGGGCTCCAGATCCTCCAGGCCGCCCTGGAAGCTTTCAAGGACACCATCGTCGTGGTGATGACCGGAAATCCGAGCGTCACGAGCAGCATCGAGGCGCTCCGGGCCGGGGCCTGGGACTACCTGCCGAAGCCCTTCTCGGCGACCCACCTGCAGGTGCTCATCGGCCGGGCGTCCCACGCCGTGATGGTCTCGCGCGAAGCGCAGGACCTCCGCCTTCAGCTGATGAAGCAGCACGGGCACAGCGACAAGATCGCCCTCATCGGGATCTCGCCTCCGTTCCGGAAGGCCGTGGAACTCGCCCGCAAGGTCGCCGGCACCGACGCGTCCGTCTTCATCAGCGGCGAGAGCGGCACGGGCAAGGAAGTGATCGCCCAGTTCATCCACCAGAACAGCCGCCGGGCGCACAAGCCGATCGTGCCGATCAACTGCGCCGCGCTGCCCGAGGGGTTGCTGGAGAGCGAGCTCTTCGGGCACCGCAAGGGCTCGTTCACCGGCGCGGACCGCGACAAGCCCGGCCTGCTCGAGACCGCCAACGGCGGCACCCTCTTCCTGGACGAGCTGACCGAGATGTCGATGCCGCTCCAGGCCAAGCTCCTCCGCGTGATCCAGGACGGCGTGGTGCGGCGGGTAGGCAGCGAGCAGGTGGATGCCGTGGTGGACGTCCGCTTCATCTCCGCCACCAACCGGGACCCGCAGGACGCCGTGGACGCAGGGGCGCTCCGGAGCGACCTCTTCTACCGGCTCCGGGTGGTGCCGATCGCGCTGCCGCCGCTCCGCAAGCGGCAGGAGGACATTCCCCTCCTCGCCAACCATTTCCTGACGTACTACTGGCACCGGCACCGCCAGATGGGCGACCGGGTGCCCCGCCTCAGCGACGGCAGCATCGCGTTCCTGCGGTCGCGCCCCTGGCGGGGCAACGTGCGCGAGCTTCAGAACGTGATCGAGCACGTGGCCGTGCTGGCCGAGCCGGACCAGGTCATCCAGCCGAACGACATCCCGATCTACGAGGACGCGGCGGAGTGGCCCTCCGAGGCCGCGCCGCCGGCCGGCGTCATGGACGAGGCGTACCACACCGCCAAGGACCGGGTCGTGGCGCAGTTCGAGCGCGAGTATCTGGGCCGGCTGGTGAGCCGCGCGGGCGGCAACATGTCGAAGGCGGCCCGGCTCGCGAGCATCGACCGGACCACCCTGTACCGCCTGATGGACAAGCACGAATTCCATCGCGACGAGACCCCGGGGACGCCGGAGTGAAATCCGATACGGCGCGGCCTCACTCCACGAGTGGGGAGCGTCGGCGCACCTCCGGGCCGGCGTACGCCGCGCCGCTGCGCGTCTGGGACCCCGAGGGGCCGTCCGGCGGGGGCATCGCACCGCCGCTCTGGGAGGCCCTCCGCGAAACGGTGCTGGCCGCGGAGTCGCGCTGGGAGAGCGTGGCGGAGCACGCCACGTCGGCCGAGGAAGTCGCCGCCCACGTGGCGTATCTGTGCGCCGCCATCCGCGAGGCCGCGGCCGGGCAGGAGCCCGACATGGGGCTCGTCCCGCGGAACGCGCTCGCGCGGCGGCTGGTGGAGCTCATCCGGGCCACGCTGCTGGACCGGCTCCGGGCGCTCTCGCCCCCGCCGGATGCCGGCCAGGCGCTCGGGCTGCTCGGGGCGGTCGAGCTGGTCGGCCAGCGGCTGGAAGTCGACTGGTCCCAGCGCTTCACCGACCGCCTGGGCGGGCCGGACGGACTGGAGTTGGTCGTGGAAGTGGCGCACGACCTCCGCTCGCCCCTCACGTCCATCCTCTTCCTCGCCGAGACGCTCCAGCGGGCCCGCAGCGGCCCGGTGAATCCGGTGCAGGAGCGCCAGCTCGGGCTCATCTACAGCGCCGCGTTCGGCCTGAGCTCGGTGGCGAGCGACGTGATCGAGCTCGCCCGCGGCGGCGACCGCCTGGTGGACGTCGATCCGATGCCCTTCTCGATCACCGATATTCTGGAGTCGGTGCGCGACATCGTGCTGCCGATCGCGGAGGAGAAGTCGCTCTCCGTGCGGCTCTCGCCGCCCGAGTCCGACTTCCGGATCGGCTACCCGGTGGCGTTGAGCCGGGTCCTGCTCAACCTCACGACCAACGCGCTCAAGTTCACGGCGGAAGGCTTCGTCGAGGTGGCGGCCCGGCAGGTCTCGCCCAGCGCGGTGGAGTTCTCGGTCCGGGATACGGGGCGCGGGATCCCTCCCCAGTCCATGGTCACGCTGTTCGAGCCGTTCCGCCGGCGCCAGAAGCAGGGCGAGTATGCCTTCTCCGGCTCCGGCCTGGGCCTCTCCATCTGCCGGAAGCTGGTGGAGGCGATGGGGTCCACCCTGCAGGTCGAGACCGCCCCCGACTACGGGACGCGGTTCTATTTCGTGCTCGAGCTGCCGCTGGCCGGGGAGGGGATGATCGGGTGAGGGGGGGTCCGCCGCGAGCGAGGGGAGGGTCGGCCGGGGGCTCCGCTGTCAGGGGGCCCCCGGTTCACTGTTTACGGTTCACTGTTTACTTTTACCGCGCTACGTGACCCTGGAAGCGGTGGCCGGCGAGTCGGGTCGGGGGGAAGCCTGGGAGCCCGGGCTCCCGCTCCGAGGCGGCCGGCGGGATGGGGAGGCGGGGTTCGGGCCGGTGGAGACCGGCCAGGCGGTGAAGCGGACGCGCGCCGGCGACCCGGCCGAGCGGCGCGACCATCGCCGGGCCTCCAGCCGGACGTCACGAGCGGCACCGATGAACCGGCGCGATGCTGTCGCCGACTACAAAGTCCCCGACTTCGTGCGTCCTCCGACGCGCTCCCGCCGACCGGGTCCGGCAAGGGAAGCGGCGGGACGCACGAGGGCCGTGGGCCTGGAACCGAGCGCTAAGTGACCCAACAGATGAGCCGGCCGAACCGGCACCTCCCCAGCCCGCCCGTGCACGCTCCGAACGCGGCGCTGCTGATCGACTTCGACAACGTTACCCTCGGCATCCGCTCCGATCTCACGAAGGAGCTCCGCACCCTCCTCAACAGCGACATCATCAAGGGGAAGGTCGCGGTGCAGCGCGCCTACGCCGACTGGCGCCGCTATCCGCAGTACATCGTCCCGCTCTCCGAGTCGTCGATCGACCTGATCTTCGCCCCCGCCTTCGGCACCAGCAAGAAGAACGCGACGGACATCCGGCTCGCCATCGACGCGGTCGAGCTGGTGTTCACCCGGCCCGAGATCGGCACCTTCATCATCATGTCGGGCGACAGCGACTTCTCGACCATGGTGATCAAGCTGAAGGAGTACGGGAAGTACGTGATCGGCGTGGGCATCCGGGAGTCCGCGAGCGACCTGCTGATCCAGAACTGCGACGAGTACTACTCGTACAGCGATCTCGCCGGGCTCACCAAGGAAGTGGACACGCCGTCGGTGCAGCGCGACCCGTGGGAGCTCGCACGCGAGGCGGTCGCCCAGATGGTGCGCAACGGCGACGTGATGCGCTCGGACCGCCTCAAGCAGGTGATGCAGCAGCTGGACCCGAATTTCGACGAGAAGAACGCCGGCTTCAGCCGGTTCAGCAAGTTCGTGATCGAGGCGGGCCAGCGGGGCGTGCTGCAGGTCACGAAGATGGAGAACGGGCAGTACGAGGTGGCGCCTGCCGGCGCCGCCCCCGCGCCGGCTGAGGCCGCGCGGGAGGCGACTCGCGCTGCGCCGGAGGAAGGGGAGCGGCGCGGTCGGGGCCGGGGTCGGGGCCGCGGTCGCGGTCGCGACCGCGAGCGGCCCGCGGCGGAGGCCGCCCGCCCGCCGGCGGAGCGGGAGCCCGGCGCTGCGGCCCGGCGCGATGGCGCACTGACGCTCGCCGCCGCGTTCCAGCTCATCTCGCGTGCGCTGGGCGAGCTCAAGCCTCCCGTGGCGCACGAGACGCTCCGGCTCCGCATGGTGGCCCTGCACGGGCGGGAGGATCCGCTGCTCGAGC
The DNA here is from genome assembly GCA_036391215.1 of Gemmatimonadales bacterium. Lineage (GTDB taxonomy): Bacteria > Gemmatimonadota > Gemmatimonadetes > Gemmatimonadales > GWC2-71-9 > DASQPE01. The sequence goes on from DASWAI010000154.1 coordinate 7,834, forward strand.
CCGCGCGCTTCTCCCGGCTGCTCCGCCAGGCGAACGACGCCGAGGTGGCGGATGTCCGCAAGGTCGGCGAAAACGAGTACGAGATCGCGCCGCACCGCCACGATGGCGCCGCCGCTCCGGTCCCGGCCCCCGCGGCCGCCGCGCCGCAGTCCGCCGCCGCGCCGGAGTCCGCCGTCGAAGCGGCGGCCGAGCCCGCAGAGGCCGGCGCCGCCGGCGGAGGCAACGGGCAGCGTCCAGGCATCCGGTTCCGGCGCGGCTCGCGCGGGGGAGTTCGGGCGGGGCAGGTCCCGCTGATCGGAGCGGTCGCCGAGCCGGCGCCCGAGCCGGCGCCCGCTCCGGTCGAAGCCGAAGGGGCCAAGCCTTCCCGTCCGCGCGGCCGCGGCCGCGGGGGCAGACGCACCGCCCCTCCCAAGGGCGAGGCCGCGGCGGCACCGGCAGCCGAAGCGCCGTCAGCAGCCCAGGCGCCGGCCGAGCCCGCGGCGCCGAAGCGCCGGGCCCGACCGCGGGCGAGGAAGAAACCCGAATGAGGGGGCCACGACGGGCAGCGACGCTGCCCGTTCGTTTTTTCGAGCGCCCGGCGGATACCGTCGCGCGGGAGCTGGTGGGACTGCTCGTCGCCTCCGACGTCGGGGGGAGGCCGACTCTGGGCTGGGTGGTCGAGACCGAAGCCTATCTGGGCTACGACGACCCCGCATCCCACGGGTTCCGGGGCCGCCGTCACGCGCAGAACGAGGCGCTCTACGGGCCGCCGGGGAGCTGGTACGTCTACCGCTCCTATGGCGTGCACTGGTGCGCCAATCTCGTTTGCCACACGGCGGGGCAGGGGAGCGCGGTGCTGCTGCGCGCGGTCGAGCCGCTCGAGGGGCTCGAGATCATGCGGCGCCGGCGGGGGGAGGTGGACGACCGTTACTTGTGCGCCGGGCCGGGCCGGCTGTGCCAGGCGCTCGGGATCACCCGGGCGGAGCTGGACGGCCGGATGATGCAGCGGTCAGGCGTCGTGGTGCTGGACTCGGACGGGTGGGACGGCGCGGTGGAAATCACCCCGCGGATCGGCATCACCAAGGCGGCCGACTGGCCGCTCCGGTTTGCCGCCGCGGGGTCTCGATGGATCTCGCGCCGGATCAGTAACCCGCGCGGGGCGTTTCCTTCGCGCTCCCGAGGCTCACCCGCAGGCCGCCGCTGAAGGTGTGCGTCGAGCCGACGATCAGCCGGCCGGACGCGCCGCTGTCGAGGGTCTTGTCGCCCTGGGCCGACGTGAGCTGATACTGACCGAACGCCACCAGCCGCCCGACTTTGAACTGCAGGCCGCCGACGAAGGTCAGGAAGCCGGTGCTGCCGAGGTCCCGAGCGTCCTGCTGGGCCTGCGCGGCCGCGGCCGGCGAGACGAAGGTCGTCCCGGTCGTTTGCGGGTTCACGGCGTGCAACAGGCCCACACCGACCCCGAGAAACGGCTGCGCGGCCGAGCGGATGGGAAAGGCCATGAGGACGGCGGAGTACTTGCGGATGTCGTTGAACACGACTGTCTGGCTGGTGCCCGTCGCGTCGGTGTAGGCGCTCTGCTCGTTCGAGCCGATGCCCTCGTCCACCGAGAGCAGGAGCCCGGTCCGCCGCGCGGTGATGAGGGTATGACCCCCCGCCATGAACATCCCGCCGCGGGTCTGCGCCGGCGTCCGGAAGACGAGCACACCCGCCTGCCCGCCGACGTACCACTGGAAGTCGCCCTGAACCGGCCCCTGGGCGGCCAGGCTCGCCGCGCCGAGGCATACTGCCAGCGCCGCGACCGACATGCTGCGGGTGACCTTGCGCATCAGACTGCCTCCCTGGGTGAGTTCAGCCGACGATCGGACCGGTCCGGAAAATTGCAGAACTTCCGGTGGAGTGCCACGTGCGGCCGGGCCCCGCCCGCGTCGAGCGGCACTCGTTAAGCTATTGATGTAGAGCATGTTGCGAAACTGGCCGCCGGCAAGCGCCGGCACCGGACGACCAATTTTGCACGTTCGGGGGTGCAAAGAGCAGGCCCGTACCGGCCTAGATCAGGCCCAGCCGCCCCCCCACCTTTCGAAACGCCGCCAGTGCCTGGTCCAGGTGCTCCCGGGTGTGCGCCGCGGAGATCTGGCAGCGGACCCTGGCCTGTCCTTGCGGCACCACCGGGAAGCCGAAGCCGGTGACGAAGACCCCCTCGTTCAGCAGCTCTTCGCTCAGCTTGATCGCGAATGCGGTCTCACCGACGATCACCGGCACGATCGGCGTCTCGCCCGCCAGCGGCTTGAAACCCAGCGCCAGGAGCTGCTCGCGGAAGTAGCGGGCGTTTTCCCGGAGCAGGGCCACCCGCTCGGGGTGCGCCTCTAGGTACTCGACCGACGCGAGCGCGCTGGCGGCGACGGTGGGGGGCAGCGCATTCGAGAAGAGTTGGGGCCGCGCCCGCTGAGTGAGATAGTCGCACACTGCGGCCGATCCCGCAACGAAGCCGCCCGCCGCGCCGCCGAGCGCCTTGCCCAGGGTGGACGTGATCACGTCCACCTCCCCCAGCATCCCGAAGTGCTCCGCCGTGCCCCGGCCGGTGGCGCCGAGGACGCCGGTGGCGTGCGAGTCGTCTACCACCAGGACGGCGTCGTGCTGCCGGCACAGCGCGACCAGATCGGGCAGCTTGGCGATCGCGCCTTCCATGGAGAACACCCCGTCGGTGATCACCATGCGGACGCGGCGGTCCCTGGCCGAGCGGAGCTTCTCGTCGAGATCGGCCAGGTCGCCGTGGCGGAACACTCCCGTCTGGCACCGGGTGATGGCTTTGGCGAGGCGGATGGCGTCGATGATCGAGGCGTGGTTGAGCTGGTCGCTCAGGACCAGGTCGTCCTCGCCCAGCAGCGTGGCGGGAACCGCCTCGTTGGCGTTCCAGCAGCTCACGAAGCTGAGCGACGCCCCGGTGCCCACCAGGCGCGCGCACGCCTGCTCGAGCGCGCGGTGGACCGTGAAGGTGCCGCAGATGAAGCGGACGGACGCGGTCCCCGCGCCGAAGCGGTCGAGCGCGGCCTTGCCGGCCGCGACGACCGCGGGCTCCGCGCTCAGGCCCAGATAGTTGTTGGAGGACAGGATGAGGACATCCCCCCGTCCCTCCATCCGGACGACGGGGCCCTGGGGCCCGTCGAGGAAGTTGAGCCGCTTGTAGACGCCGGTGCGCCGGAACTCCGCCAGCTCCGCCTCGAGCCGCCGCTCGAGCGGATTGGCCGCCACCGCGCGGGTCATGGGCCGATCTCCAGAATCACCTTGCCCGCCTGGCCTTCCTTGATGACCTGGATCGCCTCGGCGATGCGGGCCAGGGGGAACCGGTGGGTGAGGACCGGCCGCGGGTCGAGCTGGCCGGTCCGGAGGAAGCGCCGCATCTGGTCCCAGGTCCGGTACATCTTGCGCCCGCTCACGCCGTAGAGCGTGAGGCCCTTGAAGATGACGTCGCGGGCGAAGTCCACTTCGGTCGGCCGGCTCGGCGTGCCCAGCAGGTTGACGCGGCCGCCCAGCCGCGCGGCGGCGAACGCCTGCGCGTGGCCGGAGGGGTGGCCGCTCATCTCGCACACGAGATCCACGCCGTCGCCCTGGGTGAGCTCCCGCGCGCGCGCCACGACGTCGTCCTCGGCGGGATTGAGGAGCACGTGCGCGCCCATGCAGCGAGCGATGTCGAGCCGGCGGGGATTGTAGTCGCTCGCGAGCACCAGCGACGCCCCCGCCGCGCGGGCGACGCCGACCGCGAAGCAGCCGATCGGCCCGCACCCGATCACCAGCACGGTGCTGCCGGGGACGTCGGCCTCGAGCACGGTGTGCACCGCGTTGCCCAGCGGGTCCATGATCGCGCCGATCTCCGTAGGAATCCCGTCGAGCCGCATCACGTTCGACACCGGCATCGCGATGTACTCGGCGAAGGCGCCGTCGCGGTCCACGCCGATGACCTGGGTCCGCTGGCAGAGGTGGGCGCTGCCGGTGCGGCACTGGAGGCAGTGACCGCACACGATATGGCCCTCGGCGGTGACGGGATCCCCCACCTCGAGCAGCCCCGCGGCCCGGGCCTCGCCGCCCAGCTCCACGACCTCGCCGGCGAACTCGTGCCCCACGACGACCGGGGGCCGGAGCCGGCCGGCCGCCCAGCTGTCCCATTCCCAGATATGGAGGTCGGTGCCGCAGACGCCGGCATGGCGCACGCGGATGAGGACGTCGGTCGGCCCGCAGGCGGGGCGGGGAACGTCCCGCAGGGTCATGCCGGGGCCGGCCGACTCCTTCACGAGGGCGCGCATGAGGGGCGAAATATGACGGCGCCGGTCAGACCAGGGAGGGGAGCTGCTCCTCGGCCTCCCGCTCTTCGGCTTCCCGCACCGGCTCGACCCGGACCGCGCTCACCTTGAAGGAGGCGATGCGCGCGTACGGATCGAGTTGCGGGTTGGTGAGCAGGTTGGCTGCGGCCTCGCGGAAGTGCATCGGGATGAAGACCTGGCCGCGCGCCTGCCGCTCCGAGAGGCGGGCGCCGATGAGTATCGACCCGCGCCGGGAGGTGATCCGGAGCGTGTCGCCCTCCTGCACGTCCATTTCCCGGGCGTCCTCCGGATTGATCTCGACGACGGGGACCGGCTCCCGCGAGTCGAGGCCGGCCGACCGCCGCGTCATCGTGCCGGTGTGCCAGTGGTACATCTGGCGGCCGGTGTTGAGCACGAACGGGAACTCATCGTCCGGCAGCTCGTCGGGCGGGAGGTACTCGACCGGAACGAAGATCGCCCGGCCGTCGGGCGTCGGGAAGGAATGGGCGAACAGGAACGCCGTGCCGGTCGATTCGGCGTCCGGCACCGGATACTGGAGCGACCCCTCGTGCCGGCGGAGCTTCTCGTAGCTCACCCCGCGCCATGATGGCGTCACCGAGGCGATCTCGTCCATCACCTCGCCCGCGCCCTCGAACCGGGTGGGGAGGCCCAGCCGGTTCGTGAGCTCGATCAGGATGTCGAGGTCGCGCCGCGCTTCGCCCGGCGGCGGGAGCGCCGGAGTCATGAGCTGGATGTGCCGGTCGGTGTTGTTGACCGTCCCCTCCTTCTCGGCGAAGGACGAGCCGGGCAGCACGACGTCCGCCCAGCGGGCGGTCTCCGTGAGGAAGAGGTCCTGGACCGCCAGGAACTCCAGCCGCCGGACCCACTCCTCGGCGTGGGCGATGTTCGGGTCCGAGATGACCGGATTCTCGCCCATGATGTACATGCCGCGGATCGGGCTGCCATCCTGGACGATCTCGGTGACCATCATGCCGTCCTTGAGCGACAGCGACTCCGCCGGCACCCCCCATGCCTTGGCGTACTCGGCCCGGTTCGCCGGGTCGGTGACCGTGCGGTAGTCGGTGTAGGCGAAGGGGATCGCGCCCACGTCGCTCGCGCCCTGCACGTTGTTCTGCCCCCGGATGGGCAGCATCGTGGCGCCCCACCGGCCGATCATCCCGCAGGCGAGCATGAGGTTGAGCAGGCTCGCCACGATGTCGGTGCCGGTGTTGTGCTGGGTCAGGCCCATGGCCCAGAGCGTAGATGTGTTGGGCCCGTTGGCGTAGAGCTCGGCGCCGGCGCGGATGGTGGCCGCGGGGATGCCGGTGATCTTGGCGGCCATCTCGGGGGTGTAGCGCGCCACCGCGGCCTTCACCTTCTCGAACTCCCGGGTGCGCTCGGCCACGAACTGCTCGTTCACGAGGCCGCGCGCGATGACGTGGTTCAGCATCGCGTTGAAGAGCACGACGTCGGTGCCGGGCAGCATCTGGAGATGCACGTCCGCCAGCTCGGCCAGCTCGGTGCGGCGCACGTCCGCCACGATCAGCTTGGCGCCCTTGGCCACGGCCCGCTTGATCAGGGCGCCGAAGACCGGGTGCGTTTCCGTGGTGTTCGCGCCGGCGATGAAGATGACGTCGCAGGCCTCCTCGATCTCCCGCATCGAGCCCGAGGCGGCGCTGGTGTGGAGGGCCCGGCTCATGGCCGCAACGGAGCTCGAGTGGCAGAGGCGGGTGCAGTGGTCCACGTTGTTCGTGCCCATGGCGCCCCGCACCATGCGCATGAAGAGGTAGTTGTCCTCGTTGGTGCACTTGGCGGACGAGAGCGCCGCGAACGCGCCCGGGCCGTGCTCGCGCTTGATGCGGAGCAGCTCCTGGGCGACCAGGCCCAGTGCCTCGTCCCAGGTGGCCTCGCGGAAGGCGCTGTACCAGCCGGGCGGGGTCGCCGCGCGATCGCGCACGTCGTACTCGCTGAGCACCGGGAGCCCGGTCTGCGGCGGCTTGCCCACGCTCCGGTGGGGCGGGCGGGGCTTCTCCCGCTCGCCAGCCTCTTCGACCGTGCTCCAGGGCCCCTCGCGGTAGCGCGGCGACTCGCCCTCCCACACCCACCGGCCGTCGTCGAGCGCCCAGCCCTTGCGGATGAGCGGCACCTTGAGTCGGTCCCGGTGCTGGGGGAAGTCGTAGCCGAACCGTCCCTTGACGCAGGTCGACCCCTGGTTCGGCGTCCGCTCCTCGATCCACGGCGACGTGACCCGCATGAGCCGGTCGTCCTTGACGTGGAGGTCGATCTGGCAACCGACGCCACAGTAGGGGCAGACGGAGCGGGCGATGTTGTCCGGCTGGCGGATGGCGTCCGAGCCGAACCGCTTCATGGGAATGAACTCGAAAATGGCGCCGGTGGGGCAGACGCGGACGCATTCGCCGCACCATGTGCAGCCCGCATGATCCGGGTCGCCGTCGCCCCCGACGATGATCTGCGCCGTCGAGCCCCGCTCGGCCACATCGAGCACGCCCACCTCCTGGATGTCCTCGCACGCGCGGACGCAGCGGGTGCACAGGATGCAGAGGCTCATGTCGTGCTGGATCATCGCGTCGCCCGGACGCTCGTCGCCGGCGCGGAGGGGCAGCTCGTGGCGGGTCCGCACCGGTACGTCGTAGCGGGCGACGTAGCGCTCGAACTCGTTGCGGGGAGTGGTCCGGCCCCCGTTGGCGAGGTGCTCGCCGGGGTACCGCTCGAGCAGGAACTCGAGCACGCTCCGCCGGTTCTCCACGGCGGCCTGGGACTCGGTT
>DASWAI010000155.1:0-8148 GCA_036391215.1 Gemmatimonadales bacterium
TGATGACCGGGAACTTGAAGTTGCTGTAGAGCGCGAACAGGATGAGGAAGATCAGGACCAGCGTGAGCGGCAGCACCACCTGGAGCTGGCTCCGCGACGCGGTGTACTCGCGGTACTCGCCGCCCCAGGTCATCCGGTAGCCCGACGGCAGCGGGACCTTGGCCGCCACCTGCCGCCGGGCGTCGTTGACCGCGCCGGCAAGGTCGCGTCCCTCCACCGAGTACTGGATGCCGATGAACCGGGAGCTGTTCTCCCGGTAGATGAACGAGGCCCCGCTGGCCACCTGGATGTCCGCCAGCTCGCCGAGCGGGACCTGCTGCCCGCCCGGCGTGGGGACCAGGATGGAACGGATCGCCTCGGGCGACTCGCGGAACCGGGGCTCCAGCCGCACCACCAGATCGAAGAGCCGCTCCCCCTGCACCACCCGCGTGGCGGCGGCCCCCCCCACCGCCGCATCGAGCAGATGATTGACGTCGTCCACGTTGATGCCGTAGCGCGCGATCTTGGCCCGGTCGATCGCGACCGTCAGACTCGGTTGCCCCAGCTCCTGGACCAGGGTCACGTGGCTGATGCCGCGGACCCCTTCCAGCACGCGCTTGATCTGCTTCCCCCGCTCCTCCAGCGTCGCGAGATCGGGCCCGAACACCTTCACGTCGAGGGCGCTCTTGAGGCCGGTTTCCGCCTCGTCCACCGCGTCCTCGGCGGGCTGGGTGAAGTTGAAGATGATGCCGGGGAAGGCCGCGAGCCTGGCGTCGATGGCGTCGATCAGGTCCTGCTTGCGATGGTAGGGGCCGCGCCACTCGCCGTAGGGCTTGAGGCCGACGTAGAACTCCGCGTTGAAGAAGCCGGTGGGGTCGGTCCCGTCGTCGTCCCGGCCATGCTCGTCGGCCACGACGGTGACCTCCGGGAACGAGCGGAGCACGGCGCGGATCTGGGGAACGATCTTGGCCGATTCGTCGAACGAGATGGTGTACGGCATCGTCGCGCGGACCCAGATGGCGCCCTCGTCCAGGTGCGGCATGAACTCCGCGCCGACCCGGAACGAGAGGAGCAGCGACAGCGCGAACGCGGCGACCGAGGCGCCCACCGTGGCCCGGGGGTGCGCGAGGCACCAGTCGAGGCCCTTCTCGTAGGCGGCGCGCGCCGCCTCGTAGACCGGGTTGCGGCGCTCCCGGACCCCGCGGCGCAGCACCCAGGCGCAGAGCACGGGGACCAGCGCCAGGGTGAGCAGCAGCGACCCCGCCAGCGCGAAGATCATCGTGTCGGCCATGGGCGAGAACAGCTTGCCCGAGGGGCCGGAGAGGACGTAGATCGGCAGGAACCCCGCCGCGATCACCGCCACCGCATAGAAGATCGGCCGGTCCACCTCGGCGGCCGCGGCGGCGATCACGTCTGCGACCCGGTACGACGTTCCGTTTCGCAGGGCGAGCTGCCGGTGAATGTTCTCCACCATCACGACGGCGCCGTCCACCAGGATGCCGAAGTCGATGGCGCCGATGGACAGGAGGTTGGCCGGGATGCCCTTGAGATCGAGGCAGATGAACGCGAAGAGGAGCGACAGCGGGATGGTGGCGGCGACGATCAGGCCGGAGCGCACGTCGTAGAGGAAGAAGATCAGCACCACGACCACGAGCACGATGCCGCGGAGCAGGTTGTCCTCCACCGTGCGGGTGGTGAGCTGGACCAGGTCGCTCCGGTCGTAGAAGGGCCGGATCGTCACGTCCTTCGGGAGGACGCTGTCGTTGAGCTCCCGGGTCTTGGCTTCCACTCCCTTGAGCACCGTCTGCGCCTGCTCCCCCTTCCGGAGCAGGATCACCCCCTCGACCGCGTCGTTCCGGTCGTTGAAGCCGAACTGGCCCAGGCGGGGCGCGTGGCCGATCACCACCCGGCCCACGTCCTTCACCAGCACCGGTGTCCCGTTCCGGGTCGCGAGCACGGTATTGCCGATGTCGTCGGTGGTCGCGATCCGGCCGAGGCCGCGCACGTAGTAGAACTGGCCGCCCTCGGAGTAGAACCCGCCGCCCGCGTTGCCGTTGTTGGCGGAGAGCGCGGTGGCGACGTCCGCCACCCCGAGCCCGGCGCCCGCGAGCCGGGTCGGATCGAGCAGCACCTGGTACTGCATGGTCTCGCCGCCCAGGCGCGCCACGTCGGCCACACCGGGCACCGAGCGATACTGCCGCGCGATCACCCAGTCGTTGATGATCTTCAGGTCCATCGCGCTCCGCTCGGGACTCTCGACCACGAAGCGATAGACCAGACCGGACGGCGAGAAGAGCGGCGAGACCGACGGCGTCACCCCGTCGGGCAGCTCCGCGTCCGGCAGCCGCTCGAAGGCCTGCTGGCGCGCGAAGTAGTTGTCGGTCCCGTCCTGGAAGGTCATCCGGACGTCGGACAGACCGTAGAGCGAAATCGACCGGATGACCCGCATCCGCGGGAGGCCGTTCATCTCCACCTCGAGCGGCACGGTGATCAGCCGCTCCACTTCCTCGGCGGCGTGCCCGGGCCACTGGGTGACGATCTCGACCATCGGCGGCGAAAGGTCCGGATACGCGTCCACCGGCAGCCGGGAGAACGACCAGACGCCGATGCCCGCGATCAGGACGGCCAGGAGCCCGACCAGGAAGCGCTGGCGCAGCGACGCCGCGACCAGCCGGTGGATCAGCGACTCGGTGGCCGCCGGGGGCGGGACCGCCGCGGGCTCGCTCACTGGCTCTCCGCGAACTGGAGGAAGAGACCGCCCTGCGTGATCACGCTGTCACCCGCCGCCAGTCCGCCCGCCACTTCGACGTCCGGCCCCACGTGCCCTCCCAGCTGGACCGGCCGCCGGACGAACGTGCCCCCCGGCGACGCCACGAAGACGAACGGCAGGTTCTGCTGGTCCCGGAGCACCGCCGACGCGGGCACCAGCAGGCCGGACCGGGCGCGGCGGGAGCGGATGGTCACGCGCACGAACATGTCGCGCTTGAGCCCCTCGCCCGGGTTGGCCGTGAGCACGCGCACGTCGGTGGCTCGCGTATCCGGATTCACCAGCGCCCCGACGTAGGTCACGCGCCCGCGGTACACCCGGGTCGTGTCGTCGGTGAGAGTGATCACGGCCGAGTCGCCCTCGGCCACGTCGGGCAGCTGGGCCTCGAAGACGTGCGCCATCACCCACACGCTGGTCAGGTCGGCGATGGTGAAGCAGGGCGTGGCGCCCGCCTGGAGCAGCTGGCCGGGTGTGATGAGCCGCTCCACCACCCGTCCCGCGATCGGTGCCCGCACGACTCCCTGCGGCCCGGCGGCCGCCCGGTGCGCCTCGATGGCCTCGATCCCGGCCGAGTCCACCCCGAGCGCGCGCAGCTGCTCGAGCGCGGCCTCCTGGTCGGCGGCCGCGGTGGCGGCGTCGGTCTGGGCCTGTTCCAGGTCCCGGCGCGCGAGCGCGTCGTTCTTGAAAAGCTGGGCGTCCAGCTGGGCGATCCGCTGGAGGTTCGCGGCGGTCGCCTCGGCCTTGCGGTAGGTCGCGACGGCCGCGGCGTAGTCCGGAGACGCGACCAGCGCCAGCGCCTGGCCCCGGCTCACCCGGGCGCCCGGCTGCACCAGGATCCGCGCCACCGGACCGGAGATGGGCGCGAGGACCTGGGTGCTGAGGTCGCCGTTGAACGCGACGGTCCCGCTGACCTCGGTGGCGGGCTGGAAGGAGCGCACCGTCACCGACGCGAGCTCGAGCCGGGCGCGCTGCGCCGCGGTGACGGTGCCGGGCGGCGCCTGATCCCGGGGGGGATGGCCCCCGTCCCTGGCACCGCAGGCGGCGATCGTGACGGTGACGGCGCCCACGAGCAGCGCGGCGCGCGTCCGGGTGCTAGCGATCATGCGTGTCTCCGGAGGAAGCGGTCTCGAGCGGCGCTCCGACGGCGCGCTCCAGATCGGCGCGCGCGTCGTTGGCGGCGCCGAGCGCATCGGCATACTGGCTTTCCGCGTCGAGCAGCGTGCGGCGGGCGTCCAGGACCTCGAGCGCCGAGGAGCCGCCGAGGCCATAGCTCACCCGGGCGACGTCGAAGGCGCGGCGGGCCTCGGGCAGAAGCTCGTCCCGGAGGTAGCGCGCCTGGCGGAATGCCGTCGCCGCGGTGGCGTAGGTGACGCGGACGTCCTGGTCCACCTGTGCCGAGAGGTCGCGGTACGCCGCATCCAGCTCGCGCTCGCGGTGGCGGGACTCGGCCACCTCGCCGTGCTGGTGGTTCCAAAAGAAGAGCGGCACGGTGAACCCGATGCTGCCGCTGTAGGAGTTGGGGGTGTCGGGAAAGATGTTCTTCGCCAGCCCGAGCGAGAGGTCGGGCATCCAGTACTGCGAGGCGAGGGTTGTGGCCGCGCGGGCGCCGGCCTGCTCGCTCCGGAGCCCGTGCAGCTCGGGGCGGGCCTCCTGCGCCCTGGCGGTCAGCAGGTCCAGCCCGGGCAGATCGGGCGGAACATCCAGCGAGTCCGCGGCGGCCACCCCCGATCCGAGCGGGCGGCCCAGCAGGCGATTGAGGGTCGCCCGCGCGTTCATGATGTCGCGCTGGTTGGCGATGAGCGCGTTCTCCGCCGCGGCGAGGTCCACCTTCGCCTTGAGCACGTCGAGCTTGGCCGCGGTTCCCGCATCGAACCGGGCTTCCGTCTTCTGGAGGAAGTCCGCGGCCAGCGTCCGGCTCTCGGTGAGGTCCGAGAGGTGCCGGAGCGCCACGAGCAGGGCATCGTACGCCTGCACCGTCTGCGCGGCCGTCTCCTGCCGGAGCTGCTGATAGGAGAACCGGGCGGCCTCGAGATCGGCCCCGCTCACGGCCCCCTGCAGATGGAACTTCTGGGGGAACGGCAGCGTGAGGCCGAGTCCCAGCGTCCGGCCGACGCTGGAGGCGGGGCCGCTCAGCGTCGTGGCGGCCGAGACCGAGGGGTCGGGAAACGCCTTCGCCTGGACCACGCGGGCCCGGGCCTGCTCGATCTGTTCGCGGGCCACGGCCAGCGCCGGGTTCCGGGCCAGCGCGGTATCCACCGCCGCGCGTCGAGTCAGGGTCAGCGTATCGGCCCCGCCCTGCGCGAGTGCGGCGGGCGGCGCCCCGGCGAGCACCGCCAGCGCGCCGGCGAGGCTCACGAAAAGCACCCGCCATGAGATTCTCAAAGCGACCTCCCGGATGATCGGCATCTCCCCCGTCCCGCGGGTCGCGGGACGCCGGGAGCGGACGTCATTTCCTACCGGAGCAGAAGCTCAGACAGCGGAAAGGGGAGGCGCGCGAGGTTGGGGGAGGGGATGCCGGAGGGTGCTGGGAAGGCTGGGGACCGGCGGGAGAAAGGCGTCGTCCGCCAGGACCGGCGCCAGCCGGCCGAGCAGGCTCAGCGGCGTCACCACCCGGGGACCGGGAATGGTGGCCCCGAGCACGCAGCGGTCGGCGTGGCCGCAGGTGCTGCCCGCCGGCTCGTAGTGCGGCTGCCACAACCCGCGATTCACGCCCGCCCGGTGGTACGCCAAGGCGTCGGCGGTAGAGAACCCGAGGCTGCCGCTCACGAAGACGAGGGCCAGCAGCAGGGCCGAAGCCCGGCGGGACCAGGCGCGGGTCATGGCACGAAGGATATCACGCCGGGGCCAAAAACCAACGGCCGGCCCGCTGGTGAGCGAGCCGGCCGCCGGATGCCTGGCAAACCAGGTACCGGGTTTCCGGATTACCGGCCGAGCTTCACGACGTTCTGCGCCGCCGGGCCCTTCTGGCCCTGCACGACGTCGAACTCCACGCGCTCGCCCTCGGCGAGGCTCTTGAAGCCCTGCGCCTGAATCGCGGAATGGTGGACGAAGCAGTCCTTCTGACCGTCTTCGGGCGTGATGAAGCCGAAGCCCTTGGCGTCGTTGAACCACTTGACCGTACCGGTAGTACGCATTGTCCTGCTCCTTACGAGTGTTGGTAATCGGAGTCCGGACAAGCGCCGTACCGCCCGACTACGCTGCGCGTGAATGGAGCCCTCACGCAGGGCCTGGTGCCGGGGCGCGAAAGCGCGCCACAGGGAAGCGGCAGCCAGAAAAGCCAAAAGGGACCGGCGCCAACGCCAGTCCCTTGTCTTAACGTCGGATGTCGGAGCCACCAGAACGCCCCGAAGCACGGCCGACAAGATACCCAGCCAGGCCCCGGCGGGCAAGTCCCGCGTCCCACCTACCTGCCCCCGTCCGTTCGAGCTATCCTACGGGTCGGACATGCGCCGCCACCCCCCAGCCGCCGACACCCCGTGACCGACCTCCGCGCCCGCCTCCAGGACGGGCTGGCGGGCCGCTACGTGCTCGAGCGCGAGCTGGGCCGGGGCGGGATGGCCACCGTGTTCCTGGCGCAGGACCTGAAGCACGATCGCCCGGTGGCGCTCAAGGTGCTCCATCCCGAGCTGGCGGCCACGCTCGGCCCGGAGCGCTTCCAGCGGGAGATCCGGCTCGCCGCCCGGCTCCAGCACCCCCACATCCTCACCGTCCTCGACTCGGGCGAGGCCGCCGGCCAGCTCTGGTTCACGATGCCGTACGTCGAGGGCGAGTCGCTGCGCGACCGCCTGCGCCGGGAGCGGCAGCTCCCGCTCGAGGACGCGCTCCGGATCACGATCGAGGCCGCGCGGGCGCTGGACTACGCCCACACGCACGGGGTGGTCCACCGGGACATCAAGCCCGAGAACATCCTGCTCACCGCCGACGGCAGCACGCTGGTGGCGGACTTCGGCATCGCCCGCGCGCTCGGCCCGGGCGACGGCGCGCAGCTCACCGAGACCGGCATGGCCGTGGGAACGCCGGCGTACATGAGCCCGGAGCAGGCCGCAGGCGACCGCCAGGTGGACGCCCGCTCCGACGTCTACAGCCTCGGCTGCGTGCTCTACGAGATGCTCGCGGCCGAGCCGCCCTTCACCGGCCCCACGCCGCAGGCCATCCTCACGCGCCGCTTCACCGAAACCCCGCGCCCCCTCCAGGCGGTGCGGGAGACGGTACCGCCCGCCGTGGAGCAGGCCGTGGCCCGGGCGCTGGCCCGGGCGCCGGCGGACCGCTTCGCCACGGCGGGGCAGTTCGCCCAGTCGCTCCAGACGGCGGTGACCGCGCCGGTGCCGCTGTCGGGCACGCTCGCCGCTTCGGCGCCGGGCGCCGCCGCGCGGCGCACGGAGGCGCACCCGCCCGCCGGCGGCGACCGGCGGCGCGTCCCGGTCGCCGCCGTCTCGCTCGGTCTGGGCTTTCTCATCGGTCTGGGCGTGCTCTTCGCCTGGCGGCGGTCCCACCAGGAGAGCGACCCGGGCGCCGGCCCCAAACGGATCGCGGTGCTGCCGTTCGAAAACGTGGGGGCCGCGGACGACGAGTACTTCGCCGACGGTGTGAGCGATGCGGTGCGCGGCAAGCTGGCCGCACTCAGCGGCCTCGAGGTGACGGCCCGCAGCAGCGCCATCCAGTACAAGAAGAGCGGCAAGCCGGTGCAGATCGTCGGCCGGGAGCTGGGCGTGGACTACGTGCTGACCGGCACGGTGCGCTGGGCCAAGGGCAAGGACGGCAGCAGCCGGGTGGAGGTGAGCCCGGAGCTGGTGGAGGTGGAGCCCGGGCGCACGCCCCGGACCCGCTGGCAGCAGCCGTTCGTCGCCTCGATCACGGACGTGTTCCAGGTGCAGGCCGACATCGCGACCCGGGTGGCCGGCGCGCTCGACGTCGCCATGGGCGACAGCGCGCGGCAGGAGCTGGCCGCCCGCCCGACGGCGAGCGTCCCGGCGTACGACGCCTACCTCCGCGGCCGGAGCTACGAGCAGCGGGCCCGGCTCAACGTCGAACCGCAGTCCATGGTGATCGCCCGGCAGATGTACGAGCAGGCGATCGCGCACGACTCCGGGTTCGGCCTCGCCTGGGCGGGCCTGGCGGAGGCGCACCTCTACCTGAGCCGGCGCGAGCCCACGAACCTGTCGCACCTGCCCGACGCGAAGGCGGCGGCGGAACGGGCGCTGGCTCTGGCGCCGGGTTCGGCCGAGGCCCACGTCGCCATGGGCGACTACGTCGAGCAGGCGAACGACGACCAGGCCGGGGCGATGGCGCAGTACGCCACCGCGCTCAAGACCCAGCCCAACAACGCCGAGCTGCTGGGGTCCATCGCCGTCAATCAGTTCTGGCGCGGAAAGGCGGACTCCGCCCTGGCGAACATGGAGCGG
>DASWAI010000156.1:0-15305 GCA_036391215.1 Gemmatimonadales bacterium
GTGGCCGTGAGCAGATAGTCGGCTCCAAGCTCCCGCGCGATCTCCTGCGGCGCCTTGGAGCTATGGCGGTACTCGTTGGAGCTGGCCCGCGCGATCACGGCGATGCCGGGCAGCTGCGAGAGCTTGCCGCGGACCTCGTCGGTCATGCCGTCGGCAAAGTAGGCGTCGCTCGAGTCGCCCAGATTCTCGAAGGGCAGCACTGCCACTCGTTTGGCGTCCCCGCTCGCGGCCGCCGCCTCGGGCGCCGAATGGCTCCGCCGCCAGGCGAAGAGGACGCCGAGGCCGAGGGCGAAGCCCAAGGCGAGGAGGAGGGCGCCGACGGGGAAGCGGCGGGCGGGCCGGGGGGGCAGGGCGGGGATGGGGGTGGTGCCGCCGGCCGGCGTCGCGGTGGGACCGGCGCGCCCGGCGGGGGCCGGCGGCCAACTGGCGCCCGCGGCCCCGGCGCCCGCCGCGCTGCCTGCCAGCCCGGTCGTGACGGGCGAGCCGGTCGGGGTCACCACGGTGGGGGTGGCCGTGGGCGTGGCGACGGTCTCCAGCGCCTCGGCGAAGGCGGCGGCGGTGGGGAACCGGTCGCCCGGCACCACGGCCAGGGCCCGCTGGATGGCCTGGTCCACCCCCTCCGGCACGTTGGCCCGGAGCTTCCGCACGCTCGGCACCGGGTCGGTGAAGCGCCGCATCAGGATCACCTGCGCCGAGGGCCCCGTGTACGGCGGCTCCCCCGCCAGCAGCTCGTACAGCACGCACCCCAGGCTGTAGATGTCCGAGCGCGCGTCGATCCCCTTGGTCCCGTTGGCCTGCTCCGGGCTCATGTACTGCGGCGTCCCCACGCTCATCCCCGTCTGGGTCAACGCCTCCCCCCCCTCGCCCCCCAGCCCCCGCGCGATCCCGAAATCCGCCACCAGCGTGCTCCCGTCCGCCGTCAGCAGGATGTTCTCCGGCTTGATGTCCCGGTGCACGATCTGCCGCGAATGGGCGTAGTGCAGCGCCTGCGCCGCCTCCCGCGCGATCCGCAGCGCGTCCTTCAAGGCCAGCTGCCCCTCCCGCCGCAGCCGCGCCCGCAACGACTCCCCCTCCACATACGGCATCGTGAACCACAGCTGCCCCGCCGTCTCCCCCGAGTCCAGCACCGTCAGGATGTGGGGATGCTGCAGCCGGGCCGCGAAGCGGATCTCCCGCTGGAACCGGTCCGGCCCCAGCGTCGCCGCCAGCTCCGGCAGGAGCACCTTCAACGCCACCGGCCGGTCGTGCTTGAGGTCCTGGGCCAGGAACACCGTGGCCATGCCCCCACGCCCCAGCTCGTGCGCGAGCGCGTAGCGCCCGCTCAACCCGCTCTCGAGTTGCGCCCGGAGATCGGCCACCTGGTGCCTATGACAGAAGGGAAATACGGCAGCGCATCGCCTCTAGCATACTCCCCCCACCCGGCCGGGGGTAGAGGCGGCGCCTATCGGTCGCCGGGCCTGATCTGCCGGTCGGGCAAGGGCGCCAGC
Organism: Gemmatimonadales bacterium; assembly: GCA_036391215.1. Classification (GTDB taxonomy): domain Bacteria; phylum Gemmatimonadota; class Gemmatimonadetes; order Gemmatimonadales; family GWC2-71-9; genus DASQPE01. The sequence continues at coordinate 1,488 of DASWAI010000156.1, forward strand.
GCCTGCGGGGCCGACGACTCGTCCCAGGCCTCCGTTGCCGCCGGGGCCGGCGACCGCTTGAGCGAGGAGTAGAGGGCGGCGCCGGCCACCACCAGATTGGCGACCACGACGGGAAGGGCGTGGATGATCGCGCCGTACGCCACCCAGAGCAGGGCGGCGAATGCCTGGCTCCGCCGGAGCGCGGCCGGGTCCTTCAGCAGATACGAGCTCGCGAACGCGGCGGTCGCGAGCCAGCCGAGGGCCTCGACGGCCGGCCGTCCCGCGATCAAGCGACCGCCGGCGGGGCCGCCGTCTCGCGGATGGTGAGCGTGTCCGTCCGGATCTTGTCCCACTCCTGGAGCACGAACCCGTGGGTCTCGAACAGCTCGCGGATCCGCGAGGAGTCCCAGCCCACGATGTCCTCGAGGATCGGCACCAGCACGCTCAGCGCGTTGTCGCTCAGGACCGTGCGCTTCGCGATCGGCGTGAGGTAGCGGTTCTCCGACGCGGCCACGGTGAGGCCGCCCAGGCGGTTGACGTGCAGCATGACGTGGACGTCGGAGCTGCCGTCGCCCACGTAGATCACCCGGTCCGCGGCGACCGGGAGCCGGGCGCGCAGCTCCTCGAGCACGGCCACCTTGCCGTAGCCCGCCGGCACGCGCACGATCGACTCGATCTCGCCGGACTTGGCGTCGTAGCGGAACCGGGTGCCGTAGATCCGGTCCTCCGGGACGATGCCCTCGAGCGCCGACCGGATGACCTCCTCCGGCGCGGCGGAGATCACGTTGAACGTGAACTGGTACTCGTCGAGCTCCTCGAGAAACCGGGAGAGCAGCGGGATGTTCTGCTTGAGCCGGATGCGCTTGCCCACCGCGACCAGGTCCTCCCGCCGCACCCGGCGGTATTCCGGATCGTGCAGGAGCAGGTATGCCAGCTCCGCGCCCTGCTGCACCAGATGGATGTCCGAGAGTCCCGCGGTCTTCTCCCGGAACCCGGTGATGCCGAGCAGCTCGCTCAGCACGATGCCCGAATCGTTGAAGCTCAGCGTCTGATCGAAATCGCTGCAGAGCAGGTACTGCTTCATGCGCTTCCTTCCTTGCGACCCGGTCGTAACAACGATGGCGCCCCCGCCGGGTACAGCTCCGGATGGGGGCGCCGGCACTAGGCCATGTCCGCACCTTAAGGAGAGCGGGAGCCGCCTGTCAACCTGGATTCATTTCTGTTGCCGCGTTCCTACACGATTGTGACCACGCCTATGCCGCGTGCGGCCACAGCCATCCGAACGCGCCGGCGGTCACCATCCCGTACACCAGCCCGTCGAGCATCTCCTTCCCCGTGATCGCCCAGGGCTTCCCCATCCAGATGGACGGCGGAATCGTGGCGCCGGCGTAGCCCAGGAACGCCACGGCGCCGACCAGACGGAACACGTGCAGGTAGTCGGTGCCCGGCGCGAGCGTGCGGGACGCGATGTACGCGGCGAAGAACGAAATGAAGAGCGAGAACACGAACCACTGCACCAGGTTCGGGCCCATGGAAGGCGCCCCGGACTTCCGGATGGTGACCACCGCCACCGGTCCTTCGATGAACTTCTGCATCACTTCCGGCGTCTTGAGCTCCTTGTAGTCGCCGATGTACGGGATGAGATACTGGCGCGGCTCGGGGTTCGCGCTCTTGATGGCCGCGCGCACGGCGTCCTCGTTGGGGATCTTGACGTAGTCCCACGAGTGATACTTGAGGACCATGTGAATGATGGTGCTCACGACGAACACGAGGACAGCGGAGAGGAGAATCGGCAGCCACAACGCGCCGATGGTCACCATGACGCCCTCCTGAGGGGAAGATGCCGGCGATGGGACGGAAGTGCCGGAAATGATACCGCGCGGGGCCGCTCCCCGCGAGCGGCTAGCCGATCAGGAGCATCGCCGCGCCCACGACCAGGAGCGCCGCCGCCCAGACGAGATCGAGGTTCACCCAGGCGCGGCGCAGGAGGGCGAGGCCCACCGTCTCGTAGATCGCGAGGGCCACGGCGCCCATGACGAGGAGCATCGCGGCCGTATGCACCGCCAGGATGACCAGGCCGCCCCCGGCGTGGACGTGGCCGGGCGGGCCCGGAAGTCCCAGAAAGACGGGGGCGAGCATGAGGCCGGCGCCATGGGCCGAGGCCATCACGAACGACCAGAGCACGAGGTCCCGAAACCCGACGCGCATCCCTACCCAGCGGGGATGCGCGTAGGGCCGCAACAGGCGGAACAGCCCGAACGCGATCAGGACGGCGGCGGCGGCGAGCCGGAGGTCGCGCAGCGGGACGGCGAGGCCGGCCGCCGCGAGCGCCAGCCCCACCACCGCCACCGACGCCGCGTGGCCCGCCGCGATCGGCACCAGGGCCGCGAGCACCGCCCCGCGGCGGTGCTCCTGGAGTCCGAGCGCCACCGCGAACAGCCACCCCATGGCGGGGTTGAGCCCGTGGAACGCTCCCAGCGCCGCGGCCGACCAGACGCCGGCCGGCGTCACGCAAAGCAGTACGAGTCGGACGAGGCGTCGCCGCCCTGGAGCCGCACCTGGTGCGGGCGCTCGCCGTCGAACTCGAGGAAGAACTTCGGGTCCGGGGTGATCCCGCCGTTCGAGCCCACGTCCAGCTTCGCCATCCAGCCGCGGATCCCCTCGGGGTAGAATTGCGCGTCCCACGGCGCGTAGAGCGAGTTGGTGAAGTACACCCGGCGCCCGTCGCGGCTCACCTCGACCATCTGCGGCCCGCCGTTGAGCGGTCCCGAGCGCGGGTGCGGCGCGTGCCGCACGATGCCGCCCAGGTGCACGCTCCCCGTCTGCCGCGGATGGAACGGGTCGGACACGTCGTACTGGCGCATCTCGCCCGTGCCCCAGCACGAGACGTAGAGGAAGCGGTCATCCACCGAGAGGTCGATGTCGCTCACCAGCGGGGGCACGGCCTTGAAGGGCTGGAGCGCCGGCGGGAGCAGGCTCGGGTCGGCGGGCTCCGCGGGGATCTCGATGACCTTCTCGAGCACCCGCTTCCCCCCGTTCTTGTGCCAGAGCCAGATCGAGCTGGAGAGGTCCTTGACGCTGATCACGACGCCGACGAACCCGTACGACTTGGTGGGGTCGTGCGCCGGCCGGAGCTCGAGCACGATCTGGTCGTCCTCGCCCACGGGCAGGGCCTCGAGGTGCTTCCCGCGGCGCAGGTCCCAGAAATGGATCTGGCGGCCGTATTTCTTGCCCAGCAGCAGCTCGGGAACCACGCCGTTCTCGACCATGTCCGGCGTGCCCCACTCGCTCGTGACCATCGTGTCCTGGGTGAGGTGCCACCACGCATCGTAGGCGAAGTACTGAGGCCCGCGGTCCTTCTCCCAGGGCCCGATCACGTCGAACGTGTTGTGGTCGAGCAGGAACACGCCGCCCGGGCCCTTGCCCTCGGGCGAGCCGAGCGCGCTCACGTAGATCCCCTCGGGGCCGCAGTGCACCGTGTGCGGCCGGCTGTAGCCGGCCTTCTTTGCCACCTCCGCCGCCTCGATCACCTTCACCAGCTTGGGGCTCCGGGGGTTGGGCTTGGTGTCGAGGATGTAGATCCGGGACGAGCGGAGCCCCGGCACGACGAGATAGCGGCGCTCCATGTGGGGGTGCGGATTCGGCGGGCACAACGCCGAGCTGCACGCGTTCCAGCCGAAGTGGTGCAGCTCGTCGCCCTTGTTGGGCATGTCCACCCGGCCGACGACCTTCCCGTAGCTGGCCGACTGGGGATCCACGTCCACCACCACCAGCGCGTCGGGACGCACGTCGCCCGGACTGATCGTCACCACATAGGCCAGCTTCTCCGCCGGCCCGCTCGCCGCGAGCCGGGGCGAGGGGTAGAACGTAGGGTCGGGCAGCATCGTGGGATAGCTCATCACAGGACTCCCGGGCCCGGGGAGGGCCCTATTTGCGCGTTGCGAGAAAGGCGACGATCGCCTGGATCTCCTCCGGCGTGAGGGTCGCGGTGAACGCCGGCATGTTCGGTCCGCCGTTGGTGATCCGCCCCACCATCTCGAGCGGCGTCGTGCGGGTGGCGACGAGCGAGAGATCCGGGCCGCGGGGGCCGCCCTGGCCGTCGATCGCGTGGCAGAACTCGCAGCCCTTGTCGTAGAACAGCCGGGCGCCCCGCACCACCTCGGCCGTCGTGTCCCGTACGATCGCGGCGGGCAGTGGTTTCGCCGCGAAATCGGGCGACCACGGCGCCCGCTCCCCGGCGTACCAGAAGACCCCGATCACGCTCACGATGAGGAGGACGAGGATCGCGGCCCAAGGGCGGCGGCTCACGCTCCGCTCGCCGGTGTTGAAGAACGGCACGAACAGCAGGATCGCCCCGAAGATCAGCGGCCCGAGCACGATCACCGCCGTCTCGAGGTGCGTGGGCGTGAGCGCCAGCACCGCGAAGTACCACAGGAAATACCAGTCCGGCCGCGGGTACGCCTGGAGAATGCTCGGGTCGGGCTGCCGGCCCAGCGCGGGCGGCCCCACGACGATCGCGAGCAGCGCCACCACCGCCACGACGGCTGCCCCGAAGACCACGTCCCGCCACGCGGCATCCGGCCAGAAGGGCACGCCCTCGCGCTTCAAGAGCGCGTCGTAGCGGGCGCGGTAGGTGGCCTTGTCCACCGGATCGCCCACCGTGGGCCGCTCGGAGATGCCGTGCCGCAGGACCAGCATGAGGTGCAGCCCGACCAGCAGGAAGACTACCGCCGGAATGAAGAACACGTGGAACGCGAAGAACCGGCTCAGCGTGGCGCCGCCCACCGTGTCGCCGGCCAGGATGAAGCGCGCCACGTCCTGGCCGATGATCGGAGTCCGGCCCGCCTGCGCCGCGGCCACGATCACCGACCACACCGCGGTCTGGTCCCACCGGAGCAGCTGGCCGGTGAAGGCGAGCGCCAGGGTGAGCAGGAGGAGGAACGCTCCGCTGAGCCAGTTGAGCTCGCGCGGGTACTTGAAGGCGCCCATCAGGTACACTCGCGCCACGTGCACGCCGATCAGCACCACCATGGCCGACGCGCCGAAGTAGTGCAGGCCCCGGAGGAACCGGCCCATCAGCGCCTGGTCGGTGATGAACTGGAGGCTCGCGTACGCGTCGCTGGCGGACGGCACGTAGGCCGTCGCCAGCGCGATGCCGGTCACCACCTGCAGCAGGAACGCGAGAAACGTGGCGCTGCCGAACACGTACCACCACCCGGTGCGCGGCGGCACCGGGTGCTCGAGCACGCCCCGGGCCCAGGTGAGGAGGCCCGTGCGGTCGTCCAGCGTGGCGAGGAGTCGCTTGATCACGTCCGCCTCACCCGAGCGGGATCTGGCTCGTGAGGATCTCGACCTGTCCCGCCTCCACCCGTACCTCGTACCGCGGGAGCGGCCGGGGCGGGGGCCCGCCGGCGACGGTGCCGTCGGCGTTGTACACGCCGCCGTGACAGGGGCAGAGGAACAGCTTCGGGTCGGAGAACCACTGCACCGGACAGCCCAGATGGGTGCAGTTCACCGCGAACGCGGTGAAGGTCGTCTCGTCGTTCCGGCGAAGCCAGGCCGCGGTGCGGGCGCTGACCCCGGACCATGGAAGGGCGGCCGCGTCGTCGAACTTGACGGCCACGGTCTCGCCGATCTTGAAGCCGTCCACCGCGCCCACGGATCGCCACCGGGCGGCGGGCTTCCGGGTCAGCGGCGAGAAGAGGAAGCCCACGACCGGCACGCCCACGACGGCCGCGGCGGCCGTGGACAGGAAGATCGAGATGCGCGAAAGGAAGCGGCGCCGCTTGAGCAACGCGGGCGGGGAGTTATCGGGCGCGACGGCGTCCATGCCTGGCTCGGGCGAGAGGATCGGGAGCGGGGCAGGAAACGGCGTCCCCGCGTCGCCCAACATACGGCGGGGGCGGGAGAAGCGGCAAGCGCCGGCAGGGCCGGCGCTGATGCCTACGCGGGCCGGGCCATCTGGGTCCGGAGCAACCGCTCCGCCGCCTCCTCGAGGTGCCGGAAACGGGTCGAGGGAAGGCGGGGGTAGCGGATCTCGAGATAGGCCAGCGTCTCGGTCAGCCACGCACGCCGGCGCGCCGGCTCCGCGTCCGCGATCCTGCTCTTGAGCAGGTGGCTGAACAACTCGTCACGTGCTTCTTCGTAGAGCCGCGATGCCTGGTCGGTACGCCGGGCCTCGTGTCGCATGTCGGGGCGCCTCCGATAGAGCCGCCTCGGTCGGTTCGCAAGCGACGTTCCACCGCGTCCGCGCGTGCGCGCGGCGTGTGAGCGCGAGGTAACGTCCAATGTGACGGTGGGATGCGGTGATCCGGAGAGTCGTGGCTCAGGCTCGGGCCGCATCGCGAAACGACAGGATCGTCGGTACCCCTTTGCGGCCCGACGATCCTGTCGCTCACGCTCGTAGGGCCGGGCATCCCGACCCGCCGGCTACTGCTTCTGCCGCTCCCGCGCAGGCGCCTTGGCGGGCGCTTTCTCCGCCGCTTTCGGTGCCCTGGGCGCGGGCTGCGCCGGCATCGTGGACTTGCCGGCCGCGCGGGCCCGCTGATACTGCTGGTCCAGTTGCTGGTGCTCCGCCTCCTGCCGCTGCGACAGCGCGGACGACGATTCGCCGGCTGGTGGCTTGGCGAACTCCTGCCGGTGGCGGGCTTCCTCCGTCGCCCGCTCTGCCTGGTACGAACGGTCGAGCGAGGTCGGCTGGGGCGGTTGCACGGGAGCCCGCTGCCCCGGCGCCGTCGGGGCCGGTGCGCGGGCAGCCGGCGCGCGTGCTCGCGGAGCGAACACCCTGCTGGCCGGCTCCGGCGTGACCGGCAGCCTCGGTCGTGCCGGTGTCAGGGTTCGGCCGCTCGGGGCCGGGGTTACCGCGGAGCGGATCGGAGCCGCCGGCACGCGGGCGGCGGGCACCGTCGGCCGCAAGGCCGACAGCTCCGCCCGGGTGAGCGGCCGCCCGCCGTTCGCCTCCAGCCGCCCCTGCTGCACCGTGAACGGCACCGGCGGCGGCGGCGGCGCGTGCGTGGCCACGGACCCGCGGGTGGCGAGTCTCGTGGGCGGCGCCGGCGCCCGGCGCGCCGGCACGCCGAGGCTGGCGGCCGTGGGCGCCACCGGCGCCCCGAGGCCGGCGACCCGGGCTCTCGCCAGATCGCTCGCGGCGACCGTGACCACCGAGCGCCGCACCGGCTGGGCTCCGGCGAACACACCGACCGGCACCGCGGTGACGCCGCCGGACACATCCCGGTTCCGGTAGCGCGCGCCTGCCGGCGGCGCCGTCCGGTCGGCGACCGTGATGTTGGTGACGTAGGTGACGTTGATCCGCCGGCGATATTCGACGGTGGTGGTGTAGGGCGGATAGTAGGGCTCGCCCGGCGCGAGCGGGAACCACGCGACGCCGCCGCCGGGGCCGAACTCGGGCCTGGGCCGCCAGGTGGGACCGCCCACGAAGATGACCAGCGCGGGGGCGAACACCGGCTGCACGATCGTGCGGCCGGGGCACCAGCCCCAGCGTCCCCGCACGAAGGCCCAGCGGCCGTAATGATACGGCGCGAAGCCCCAGGGAGCCTCGTCCACCCAGGTCCATCCCCAGCGGCCGATCCACACCCAGTGGCCCTGGCGGTACGGCGCCCATCCCACCTCGTCGACCGTGGGGTACCAGACGGGCCCGTAGTCGGCGTCCACGTCCCACTGGCCGTACGAGTCCAGGTCCTCGACCCCGGGCGTGTCCCGGGAGACGTAGCGCAGCGCGGCGCCGGCCGGGTCCGCCCGCGCGTCCCGCGCCCGGGCCCAGCGGTCGAAATCGTCGGGCTGTCCGGTGTCCGTCAGATCATAGGTGGGCGTGCTGTCCCCGCGGATGGTGGCGACTTGCCCGGCCTCGACCGGAAACGACGAGCCGGCGGCGGTGACCTCGGCCCGCCCGGACCAGACGGTGATGGTCGTGGCGCTCCCGTCGGCCGACACGTCCACGCGGTACTCGCCGGCGCCGGCAAGCGAGACCGCCGCGTTGGGCGCGTCGATCTCGTAGTCCATGTCCGGAGCGAGCACCCGGAGCCGCTGGTTGAGCGTGCCCTGCGGAATCCGCACTTGGACCCAGTGGTCGGTGAGCCGCACGATGTCGATCTCGGTCAACCCGGCGGCGCGCAGCGTCGTGGAACCGACGTCCACCTCCAGCCGGGCATTGCTGTCGGCCCAGAGCCGGTCGCCCGTCGTGACCGGGCGGTTGGGCTCGGCCACCGACCAGCTGTCCGCGCTGGCTGCCAGGAAGGAAACCGGTCCCTGGATGTAGCTCAGCCGGCCGACGCGGTCGGGCGGGTCCTCGCCGGCCTGGGGTGCGGGGGCGGGGCCCTCCGGACCCGTCGATCCCGCGCAGGCACTCGCGCTGGCCACGGTGTACCCGATCACTACGACGGCGAGCCAGGACGGCAGCCTCGCGACACGCATATCGTTACCCCTCCATCCGGATGACACTGGAATCCCTGCTTTCGTCCGGCCCGGGTGACACCTCACGGCGGGAGAATTCGTAGGGTCCGGCGTTCCTCCCGGTCAACTCCCACTCCGGAGCCGCTGCCCATGTCCTTCTCCCTGGTCGTGAACGGCCGGTCACGGATCGTGGACGTTCCCGGCGACACTCCCCTCCTCTGGGTCCTGCGCGACACCCTCGGGCTCACCGGGACCAAGTTCGGGTGCGGCATCGCGGCCTGCGGCGCGTGCACCGTGCATCTCGACGGCCGTCCCGTCCGCTCCTGCGTCGTGCCGATGTCCGCGGCCGCCGGGCGGCGGGTCACCACGATCGAGGGCCTTTCCCCCGACGGCCGCCACCCGGTCCAGCGAGCGTGGATTGCAGAGCACGTGCCGCAATGCGGTTACTGCCAGGCGGGCCAGATCATGACGGCCGCGGCGCTGCTGGCCGGCACGCCCGATCCTACCGATGCCGAGATCGACGCGGCGATGGCGGGCAACATCTGTCGCTGTGGAACCTATCAGCGCATTCGCGCCGCCATCCATCGGGCGGCGTCCGGCCGTACCTGATGTATTGTTCCCCGTTCGCCGCCCGCAACTGCTCCCCGAGCTGCCCGCCCCGGGCACGGACCTCTGATGCGACTCCTGAAGGCCGCGTTTCGCCCGCTGTCGTTGTTCCTGTCGCTGCTCGCCCCCCTCTTCGCGCCGGCGCTGCTCCGGGCGCAGGCCGACTCGGCGGTGGAGACCGGCGCCTTTCGGCTCCACAAATTCAAACAAGCGATTGGCGAGGAGCACTACCGCATCGTCAGTGACACGGGCGGAATCTCGCTCAGCACGGCGTTCGAGTTCACCGATCGCGGCCGCCGGGTGGCCCTGGACGCGTCGCTCGACGCCGCCGCCGACCTGACGCCCCGGCGCTTCGCCACCAGGGGGATGACCTCGCGCTGGACCACGACGGACGTGGCGGTGGACGTCCGGGGCGACACCGCGCGGGTCCGGAGCGACAGCACGACGACCGAGGTGCCCGTCGCGGGGCCCGCGTTCATGGTGAGCGGCTACGCGCCGATCGCGCTCCAGCAGGAGCTGGTCCGCTACTGGGACGCGCACGGCCGGCCCGACAGCCTGGCGACCCTCCCCGGGGGCACGGTCAGGATCGAGGACCACGGGACCGACACGGTCTCCGCGGCCGGCCGGCGCGTGGCGCTCCGCCGGCTGGGCGTGGCCGGGCTCATCTGGGGCCGGGAGACGCTCTGGTTCGACGGCGAGGATCTGGCGGCCGCGATCACGACCGACGCCGAGTTCGACCACTTCGAGGCGCTGCGGGACGAGTACGAGGGCTCGCTCGACTGGTTCGTCACCCGGGCCGCGGAGGACGCCGCCGCGGCCCTGGCGATCGCCGCCGCGCCCGCGGCGAGCGCGGACTCCGGCGCGTTCGCGCTGGTCGGCGCCACGCTGATCGACGGCACCGGCCGCGCGCCGGTGCCGAACTCCGTGGTCGTGGTGCGGGGCGGGAAGATCACGGCGGCCGGCCCCCGGTCGCGGGTGCGGGTGCCGAAGGACGCCGAGGTCGTCGATGCGGCCGGCGAGAGCGTGTTGCCCGGGCTCTGGGACATGCACGCGCACTTCGAGCAGGTGGAGTGGGGGCCGATCTATCTCGCCGCGGGCGTGACGACCGCGCGGGACGTCGGGAACGAGTTCGAGTTCATCCGTGCCGTACGCGACGCCATCGCGAGCGGGCGGGCCATCGGCCCGCGGCTTCTGGTGGCGGGGCTCATCGACGGGCCGGGCGCCCTCGGATGGGGCGCGAACCTCGCCGGGACGCCGGAAGACGGCGTCCGTCTGGTGGACCGGTACCACGACGCCGGATTCCAGCAGATCAAGATCTACAGCAGCGTACAGCTGCCGGTGCTCGAGGCGATCACCCGCGAGGCCCACCGGCTGGGGATGAGCGTCACCGGGCACATTCCGGAGGGCATCAACGCCTACCAGGGCGTATCCGCCGGAATGGACCAGATCAATCACGTGCAGTACGTGTACGACATCATGCGGCCGCCCGCCCGCGCCGACGGCACCCGGCCGCCGCTCGATCTGGCGAGCCCGCGGGTGCGGCGCGCCATCACCTTCCTCAGGGCGCACCACACCGTGGTGGACGCCACGCTGGCGATCGAGGAGTGGATCCTCCACCCGGCGCGGGAGCCGTTCGCCGAGCTCGAGCCGGGCGTGCTCAAGGTGGCGCCCGAGCTCCGGGCCCAGCTCACCCACTCCGGCGCGCCGCCCGCGCGCGAGGCGGCGTCGGAGGAGCGGCTACGCGACCTCGAGCGGATCGTCGGCGCGCTGCACCGCGCCGGGATTCCCATCGTGGCGGGGACCGACCAGACGGTGCCCGGCTACAGCCTCCACCGGGAACTCGAGCTGTACGTGGCGGCGGGCTTCACCCCGATGCAGGCCATCCAGGCGGCGACGATCGTGCCGGCGAGGGTGATGCATCTCGACCGCGAGGTCGGCACCATCGCCGCGGGCAAGCGGGCCGACCTGATCGTGGTGGACGGTGACCCCCTCGCGCGGATCACCGATCTCCGCCGGATCCGGCTCGTGGTGGCGGACGGACGCCGCTACGATCCCGCGCCGCTCTGGCAGAGTGTGGGCTTCACGCCGTGAGATCGCTCTCCCCAGGGGCCGCCGCATGACCGACCCGGTCCCGATCCGGATCGGAACGGCCCCGCATTATCGCTGGGGCGTCGGCTGCGACGGCTGGCATCTCGTCCGGGCCCCGGGCCTGAGCGTGATCCAGGAGCGGATGCCCCCGGCGACGTCGGAGGTGCGGCACCGCCATGGAGCGGCGCGGCAGTTCTTCTACGTCCTGAGCGGGGAGCTGGAGCTGGAGCTGGCGGGAGTGCGGCACCGGTTGGAGGCGGGGGCCGGGCTCGAGGTGCCGCCGGGTGCGCCGCATGAGGCGAGCAACCGGTCGGAGGCGGACGTCGAGTTCCTGGTGATCTCGCAGCCGCCCAGCCACGGCGACCGGCTGCCCGCGGAGGAGCGGCCCGGCGGCCCGGCCGCGCCTTAGGCGACCGCCCGCGCCGGAGCGGTCAGGAGGGCGTGCAGCCCTTCGGCCGGCAACGCCGGCGCGAAGTAATGGCCCTGGCCCAGCTCGCAGCCGAGCTCGACCAGCGCCGCCCGCTGCTCCGCCAGCTCGACCCCTTCCGCGATGGTCCTGAGCTTGAGCGTCTCCCCCAGGCCGATGATCGCGCGCGCCAGCGCCGTGTGCTCCGGCCCGCCGGCCACGTCGTCCACGAACGGCTTCGCGATCTTGAGGATGTCGATCGGGAAGCGCCGCAGGTAGCCCAGCGACGAGTATCCCGTTCCGAAATCGTCGATGGCGAGCTGCACCCCGAGCGCCTTGAGTTCCCGGAGCCGCTCGAGCGCCGCGTCGGTCTGCTGCATCAGTACGCTCTCGGTGATCTCGAGGACGACCGCGCGGGCGTCCACGCCCGACGCCGCGAGCGCCTCGCGGGTGGCGGCCACGATGTCCGAGTCGTGGAGCTGGCGGCCGGAGATGTTCACGGAGATCGACAGCTCGAGCCCGGGGTGCGCCGCCCGCCACCGCGCCGCCTCGCCGCAGGCCGTCCGCAGCACCCACGCGCCCAGGTCCACGATCAGCCCCGTCTCCTCGGCGAGCGGGACGAAGTGCTCCGGCCGGAGCAGGCCGTGCCGCGGATGGTCCCACCGTACCAGCGCCTCCGCCCCGCGGAGGGCGCCGGTCCGGAGACACACGATCGGCTGGTAGTGGAGCACGAGCTCCTCGGCGTCGATCGCGCCCCGGAGCGCGGTCTCCAGCTCGAGCCGCTCCCGGATGTCGGTGTACATGTGGGGCTGGTAGGTCGCGCAGCGCCCCTTGCCCCGGCGCTTCGCGGTGTACATGGCGACGTCGGCGTTCCGCAGCAGGTCGTCGGCCGTCTCCTCGCCTCTCGTGGCCGCCACCCCGATGCTCGCGTTCACCTGCATCTCGCCGGCGCCCAGCGTGAAGGGCTGGGCCATCGCGGCCGCGAGGCGGTCCAGCATTGCGGCGTGCCCGTCCGGCCCCGGCGAGTCCTCGACCAGGATCGCGAACTCGTCGCCGCCCAACCGCGCCACGGTGTCGGTCACCCGGGCGCAGGAGCGGAACCGCTCCGCCGCCGCGATGAGCAGCCGGTCGCCGTCGGCATGGCCCAGGCTGTCGTTGACCCGCTTGAAGTCGTCCAGGTCGAGGAAGAGCACCGCGATCTCGTGCCCGTGCCGGCGGGCGAGCGTGAGCGCATGGCTCACCCGGTCGCGGAAGAGCGCGCGGTTCGCGAGGCCGGTGAGCGGGTCATGGAACGCCTGATGGGTCAGCTGGCGCTCCAGCCGCTTGCGCTCGCTCACGTCGCGGGTGTTGAGCACGATGCCGCGCACGGCTGGCTCGTCCAGCAGATTGGTCGCGATGACCTCGGCGTGGAGCACGGCGCCGTCCGGCTGGCGGAAGCGCCACTCTACTGGCGGCGTCACGCCGGGGAGCTGGCCCGCGTCGCGGCAGAAGGCGCGGACCCGGTCGTGGTCGTCCGGGTGCAGCAGGTCGAACAGGCTCCGCTCGGCCAGCACCGCCGGCTCGTAGCCGAGGACCCGGGACACCGAGGGGCTGACGAAGCGGATCCCGCCGTCGGGCCGGATCACGATGATCACGTCCGAGGAGTGCTGCACCAGCGACCGGAACCGGACCTCGCTCTGCCGCGCGGCGGTCTCCGCGAGGAGGCGGGCGTTCTCCCGCACGGCGAGCACCTGCCGCGCCACGGCGACCACCGTGACGAGCGCCGCGCCGATCGCGAGGCCGCTCAGCGGGTCGGTCCAGGGGTCGAGGGACACCGACAGCAACAGGCCGTACGTCGCGACCAGTGCGGCGTAGGGCAGCGGGCTCACGGGGTGGGGCCGGGGCCGAAGCTCCCCGGCGACGGTGCCGCCGCGCACCGGGTGGCGATAGTAGTACTCGGCGCTCGCGATCAGCAGCAGGTAGGCGAGCAGGTAGACCGCGTCGGTCCACGCCGCGCTGCGCTGGTTGGTCTGGAGCAGCACGAGGTCGAAGGTGAGGTCCCCGACGATGCTCATCACGACCCCGCCCAGGAGCAGACGGAACGCCCGCCGGTTGCCGTCGAGCGGGCCACGCAGCAGGATCGTCGTGACGCCGAGCAGCACCAGCAGGCTCACGAGCGGATAGGCGAACGCGAGGACCGTGGTCACGATCCGGCTGCCTTGGGCCTCCCAGGTCGGACGGACGGTGAAGTACCAGATGACGACCCCGCCGCCGAGCAGGACCATGGCGGCGTCCAGCGCGAACTTCCACCGCTCGAGCCGGGTGCGCCGGGCGAGCGGGAAGCACAAGAG
>DASWAI010000157.1:0-11414 GCA_036391215.1 Gemmatimonadales bacterium
AGGCAACGGTGCGCTGGGTGCGGGGGCCGGTCGAGCTGGGCGCGTACGGCGGATTTCGCACCTGGTTCGAGCCAGGCAACGCGACCGCTACGGCGTGGGGCGGCGCCACCGCGGCCTATTGGCTGAGCAACAACCTCGCGATCGTCGCCGCCGGCGGCTCCTACCCGGCGGATTTCGGCCAGGGCCTCCCGGCCGGCAGCTACGTCGCCCTCACGATACGGGTCGCCACCCGGCGCCCGCCCACCCCCAGCAAGGTGGAATCGCGCGAGTACCGGCTGCTGCAGCCCCTTGCACGACCGGTCGTGCCCGACTTCCAGGTGACCACGGTGAGTGGCACGAACCGCCTCGTCCGGATTCGCGCTCCGAAGGCCGGCTCGGTCGAGATCATGGGCGACTTCAACGACTGGCGGCCGCTCCCGCTCAGCAAGGATCCGGGCGGCGACTGGACCGTCGTCGTTCCCATGTCGAAGGGCACCCACCGCATGAACCTGCGCGTCGACGGGGGTGACTGGGGCGTACCTCCCGGAGTCACGGCGCTCAACGACGATTTCGGCGGCGTCGTGGGGGTGCTCGTGGTGGAGTGACTGCGCCCCGGCTGAACGGGGTCTGTACCCGCGAACTCCCTGGGAGACGCGTTGAAGCCATCCTTTGCACTCGTGGTCGCAGCGGCACTGGCCGCACCGCTGGATCCCGCACTGCTCACGGCGCAAGCCGCGAGCCCGGCGGACGCGATCACGCGCGCACTGCCGGCCGACGTGGCTCGGCGCATTCTCGCCGGCATCGCCGACGTGCGGGCCCGGGGCCTCCCGGCAGATCTGCTCGCGCGCCGGGCGCTCGAGCTGTCCGCCAAGGGCGTGCCTCCCGCCCGGATCGAGACCGCGGTGGCGGACGAGGCGGCGGACCTCGCGGCGGCGCGCGACGCGCTCGTCGCCGGGGGGCGTCCCGGTGCTACCGACGATGAGCTGGACGCGGCCGGGACTGCGCTCGGCAAGGGCGTGGACGGACATCAGGTGAGCCAGCTTGCGCGGTCGGCCGCGTCGGGGCGCTCCCTCGCCGTGCCGCTGTTCGTGATCTCGAGCCTCGTGGATCGGGGCCTTCCCTCGGACGAGGCCCTGCGCCGGGTGCTCGCGCGCCTCGAGGCCAAAGCGTCGGACGGACAACTCGCGGGGCTCGCCTCGGCTCCGGGCCAGGCGGACCAGGCGGGCAAGCTCACCGGCCTCGACATGGCCGAGACCCGGCGGCCCGCCGAGGCCGGGCGCCCGGCCTGGGTACCGGCGAATGCCACCGCGGCAGCCGCCAACCGGCCGCTGAATCCCGGGCGCCAAGGCCCGGGCAAGCCCTGAGCTCGGGGGAAGATTTCTTCAGACGCCGCAGGGCACGGGGTGGTAGATTTCCGGCTGGTTGTCCCACCCTGCTTCGGGAGCTGCGAGTTGGTTGATCACGATGACATCATCTATCCCGGGACGATCCCCTTCGTCCTCGCCCATCTGGCCTGTTTCGCAGCCCTCTGGACCGGTGTTACGGCCGGGGCGCTGGCAATCTGTGTCGGCCTCTACCTGATCCGGATGTTCGGCGTCACCGCCGGCTACCATCGTTACTTCTCGCATCGCACCTTCCGCACGGGCCGGGTGGGCCAGTTCCTGCTGGCGTCCCTCGCCCAGAGCAGCGCCCAGCGAGGCGTCCTGTGGTGGGCCGCCAAGCACCGGCATCATCACCGGCACTCGGACACCGAGCTCGACGTCCATTCCCCGCGCCAGCACGGGTTCTGGTACTCGCATGTGGGCTGGATCTTCACTCGCCGCCACAACGATACCGACCGGGACGCGGTCGCCGATCTGACGAAGTACCCCGAGCTGCGCTGGCTCGACCGGCATCAGTATCTCCCGGCCGCCGTGTTGGCCGCCGCGGCGTGGCTCGTGGCCGGCTGGCCCGGCCTCGTCGTGGGGTTCTTCTGGAGCACGGTGCTGCTCTACCACGGCACCTTCATGATCAACTCGCTCGCGCACGTGCACGGGACGCAGCGGTACATCACGGGCGACGATTCGCGCAACAACTGGTGGCTGGCGGTGGTGACGCTGGGCGAGGGGTGGCACAACAACCATCACGCGTACCAGCGCGCCACCCGGCAGGGCTTCCGTTGGTGGGAGTACGACCCGACCTACTACGTCCTCAAGGCGCTCTCCTGGACCGGACTGGTATGGGAGCTGGGGGAGCCGCCCCCCGATCTGGTGCGGAACGAGCATCTCGTAGGCCGAGCGGTGGTCGAGAAGGTGGCGCGGCAGCTAGCGGCGAGCTTTCACACCGACGACCTCGCGGCCCGGTTCCGCACCGCGCGGGGGCAGCTCGAGGCGGCGCTCGCCCAGCATCCGCTGCCCGCGATCCCGACGCTCGCCGAGCTCAAGGCGCGCGCCGAGGCCATGTACGCGCGGTCCCCTTCGATGGACGAGATCGTGGCGCGGGCGCGGGAGCTGCTGGTTCAGGCGACTGGGATGCAGGGCGGGGCGCCCCGACCGGCCTGAACGGCGAGCGCCCCCGGAAGACGAGCGCCCCGTCCGAGGACGGGGCGCTCGTCGTTCGTGTGGCCAACGGAAACGCCAGCGCCAGCGTCCCGAACCCCCTACTAGTTGGGTCGTGCGTACAGGGTGCGGAGCGCGGCCATGTCCAGGGGGAACAGCGAGCGCTTCTCCCCGCCCAAGTAGAACGGGTTCATGATGGCTTCCGGGTCGAACACTCGGCCGTCGGGATGCAGCTTGAACGGTTGGTTCGGGTTCGGGCCGCCGGTGTGATCCAGCCCCAGGGTGTGACCGTCCTCGTGCACGAGAACCGATTGAATGTCGATGGGCGCGGTGAAGTCGAGGTACACGGCGTCTGTCGTGGTGTACTTGAACGCCGGGTTGAAGTACTGCTCGGCATACACCAGGTCGTCGAAGTTGTCGTGGTTGGCGTCGGTCGGATCGAAGAAGGTCCAGGTTACCCCGATGATCTGATCGCTGCCGAGGCAGTTCGAGAAGTATGCAGGATCGATCCACCCATAGGTCACGATGTCGGCGTAAGGTCCGTCGAAACCGGGGTCTTCGATATCCACGCACGCGCCGCTGCCGTCCAGGATGATCTGGTCGAGAAACTCGATGTTCCCGACGGCCGGCTTCGGCACCCGGGTCGTGCTGATACCGGCATTGGGGACCGTGCCCCAAGTCGCCTGGGCTGCGACCAGCGCGGCATCGACGTCCGCCGGCGCAACATCGGTCGTGTAGTGAGCGTCATCCAGGATGTACGTGAGGCCGCGAGTCTGCCATCGGTCACCGAGTCGAAGCCTGCGGAACTCCGGCACTCCTTGGCCAACTGTAAAGAAGGTCGCGCCGCCCAAGCGCATGCTGACGCCCTTGGCCGCCAGCCTGGCATTCACCCGGTCCGCAAGCAATGCCGCGCGCTCGGCGGGCCCCATGCTCGTCGGTGCCTGCCCTGTAGCGAACTCCGCCGTCGGGTGACTCGACGCGGTCGGGGCCGACGGTTCCTGGCAAGCGGCGAGGACCACTGCCGCTGAAAGCATGGCCGCAGGGAATTTGGCTGCCATAGCAAGTTTCCCTTGTAGAAAGCATGTTAGGGTAACGAGGTACCGCGGGTCCTGCCGAATCAGACGTAATCCAGCAAACCTTGCTATCCGCCGCGGCACGACGAGGTCGAGCACGGTGCTTGGCCGGGTGTAATGAACCCAATGTGGCGTGCGGCGAAGCTCGCCACAATAGTAGGAGTGGTCGTTTCACGTCGATACTTGCGCGCAAGAAGACAGGGCGAGTACTCTGCGCCCCGACCACCGGCAACCAGTGCAAGCCGTTGCAGCCGCGGGTCAGCGCCCTGCGACGACCCCCGCCTTCGCCAGCGCGGGCACGATCAGCCGAGACAGCTCCTCGCTGAACTCACGGGCCGAGGCCGGATCGGTCGTCTCGCTCCGCCCCGACCACACCAGCCCCTCCGCGCTCCAGACGCTGGTCTCGAAGCTCACCACCCGGGTGCGCTCGACGTACCCCGGCCGGTATGCCCGGCGCCACACCGTCACGTATCCCCGGTAGAACCCGCTCCAGTACCGGCCCGCGGGATAGAGCGCGACGCTCGGACGCACGTAGGTCCGCCGCTCTTCCGCGCCCAGCGCCCGGGCCAGCAGCACGCCGTCGTAGTGGCCCTGCTCGACCTCCTGCCGGACCTCCTCCTCGCGGGGCGGCCGGTCGGGGAAGTCGTGATACGAGGGCGTCGCCTGCACGCCCTTCTCCGCCAATGCGGAGACGAATGCGTCCTCCCAGATGCGCCGGCGGACGGGGTCCCTCCGCACGACCAGCACCAGCATGCTCCGCATCGGCCCGCCGGCGTAATCTGGGCGGACCCAGGTATCGACGAGCCGGGAGGAGGATGCGCACGCCGCGACGGCGACGGCGCAGAGAACCGCTCCGAGGCGATGCGCCCGTATCATGTCGGACCTCCGTTTTCTCGAGCGGCGGTCAAAGCGGCGGCGCCTTCCACCCGCCCGAGGCCGTCTCCACCACCCTGGCCGCTGCCAGCGCCACGTCCTCCCGCCACGGCTGCGCCACGAGCTGCACCCCGATCGGGAGACCCTCCGGCGAGGTTCCCGCCCTGACTACGGCCACCGGCCAGCCGGTGATGTTGTGCGGCTCGTTGTAGCCGTCCGCGTAGCCCGGCTTGGCCGAATCCCCGTGATGGACCGCGGGCATGGCCATCACCGGGCAGACGATCAGGTCCACCCCCTGCATGAACCGCAGCAGCTGCGACCGCACCTCGTCGAGCTGCTCGACGAGGTGCGTGAGCTGGCCGGAGGGGACCTCCTGGTTCGAGGGGATCTCACCCAGCGATCCCGTGCCCGGCGTGCCCGCGGCCTGCAACAGCCGATGCAGCCAGGCCCCGCCGTCGGCGAAGACGATCTTGTGCCACAGCTCGGTGGCGTCGTCCAGACCCGGCGGCTTCTGCCGGTCCACGCGCGCACCGGCCGTCCGGAGCGCCGCCGCGGCCGCTTCCACGGTGCTGACGGTCTCGGGCGTCGGCGTACGGAGCGGATTGTCGGTGAAGACGACTACGCGCAGCCCGCGGACGTCCACGCGGCCGGGGTCGAGCAGCGGCGCGGGGGCCGCGTGGGGGTCGCGCCCATCCACGCCGGACACCAAAGGCAAGACGAGCACGAGATCCTCGACGAACCGGGCCATCGGGCCGACCTGGGTCCATGACTCGAGAATGCCGCGATAGGAGATCGCGTGACCGCCCTTGGACACTCGGCCGGCCGTGGGCTTGATCCCGGTGATGCCGCAGTTGTGCGCCGGCATCCGGATGCTGTTCCCGGTGTCGCTCCCCACGTCGAGCGGTGAGCCGCCGGAGGCGAGAATGGCGGCCGGGCCGCCACTGCTCCCGCCCGGCGTGCGGGTGAGGTCGTAGGGATTGGACGTGCGGCCGTAGACCAGGTTGTCGGTCTCGTCGGACCAGGTGAACTCGGGCGTGTTGGTCTTGCCCAGGAGGATCGCCCCGGCCGCCCGGATGCGCGCGACGATCGTCGCGTCCTCCGCCGGGATTCGCTTCGCCCACCCCTGCGTGCCCGCGGTCGAGATCACGCCGGCGGTCTCGAACGAGTCCTTTACGGTGAACGGGACGCCGTGGAGCGGACCGCGGAGCTTCCCGAGAGCGAGGTCCGCGTCCGCCTGGCGGGCGCCGGCCCGCGCCGTATCGGCGATCAGCTGTACCACGGCGTTGAGCTTCGGATTCACCTGCTCGATCCGGCGCAGGCAGGCCTCCACGACCTCCGCCGACGAGACCTTCTTCTGGCGGATGGCTTCGGCCAGGACGGTCGCCGAGGCAAAGTGGAGCGTGCCGTCGGTGAGCTGGGATACGCGCGGGTCGCTCCGGAGCACGCGGGGCCACGGCACCGCTGCGCTCGCGGCCAGCGTGGCGACGAAGGTACGACGGGGAATCGTCCTGCCCGATCCATCGGTCACGGGCGTGCCTCCGGGGGGCGCCGCTCATCCGGCGTGGGGTTCCCGTCCCGCCCCAGGTACCGTCGAGGGTCCACGGGGTAGAACTGGTAAAGGTGCTGGCCCGAGACGTACATCTCGTCCGGGCTCGGCGGAAGGTCGGCGTTGAAGTAGTAGCGAAGCACGTTCCCGAGGACGTTCACCAGCGTGACCGGCTCCCGAAACGTGCTGTCGCCCCCCGCCGGAAGGTAGAAGGCGCCGAATGCCCCGAATCGCTCGCGGATGAACGCGGTCGAGACGCTCTCCGGATGTCCGTAGAAGCCGACATCCGCGAACCGGGAGCCGTGGTCGCCCACCACGAGGATGATCGGCGGCGTGGACGACCGCCTGAGCAGCGTCGTCACGAGATCGAGCACCAGGTGGTCGACGCACCGTACCTGGTCCACGTAGTCCACCCGCTGTTCGGGGGTGTCGGCTTCCTCATCGTCCGGGATTCCGTGTTCGAGCAGGTGGCAGCTCGCGTCCAGCACATACGGCACGTGCGGCAGGAGGACGTGGGCGAACGCGAACGTCGGGGCCGGGTCGGCGGAGACCTCGCGCAGGCCCTCGAATGAGCGAAGGAACTGTTGCTCCAGAGGTACGGGGGCCCGATCCGTCCTCACGGCATAGCGCAGCAACGTGGACCGCAGCACCGCGAGCCGGAACTCCGTGCGGCGGACCTCCTGCACCAGCCCGATGTCCGGATGCGGGTCGAACTCCTTGTCAGCCAGCGGGCTGTTCGCCGTGGCCGCCCACCACGCCGACGGGAAGAGCACGTACTTGTAACCGTGCGCCCTGAGGAATCGTGCCGCGCGGTTGTTCTTCACGAGGTACGTGGGTAATGAGTGGTCCATGCTCGTGAGGCCGGCGTCCTCCGAGAGCTGCGTCAGATGGGAGGCATTCAGCAGCGACGCGACCGACAGATAGGTCTGTACGTAGTTGCTCCGCATGTCCCGCGGCACCAGGAACCCGAGCGCGCGGAGGCTGTCCTCGAATTGCGCATTGTCGAAGCCGAAGACCTCCCTGAGGACCCGGGCGTTCGCGTGTCCGTCGAGTACGATGAGATAGATGTCCCGCGGCGGCATGTTCCGGCCCGGCGGCGGCGCACCGATGGTGCGCAGGGGGCGCGCGAGCTCCCGCACGAGGGCGCTCCGCTTCGCCATCTGCGGCTCCCGCGCGTGCGAGGCCGCCACCCGGACACTGACCATGACAACGAGCAGGAGGCCGAACCGGACCATGAACGCGCTCACCCCGACTAGCCGGCTGCCCGATTGGCGCAGGAGCCAAGTCACCGCCGCGAGCGTCATGACGAGGCCGAGGGGGACGAGAACGCGGTCCTCGGAGAGTTGGGGGCTGACGGCGGGAAAGGCGCTCCGCGCGGGGATGTAGTAGAAGCACCACGCGACCGGGAGCATGGCCAGCCCCGCCGCGAGCGGCGCTGAGCGGTCTGACCGCTCGAACGCGCTGACCGCCGCGAAGACCACCGCGACTACGAGCGCGGTCGCGACGATCACGGTGGCAAGGACCTGCATGAGGTCGGACGTTCCATACTGCCCCGCGCTTTGCCCCGCGATGCCGAGCACGAGCGCGGCGGCGAAGAGCGGCGGGTAGAGGAGCGGCCAGAACCGCCCGGCGGGGACGCGCACCTATGCCCGGCCCCGCATCAGGTAGAGCGAGCGCTGTGAGTCACCGATGCGCTCGTGCGCCAGGATTTCGTAGTGTCGCGTGAACGCTCGCTCGAACCCCTCCTGGGTATAGTCCGGGAAGATGTCCGGGCGGTTGCGGAGCAGCCGCTCGACCTGCGAATCGGATTTCGGAACCCACTCGATCACCAGCGTCCGGCCGAGCCGCGCGAAGGCCTCCGCGACGCGCAGGAGGGGGACGTTGTTGGCGATGGCCAAGTGGTGGACGAGCGCCAGCGCGAGAAGCGCGTCCGCCGGGCCACGGGCGGTGAGGGAGAGGCGCTCCTCCTGAGCCCAGCCGGTCGCGGGGGAAGGGCTCATGAGATCGAGCTGCAAGGGGAGGAGCCCGGTCTCGGCGCCGCCGCGGGCCTGCCGGTAGTTCAACTCCACGGCGGCGGGGTCGGAGTCGAAGCAGACGACCGACGGAGCCACCTCCCGCGCCACGCGGCTGAACACGCCGGTGTTCGCCCCGAGGTCCCACACGGTGCGGGGGGCGACCGAGGCGAGATAGCCGCGAAGGAGGCGCCGCTTCGCGGCCAACGCGGCCTCGGAGTAGTTGTGGTCCTTCGCGTAGTCTGCCCACTGGGTGCCCGCTGGCCGCCACGTGAGCGCCTCCACGGTCCCGCGCAAGTTTGCCACCAGCTCGAGCAGCCCGCGCCGGTTCAGGCGGCGGGTCCGCGTCACGGCGGCCACGGACGCCCCCTCGTAGTGCTTCGTGGCCCGCGCGTGCATGTGGAGGTGCAGCAACATGCCGACGCGCGCCCAGGTACGCCGAGGGAGGAGCACGCTTCCCAGGTCGAGCGGTATGCCGTCCAGGTACTCGCGCTGGAGCCGGCCGCAGCGGATGTCGCGCGTGCTCATGAGCGCGAGCGGCACGAGGAAATGCTCGCAGAACTGTTTGTACGCCGCCCACGGCTCCCCCTCGCGGTAACGCTCGAACGAGAGGGTGTCGATGAAGAGGGGGCGCGCGTCCCGGAACTGAACGTTGTACGCGCTCGCGTCGCGGAGGACGAACCCGCGGGCGAGCGCGCGCGTCTGCACGTCGAGGGTCAGGAGGGCGGCGTCTTGCAGCTCCCCGAACGACCACTCGTACGGATACGAGAGGAACTCGATGCGCATCGGCTCGATCACCGCATGCGCGTCGGGGGTCGCCCGCCGCTCCAGGCCCACGACACGGTGCGGGACCAGCCACCCGGCGGCCGTGAGATCGTCGTAGAGTCCTGACGCCACGCACGCGTCGAACTCCTCGGCGAAGACGCGGTTCACCTGGCGGTAGAGCGAGCCGTCCGCAGTGTAGACGAAGCCGCTCGGGTCGCGAAACGAGCCTCGGTCCACCTCCGCGATCATCGGTCCTTGCGCCTGCGGAATAGCCCCTGGACGAAGCGCTTGACGGCATCCCGCACGCTCTTGATGGTCGCCGTCGCGGCGAGGACGCCAGCGATCAGCACCTGGAGAACCATGCTCCCGGCGGCCGGATCAATGTACATGCGGTCCTCCCCATCTCCGGGTCATTTCGCGCGCGAGTGCGCAGCGATCGCGAATGGCTGCGAACAAGCCCCCAAACCGAGCTGCCGCCGTGATCCGAATGGGAGGAAATTTGGCCGGACGGAGAGCGGATTGCCAACAGAAGCTCACCGCGTGCGCCTTGGCAGGACGTGACGCGGCCGGGCGTTCGACCCGTTGCCTGGCGTCGACCCCGCTACTACTCCTTCACACAGCCTGGCAATACCGGCGTGCCTCGCGTGCGCCGGACTCCCCGCAAGGAACCAACCGAGCAAGGGGGCGCCATGCGGACGATCGCGGTCGTCAACCAGAAGGGCGGGTGCGGCAAGACCATCACGGCGATCAACCTGTCGGCCTTTCTCGCGCTGGCCGGACGGCGGGTGCTGCTGGTGGACATGGACCCGCAAGGGCACTCCACCCTCGGCCTCCCGGCCGGTGACGGCGTCCCCTCCCGCACGATGTACGACGTCTTCCTGAGCAGAATCCGCGGATCCGACATCACCCTCGCCGATGTCACCCGGACAGTGGGCGAGAACTTCGATCTCGCCCCCGCC
This sequence comes from Gemmatimonadales bacterium, assembly GCA_036391215.1. Classification (GTDB taxonomy): domain Bacteria; phylum Gemmatimonadota; class Gemmatimonadetes; order Gemmatimonadales; family GWC2-71-9; genus DASQPE01. The sequence continues at coordinate 9,745 of DASWAI010000157.1, forward strand.
GACATTCTCCTCAGCGCGGTCCCCGAGGCGCTCGCCGGCGCTCCCGGCCGGGAAAACGTCCTGGCCTGGGCGCTGGCTCGGGTGGACGGCCGCTACGACTACGTGATCGTCGACTGCCCGCCGAACGTCGGGCTGCTGACCTTCAACGCGCTCAAGGCCTGCAACGAAGCCGTGATCCCGATGGATCCGAGCTTCTTCTCGCTGCATGGCATCGGGAAGCTGTTCGAGACCTTCGATCTGCTGGAGCGGGAAACGGGGCACCGGATCTCGGCGCGGGTGCTGGTCACGCTGTATCCCGGCCGCACGCCGTTCGTGAGGGCGGTGCTCGACGAGGTGCACCGTCACCTGCCAGGCCGGCACTTCGCGACCGTGGTTCGCCAGAGTGTCAAGCTCGCGGAGGCCGCCAGCCATGGCCTGCCGATCACCCGCTACGCGCGGTACTCGGCGGGCTTCGAGGACTATCAAGCGCTCGCCGGCGAAGTCCTGGGACAGGAGGTCTCCGTCGGCCCCGCCGAAGATCTCGGCAGCGCAACGGCTCCGGAGGTGACGCCCGACGGCGTGATGTTCATCGTGGAGGCGCCGAACGCGGCGCAGGTCCAGGTCGCGGGCGACTTCAACGACTGGAGGCCCGCGAGCGGCGAGATGGAGCCGGCCGGCCAGGTCTGGAAGCGGACGCTCAAGCTCGCGCCCGGCCGCTATCGGTACCGCTACGTGATCGACGGCCAATGGTGCCGCGATCCCCGCAATGCGGCCGTCGAGCCGAGCCCGTTCGGCGGCGACGACTCGCTCCTCGTGCTCGAAGAGTCGCAAATCGTCGAGCTGGTGCCTTCACGGGCGCAGGACGATGAGTCGGCCTGAGCCGGCCGGCCCAAGCGGGCCGGATGCCGGCCGCGCGGACCGGCCCCTCGGGCGGGGGTTGGAGGACGTCTCGCACCTGTTTCTTTCGCAGCAGGCCGACCCGGGCAACCTGGATCCCCGGAGCCCGTGGGCCGGGCGGCCGCTCCCGCGCGAAGACGCCCCGCCGACCCCCATCGTGCTTCGGCCGGCGGCGGAGGTCACTCGGGAGCAGGTGGGGGCGGCCTTGAGAGAGTTCCCGGGAGCGCTCGAGCCGGGCTTGCGGATCGTCGACGCCGGGATTCCCTGCGCGCCCTGCGGCGAGATCGATCTCCTTGCGGTCGATCGGGCGAGCCAGCTCACGATCATCGACTTCGACACGACGGCGGGCGACGAGCTCCTCGTTCGAGGGCTCGCCCACGCCGACTGGGTGGCTCGCAACACGCCGAATCTCCGGCGCATGCTCCGGGGACAGGCGATCAATTTCTCCCTGCCGCCCAGGCTCTTCCTGCTCGCCCCGCAGCTCTCCTCCCGGGTGCGCTGCGCGGCCCGGCAGGTCGCCCGCGTGCAGCTCGAGTGGGTCCGGTATCACCTCGTGGAGGGGCCCGGCCCGGCCGGGATTCTGTTCGAGCCCGTCCCAGGGGAGTAAGCGCGGGGGGCGGACGGTAGGCGGTAAGCAGCCACCGGCGGCTCAGCGTGACTCACCACTCTTTACCTCCGCACCTGGTACGCCAGCTTCACGAAGAACCCGTCATTCTGTCGCCGCAGCCGCGACCAGTTGAACTCCGCGTCCGTCTCGAGCGAGCTGCCGTAGCCGAGGAACGCCACGGTACCCG
>DASWAI010000158.1:0-4321 GCA_036391215.1 Gemmatimonadales bacterium
CTTGAGCCCGGCCATGTCGATCTCGTTGTCGAAGTGGCCGATGTTGCCGACGATCGCCTTGTCCTTCATGCGGCGCATGTGGTCGACGGTGATGATCCCCCTGTTGCCGGTCGCCGTGATGAAGATGTCGGCCGTGTCGACCACGTCCTCGAGCGTGGTGACCTGGTAGCCCTCGAGCGCCGCCTGCAGCGCGCAGATCGGGTCGATCTCGGTGATGATGACGCGCGCGCCCTGCCCCTTGAGCGCCTGGGCGCAGCCCTTGCCCACATCGCCGTAGCCGCAGACCACGACCGCCTTGCCGGCGAGCATCACGTCGGTGGCGCGGTTGAGCCCGTCGATGATCGAGTGCCGGCACCCGTAAAGGTTGTCGAACTTCGACTTGGTCACGGCGTCGTTGACGTTGATCGCGGGGAACCGGAGCGTGCCGGCCTGCATCATCTCGTAGAGCCGGTGCACGCCGGTGGTCGTCTCCTCCGAGACGCCACGGATGTCCGCAGCCAGCCGGGTCCAGCGGCCCGGATGCTTCCGCTGCTCCTCCCGCAGGAGGTTGAGGATCACGCCCCACTCCTCCGGATCGTTGGCGGCGTCGAAATCGGGGACGCGGCCGGCGGCCTCGAAGTCCGCGCCCCGGTGCACCAGGAGCGTGGCGTCGCCGCCGTCATCGAGCAGGAGGCTGGGCCCCTTGCCGTCCGGCCACGTCAGGGCCTGGTCGGTGCACCACCAGTACTCCTCCAGCGTTTCGCCTTTCCAGGCGAACACCGCGATGCCACTGGGACGGTCGGCGGTGCCGTCCGGACCCACGGCCACCGCGGCCGCCGCGTGGTCCTGGGTCGAGAAGATGTTGCACGAGACCCAGCGGACGTCCGCCCCGAGCTCGACGAGGGTCTCGATGAGCACGGCGGTCTGCACCGTCATGTGCAGCGAACCCATGATCCGGGCGCCTGCCAGCGGCCGCTTGTTCCGGTACTCGGCGCGCAGGGCCATGAGGCCGGGCATCTCCTGCTCCGCGAGCCGGATTTCCTTGCGGCCCCACTCGGCCAGGCCGAGGTCTTTCACCTTGAACGGCAGGCGCTCCACTCCGGCGCGCTTCTCGGTCACTGCGGTCGTCATGCTTCGAGTCCTCGATGCGAGTGTTGTCGTTCCTACGAATGGAATCTTGTGCGGCCGGCCGCCCCCGGTACAGCCCGGACCTTCCGTCTCTTCTCAGCTGTCTCGGCCTTCTCGCCGTGGGGCCGTCGGGCCGTCAGGCTGAAGAGCCCGGGGCCCTTGGCCCGCGCGTCCGCCGGCAGCACGCGGTACCGGACCGCCTCGAGCCCCGCCTCTGCCAGCCAGCCGTGCATCTGCTCCCCGGAGAAGCCCTGCCACAGGTGGCCCATCGTCTGCCGGTACTCCTCGCGGCCGTGCGGGGTCATGTCCACCACCAGGAGCCGGCCGCCGGGCTTGAGCGTCCGGCAGGCCTCGGCCAGCGCCTGCGCCGGCTCCGCCAGGTAGTGCAGGACCAGGAACAGCACGGCCGCGTCCAGCTCGCCGTCCGCGATCGGCAGCGCCTCGAGCTCGCCCTGGCGCAGTTCGGCGTTGTCGAGCTCCTGGAGCCGCGTGCGCGCGGCGGCGAGCATGGCGCGGGACTGGTCCACCGCGATCACCCGCCCGACGTACGGCGCGAGGGCCCCCGTGAGCTGGCCTGTCCCGCAGCCCAGGTCTCCCACCACCCAGGTTTCGTCCAGGAGCCCGGGGAGCGCCGCCAGCTCCGTCCGCTGGCCGAAAAGCTCGGTGCGGAGCGCATCCCACTGCCCGGCTGAGCTCGAGAAGAACTGCTCCGACCGCGTCCGCCGCTCGGCCAGCACGCTCCGGAGCCGCTCCGCGTCCTGCTCCGCGGTGACATCTTCGGCGACCTGCCCCCGCACCAGTTGCCAGAGCCGCTTGGCCCCGGGCTCGAGCGAGGGCGCCGCCGTGTAACGCCGGCTCGTCCCCTCCGCCCGGGCGACCACCCAGCCGTCGTCGCTCAGGATCTTGAGGTGCCGGCTCACCGTGGATTGGGGGAGCTGGAGTACCTGGCACAGCTCCGAGACCGTGAGCTCGTGCCGGTCCAGCACGAGCAGGAGCCGGCTCCGGGTGGAGTCGGCCAGCGCGGTGAGGCGGTCCAGGATGCTGAGGTCGGTCATGTTGTATCCGTCAATCCGGATGGAACGATAACGACGCGCCGCCCCGAGGGCAAGAGCCCCGGCCTTACCTTCCGCCATGGACAACCTCTGCCACACGCTCGCCGGCGCCGTCCTGGCCGAGGCCGGCCTCCGCCGCCGGACACCGCTGGCCGTGCCCACGGCCCTGATCGGGGCCAACCTCCCCGACCTGGACGCGCTCGCCTATCTCCGCGACCCGGTGTTCGCGCTCGGCGTCCGCCGCGGCTGGACCCACGGCCTGCTCGCCATGCTAGTGCTGCCCGTCCTGCTCGCGGCGCTCGTGCTCGGCTGGGACCGGCTCGTCCGGCGCCGCGGGGACCAGCGCGCCGACCCGATGGGGCTGCTCACCGTTGCCGCCGTTGCCGTACTCTCCCATCCGCTGCTGGACCTGCTGAACACGTACGGAGTGCGGCTGCTGATGCCGTTCTCGGGACGCTGGTTCCACGCCGATGCCCTTTTCATCGTGGATCCCTGGCTCTGGCTTCTCTTCGGCGTGGGGGCGGCGCTCGCGATCCGGCGCCGCCGCCGGGGTGCGTCCCCGGAGCAGTCGGCCCGGCCCGCGCGCGGAGCGCTGGCCGTCGCGTGCGGGTACATCGGGCTGATGCTGCTGTCGAACGTGGCGGGGCGGGGGATCGCGCGGCGTGAGGCGGCTCGGGCCGGCGTGGCGCCCGTGGGGGACCTCATGCTGGCCCCCGTGCCGGTCAACCCGTTCCGGCGCTTGGTGGTCCTGGTGACCCGGGGCGGCTACCGGCGCGGGACGTTTCGATGGACGGCCTCGCCCCACCTGACGCTCGAACCGGGCCTCGTTGCCAAGGGGCTCGGCTCGCCGGCGGCCAAGGCGGCGGCGGCGTCACCCGAGGGGGCGGCCTTTCTCGGCTGGTCGCGGTTCCCCGCGGCCGTCATTCCGCCGGGCGAGCCGTCCGTCGTGCGCCTGTACGACCTTCGCTACGCTGGACCGGAGGGAGGATGGGCGTCGGTGGATGTGGGGGTCGATTCCGCGCCGGGCGGGCCGTGAGCCGGCCCCCCGGCCCCGGAGCGGCTCACCTCTCGCCGTTGGCCCCGACGCCCACCGGCACGGGCTCCCCGGTCGGCGCGGGCTCGGGCCGGCTCCGGCCGAAGCGCTGCTGGAGCCGGTCGAAGTAGGTGTAGACCACCGGCGTCAGGTAGAGCGTGACCAGCTGGGAGAAGGCGAGCCCCCCGACCACAGCCACCCCGAGCGGCCGGCGGGACTCGGCGCCGGCGCCGGCGCCGAGGGCGATCGGCAGGGTGCCGAGGAGCGCCGCCATGGTGGTCATCATGATCGGCCGGAACCGCACCAGACACGCCTCGACGATCGCCGTTTCGGCCGGCTTGTGCTCCCGGCGCTCGGCTTCGACGGCGAAGTCCACCATCATGATCGCGTTCTTCTTCACGATCCCGACCAGCAGGATGAGGCCGACGAACGCGTAGACGTTCAGGTCGTAGCCGAAGATGAGCAGCGTGAGGAGCGCGCCGAAGCCCGCCGAGGGCAGCCCCGAGAGGATCGTGAGCGGGTGCACGAAGCTCTCGTACAGGATGCCCAGCACCAGATAGATCACCAGGATCGCCACGAAGAGCAGGCCCAGCAGGCCGCGCTGGGCGTCCTGGAAGGCCTGCGCGGTGCCGGCGAACGAGGTGCTGATCGTGGCCGGCAGGGTCTCGTCGGCCGCGTGCTGCACCGCGGCCACCGCGGCGCCCAGCGAGACGCCGGGCGCCAGGTTGAACGAGAGCGTCACCGCCGGCAGCTGGCCGGCATGGCTCACGCTGAGCGGGCCCACGTCCGTGGAGAAATGCGCTACTGCCGAGAGCGGCACGAGATCACCGCCGGCCGAGCGGATGTAGAGCTGGTCGAGAGCGGGGAGATCCCTCTGGTACTCGGGCAGCACCTCGAGAATGACCCAGTACTGGTCCGTGGGCGTGTAGATCGTCGAGATCTGGCGTGAGCCGTACGCGTTGTAGAGGGTGGACTCGATCTGGTTGGCGGTGAGCCCGAGCGACGCCGCCCGGTCCCGGTCCACCTGGATGCGCGCCTGCGGGTTCTTGATCAGCAGGTCGCTGGTGACGTCGGTCAGGAGCGGAATGGCGGCGAGCTTCTCCTCCAGGACCCCGGCGTTGCGATACAA
>DASWAI010000159.1:0-8635 GCA_036391215.1 Gemmatimonadales bacterium
AGAACCGCGTGTCGAGCGTGGCGAAGACGCTCAAGCAGGCGGAGACGCAACGGGGCACGAAGCAGGGAGGCACGCTGACCCGGCTGGCGGCCGATGTGGAGCGCGACGCGAGCCGGTCGAGCGATCCGGCCCGGGTGCGGCGGTTGGCGGGGGTGATAAGCGACCTGGCTGGCGCGGCTCGCTGAGGCCGTCCACGGCGTCAGCCCGGGAACTCGGCGGTCCCGCCCGGCCGCAACAGGCGCAGGCGATGCTTCAGGTGGGCGCCCGCAAACGCCGCGTCGATGTCGCCGGGGCCCTCGGAGAAATGGGCCCAGCCTTCGTAGTGGAGCGGAACGATGATCGCTTCCGCGAAGGCGCGGGCGGCCTCGATCCCCTCCGCGGCGGTTAGAGTCAAGTGCTGCGGACCCACCTCGCGCACGCGCGCCGCTCCCATGAACAGGCAGGCCACCCGGACGGGAAAACGGCGCGCGACCTCGGCGAGGCCTTCGTACCAGACGGTATCTCCCGAGACGTAGACACAGCGTTCCGGATGCTCGTCGGGGCTCAGCACGAACCCCGTCACCGGTCCCCGGTCGCCGTCGGCCGGGCCGTGGCGCGCGGGCGTGGCCGTCACGCGGACCGCGCGCACCCCCGGCCCTGGCACGGCAACGGTCTGCCACGGGGCGAGGCCCACGGCTCCGTTTCCCAGCCTCGCCGCACCGGCGGGCGTGGTGAGCACCGTCCTCGCGCGGGCCAGCATGGCCCGCCCTGCATGGTCGAGATTGTCGAAGTGATGGTCGTGGCTGAGCAGCACGGCGTCCAGCGGCTCGACCGCCGCCGCCGGCAGGGCCGGCCCGGCCGTCTTGCGCAACGTGTAGACCGGTGTCGGGTACGCCGTACCCGCGGGGTCGAATGTCGGATCGGTGAGGAACCGTAGCCCGCCGAGCTCCAGAAGGGCCGTGGGCCCGCCGATGTGAGTAACCCGCAGCCAGATGTCGGTCATATGGAGCGTCCTCTACGACCCAACCCTGCTCATCCAGCCGGGGCGGCTGCCTCCCCGCGGAACCCCTTCACCGCCGCTCTTCCCAGCCAGACGAACAGCGCCAGCACGAGGAGCTGGGTCGCCAGAAACGGCGGCTCCTTCTGGGTCAGGGCAGCGACGAGCAGGGCCGGCAGCCTGCGGAACAGCTGGTTGAGCAGGACGAACACGTTCAGGTAGAGCGCGACCACCGCTCCCACTACGTAGACCCGGCGCCATGACCCGGCGAGGCGCTTCCAGTAGCGCGCGACGAGCACGGCGCACAAGACGATGAGCGAGAGAATGGCAACGGCGTGGGACGGCAGGAAGGCGACGAAGGGGAAACCGAACCCCGTGACATTGGTCAGGACGGTGGGGGCCAGGAAGAGGCCGGTCCAGCCGTCGAGCCGCCTCCCGGCGACGAGCCCTCCCGCGACGACCAGCCCCGCGAAGATCCCGACGAGACTCAGCACCACGTGAATCAGCGTGAACGTCGTCGGGCCGAAGGGCATGGGTGCGTCCTTTCGGATGGATGCCGGCCTTGCCTGGCGGGCCTTAGCGCTTTCTCAAACCAGTGATGCGCATACGGCTCGTCGTTGAAGGGTCTGACTTCGCGATAGCCGCAACTCTTGTAGAGCGATTGGGCCTCGGTGAGCGCCTTGTTCGTCTCCAGACGAAGCAGCGGAAGGCGCCGTTCCTGCGCGAGCGCCTCGAGACGATCCAGAATGCGCTTCCCGATGCCGAGCCCGCGGAAGGAGGGCGCGACCCACATGCGCTTGATCTCGCCATGGGCCGCATGGCACTTCAGGGCGCCGCAGCCGACCGGCTCGTCATTCAGTGTGGCCAGGACGAAGAACCCATGCGGCGGTGTGAGCTCACTTGCAGCCGCAGATATGCTGCGCGCGGGATCGAAACCGGTCTCGAACCGCGTGGCCAGCTCCTCGAAATAGCGCCCGAGGCAATACCGGGCAGCGAGGCTTCGGGGATCCTCCACGTCCAGACGGACTGCGCCGGCCAGGAGGAGGCGCTCGACGGTTTCCATGGCCGCAACGAGGGCGCCCCGTTGCGTCTCGTTGAGCCGGTCGAGGAGTGACGCCGCGGCCTTGTCCGAAAGCCGATTCAACGCAGCCAGCTCCTTGCGGCCAGCGGGCGTGAGCGTCACCCACCGCGCTCGGGCGTCGCTGGACGATCGGCCCGTGCGGATGAGGCCCTCGGCCTCCAGGCCTCGAAGCAGGCGGCTGGCGTACCCGGAGTCCAGGTCCAGGCGGGCGCGAAGGTGCCGGACCTCGATGCCGTCCGGGCCGATCTCGAAGAGGAGGCGGGATGCCGCGAGCGAGCGAGCGCGTCCGAGGAAGTGACCCTCCAGGACTCCGATCCGGTGGGTGACGGTTCGATTGAAGCTGCGGACTTGCGCGACGGTGCTCATTTATCTGACATTAGTCAGAGAGTCTGCCACGGGCAAGACGCTGGCTCAGGCGGCGTCTCCCGGGGGACGCGGGGCGCCCGCACGCTGGGGGGCGGCTCGGTGAGCCGCCGGGCCACGATCGCGTGCACGCTCCGCCCGGTGAAGGGCGGCTCGCCGGCCAGCATCTCGAAGAGCACCGAGGCCAGGGAGTACAGGTCGGCCCGGGCGTCGAGCTCCGCGTCGTCCGTCATCCCCGCCGGCCGCGCGGGCAATCCCGAAATCGGCCAGCAGGGTGGTGCCGTCCCGGGTCAGCAGGATGTTCTCGGGCTTGATGTCGCGGTGAATGACGCCGTGCTGGTGCGCGTACTCGAGCGCCCGAGCGGCCTCGGTGGTGGTCCGGAGCGCGTCCTCCAGCGGGAGCCGGCCCTCCCGGCGCAGCCGGTCGCGGAGCGATTCCCCGTCGACGAACGGCATCGTGAACCAGAGGTGCCCCACTCCCGCCTGGGGTCGCTCACCTTGCCGGATTCGAGCACGGTCAGGATGGGGGGATGCTGGAGCCGGGCGGCGAAGTGGATCTCGCGCTGGAACCGTTCGGCGCCGGCGTTGGCGGCCAGCGCGGGCAGGAGGACCTTGAGGGCGACGGGGCGGTCGTGGCGGAGGTCGCGCGCGAGATAGACGGCCCCCATGCCGCCGCGGCCAAGCTCGCGTTCGATCAGGTAGCGCTCGGCGAGCGCCTGGCGGACGGTCTCCGGCACTCCCATGCGAGGGCTCTCGAGCTCGAAGACCCGGGGTGGGGCCCGCGACAGCGCCTGCTAGCGCGCGGCCGCCGCGCGACGCAGCATCCACCCGTACAACCAGACGATCACGCCCACGAAGCCGATCAGTCCGAGCCACGGGGCGAGGGCGAAGCTCTCGGGCACGAGCGCGATGGGCGCCTCGCTCGAGAGGCCGACGATCAGGCCGGCGTTGATCACGCCCCAGACGCTCTCGCCCACGATCAATCCCGACGCCACCAGCGTCCCCAGCCGCTCGGCGCGGTCGGGGTTCGGGGTCAGGCGGGCCCGCCCGTCGTACCAATGGGAGAGCACTGCGCCGACGACGACGGCGAAGGTCGCGGACATCGGCAGATAGATCCCGATGCCGACTGCGAGGGGCGGAATGCGCAGCTTCTTCAACGCGCCGAGGGTCGTATCGAGCAGGATGAGTCCCACGCCGACCAGCGCGCCGACGCCGATCATCTTCCATTCGAGGTTGCCGCCGATCACGCCCTGGGCGAGCGCCGAGATGAGCGTCGCCTGCGGCGCCGGGAGCGGATTGGGCGCGAGGACTCCGACGTTCGCGGCTCCCGCGAACCCGTAGGCCTTGGCCAGCAGGTTCAGTACCAGAGGGATCACCGCCGCGCCGGCGCCCACGCCGACGATGAGCGCGATCTGCTGGCGCATCGGAGACGCGCCCACCAGCTGCCCGGTCTTCAGATCCTGCAGGTTGTCGTTCGAGATCGTGGCGCAGGCGAAGACGATGGCCGTCACGAAGAGGGCGAGCGCCACCAGCGCGGGTCGGGTCTCCGGTGTCGGCGCCACGGTGACGGCGAGCGCCGAGGCGCAGATGACGATGGACAGGATGCCGACGCCGGAGATCGGGCTGTTCGAGGCCCCGATGAGGCCCGCCATATAGCCGCAGATCCCGGCGATGATGAATCCGACGACCAGGACGAACGGCACGGCGACCAGGGTGAGCTTCAGCGCGCTCGGCGCCAGCACCGTGCCCCGCGCGAAGCTGAAGGCCAGCCAGGCGGCGATGGCGAGGGAGACGGCGGTGAGCCCGAGAATCCACGCGGGCGAGAGGTCCCGGTCGCGATCGTCGGCCGGGGCCTCGCCCGTGGAACGCGAGGCGGCGAGAGTGCGGACGAGCCCGCTCAGGACCGGTTTCGCCAGCGTCCCCAGCGTGTAGATCGCGGCGACGCCGATCGCGCCGGCGCCGATGAACCGGACCTGGGTGCGCCAGATGTCCGTCGTGTGGGCGGCGAGGGCCACGCCGGCGGCGGCGGGTTGCAGCGACGTCAGGATCGGCACGGCGATCGCCCACGCGATCACGAGCCCGGTGAGCATCGCCATGCCGACCGACAGGCCGACGAGGTGGCCGGCACCGAGGAGCGCGAGGGACCAGGCGACGTTGTACCCGCTCGACGCCGTGTCGCCCAGGCGGAAGAAGCCGGTGACCTCGGCCGCGGCGATGCGCGTGCCCGTGACGATGGCGAGGCCCGCGGACGCGAGGGAGCCCAGGACGACGGCGGTGAGCCCCTCTTTCGCTTCGCCCGTCTCGTCCGTCGTCTCCCCCCGCGTGCCCGAGCCCACCTTGAGCACCTCGGCCGCGGCGACGCCTTCGGGGTAGGGCAGGTCGGAGGTGGTGACGAGCGCGCGCCGGAGCGGGATCGTGAAGAGCACCCCCAGCACGCCTCCGCTCACGCAGATGAGAAAGGACTGCCAGAAGGGGAATCCGGTCCACCAGCCGACGATCACGAGCCCCGGCAGCACGAAGATGATCGCCGAGAGGGTGCCGGCCGCGGACGCCACGGTCTGGACGATGTTGTTCTCCAGGATCGAGGAGTCCTTGACCGCGCTCAGGATCGCCATCGAGATCACCGCCGCGGGGATCGACGACGCGACGGTGAGCCCCACTTTGAGGCCGAGGTAGATGTTCGCGGCCGTGAAGACCGTGGTGATCAGGGCCCCGAGGACGAGGGCCCGCAGCGTCAGCTCTTTTGGCGGCATCCGGGCAATTCTACCGCGTGCCAGTGGAAAAGGCGAGCGGGCGAACGGCGGGGGACTTCGGCGCCAGCTCCACGATGAGCAGCGAGTGGTCCGACCACCCGCCCGTGCGCACCGCATGATCGTAGCGGCAGCTGGTCACGCGGTCGGCGAGGCTCGGAGAGGCGAACGCATGATCGATGCGGAACCCGCGGCCCGGGCGGCCCCGGCCCGGGTGGCTGAACCAGGTATGCTCCCGGGTATCACCATGCTCTCGGCGCCAGAGGTCCACGAGGCCCAGCCCCGCGAGCCTCGCGACGATCGCTCTGCAACGCGACCCCCCGCCCGCGAGGATGTTCCACGAGACCAGGCGCATGCGGGTCTCAGGCCGGGCGCTCAGCGCCGGCAGGCCAGCAGCAGCCCGTCACGGATCGGCACCAGCGTCGCGATCCAGCCGGGGTCGGTGGTGATGAGTCGGGTGAACTCGCGGACCCCGGCGGTGTCCTCCGAGCGATCCTCGGGATCGAGTACCCGGCCGTGCCAGAAGAGGTTGTCGACGATGAGCACGCCCCCCGGACGGAGACGCTCCCGGATGACCGGCAACGCCGCCGGGTAGCCGGCTTTCTCGATGTCGTTGAAGATGAGGTCGTATGGGCCGGGCGTCCCCCGCAACGTCCGTACGGCTTCGCCGACGTGGTACTGGATCAGATCGGCGAAGCCCAGAGCGCCGAGGTGAGAGCGGGCACGCGCGGACAGCGCGGCATCCCAAACAGTATGGTGCACCGCGCCGCCGCCGTTCTCCCGCACCGCACGGGCAAACCAGGCGGTGGAGTAGCCGAAGCCCGAACCCAGCTCGAATACGGCGCGGGCGCGAAGGAGACGAGTGATCAGGTAACAGAAGTACCCGGCCGCCGGGCCAATGATGGGAAACGCGGTGCGCGCCGCTTCCGCTTCCATGGCCTCCAGCTCGGACGCTCTCGGCGGGACCAGCGATTCGAGGTAGCTCGCGATTGCGGGAAGCACGGGCTCGAATGGCATGGGCGCGGGTCAGGCGGTGCCGGCGGCGATGCCCGCCAACGCGCGCACGCCCTCGATGCCGGGGACCAGGCCCCGCGGCACGAGGGCGGCCATGGAATCGACGACCCGCAGCCGGACCATGCCCGGCGGCGCCGGCGTCGGTGACTCCGGAAGCGTCATGCGGCTGGTGGAGTCTCGAGTCGCATTTCGTTCGTCGGCACGAAGCCCAGGCGCTCGTACAGGCGGCGGCCCTCATCCGACGCGTGCAGGACGATCCGGCGCACCTTCCGCTCGGCCAGCGCGGTCAGGACCGTCCGCATCAACGCTTCCCCCACGCCGCGTCGCCTCCACGCGGGCTCCACGTAGACATTGAGGACGATGGCCTCCGGGCCGAACTCGACGTCGTCGCCGCCGGAGCCAGGGCGGGGGAGAATCGGCGGAAGCTGGACACCAGCTCCGCCGATCGGCTCCGGCGGCGCCCCGCTCTGTGCCACCCAGGCCAGGTACTCTCCTCGTGGCATCGCATCGCGCAGATGCTCCGCGGTCGCACGGACCAATGCCGCCTCTCCGCCCGATGCCAGACGACCCATGTCCCGGAACATCGCGCCGCGGTGGTGTGCGAGCAGCGGGATGTCGCCGACCGCGGCTTCGCGGACCTGGAAAGTCGGGTGGAGAAGAGACACGGGCCTATCGCGCGAGTATGGTTGCACCGTATCGACCCCGCCTAAGCTGCCGGGCCGCCGGTCGGGCGGCAAGGCTCACCCGGGCGGCCCGATGGAGGCCCGCGTCAGCGAATGGCGTATCCTCCGTCAACCACGAGCGCCGTTCCTGTCACGAAGCGTGCCGCCGCCGACGCGAGGAACACCGCGGCCCCGGCGCATTCGTCGGGCGTCCCGAAACGGCCGGCCGGCGTTCGCGTCAGGATCTCCTGGTATAGCGGCATGCCCTTTACCGGTGCCGTAAGGTCGGTGTCGATCCAGCCCGGCAGAATGGCGTTGACCTGAATGTTGTGGGGTGCGAGCTCAATCGCGAGGGACTTCGTCAGCTGGATGATCGCTCCCTTGGCCGCGCTGTACGATGGCACGAGGGCGGAGCCAAAGAGCGAATAGGCACTTGCGATGTTGATGATCTTGCCGGCCCGCCGGGTGGTCATCGACTGGGCGACGTACTTGGCCAGAAGGAAACACGCCGTCAAGTCGGTCTCGATGACGCGATCCCAGTCCTCCGGCGAAAGCTCCAGGACACCGCCAAAGGCCGCAACCGCGGCATTGTTGACCAGAATCGACACCGGCCCGAGGGCGCTCTCGACGGCGGCCAGCGCCGGCTGCAGCTGGCTCCGGTCGGCGACGTCGACTTGCAGAGCCACCGCCGGAGCGCCCAGCGTCCGGAGGGCCGCGAGGGCCGCCGCGTTCTTCTCGCCACTGCGGCCCCAAATGGCGACCTTTGCGCCCGCGCCCGCTAGTCCGAGCGCGATAGCACGGCCGATGCCGCCATTGCCGCCGGTGACAACGGCAACCTGGCCGTCAAGGTCAAAGGCTTGGAGATCTGCCATTCTGCCCTCCGGAGTGCTGTGTGACGCCTGCCGACCTCGCGGTACCCGCGACCCGTAGACCGGCGCCGTGATGCAGAACGTATCGCAATGGCCCGCAGGCGAACAGCGCATCGATCGTGTCGCTCGCCGGCTCCACGGCGAGGCGCCGCAGGCGGCGGGGGCAAGCAGGAACGAGCGGGTCAGGAGGTCGCGGTTGGGTTGTACGGGAGACGCACCTCTCTGGCCGCCTGGATCACCTCAGCGAGGGCTCGCCGGCGAAGTGACCCCTCGCCGGGGCTACCCGACGTGCGGCAGTCCGAGGCGGAGCGCAGTCAGGCCGACCGTGTCCACCAGTCCGTGGGCGAGAATCAGGGGCCAGAGATTCCGGCCGTTCGCCGCATAGACGGCGGCGGACACGAGGCCGATCGCGAATGCGTTGAGGACGCCCTTCGGCCCGAGATAGAGGTGTACCAGGCCGAAGAGCGCAGCCTGCCCGACGGCCGCGGCGGCGAGAGCGACGCGTCCCCCACCGAAGGCCCGGGCCAATCGGGTGTTGAAGTAGCCGCGAAACAGCATTTCCTCGCCGAACGCGGCGGTCCCCCAGCCGAGTGGCAGCAGCAGGATCAGGAAGCGAATGAGGTCGCCCCTCAGATCGCCCAGGCGCTCGAGGTGCTGTGGAGGAAGGCCCAGCGCGGCGGCAATCGGCTGCAGAAGTGCCGGCAAGACCGCGATCAGGACGAGGAACGTGCCGATCGTCCAGGCGGCGGCGGCCCCGATGCTGGGTGGTCGCCGCCAGCCGAGGGAGCGCCAGCTCTCGCCCTCTCGCGCGAGAAGCCACGTGGCGAGAGCGAGTCCGGCGACTATGGACACCGCTCCGACGCCGAAGGTCAGGCCCAGCCGATGGGCGAGGAGGCGGACGGCGTACATCAGGGCCAGGA
>DASWAI010000160.1:0-9670 GCA_036391215.1 Gemmatimonadales bacterium
TGCGGCATGGACAGGATGTCGTTCACGCTGTGATTCACGAGGTCCTCGCCCACGTGTCGAGCCGCCCGGCCGCCAGCGCGACCAGCACCTTGGTACCGACCCCGTCGGTGCTCAACACCAGCACCGGGTCGCGCATGCCGGGCGGCACGCGCACCATCCCGCCGAACGCGCCGATCTCCCCCACCGACAGCGCGGTCCGGGTCCCCGCGACGAGGCGGCCGATGCGCTCCTTGGCGCTCTCCGCGCCGGCGAGGTCCACCCCCGCCGCCGCGTACTGCCCGCCGCCGCTGGGCTCGCTCACGGCACCAGCTCGGCCAACGGCACGTGGGTGAGATCGCGGAAGGTGCGCACCCGCCGCTGCACGTCGATCAGCGTCACGCCCTCGAATCCGCGGATGCCGAAGTGGGAGACGGCGTAGGAGCCCATGGCCGCGCCGTAGATCATGGCGGAGCGGAGGCCGTCCTCGGTCAGGCTGCCGGTGCGGGCCAGGTAACCCATGAAGCCGCCCGCGAACGCGTCGCCGGCGCCGGTGGGATCGAACACCTCCTCGAGCGGGAACGCGGGGGCGTAGAAGGTGCGCCCCGGCTCCATCATGAGCGCGCCGTACTCGCCCTGCTTGACCACCACCCGCTTCGGGCCGTGCGCCAGGATCCAGCGGCCCGCCCGGTGGATGTTCCAGTCCCCCGAGAGCTCGCGGGCCTCGCTGTCGTTCACCATCAGCAGGTCCACGCGCTCGAGGAGCGCCATCAGCGCGTCCTTCTTGCCCTGGATCCAGTAGTTCATGGTGTCGCAGACGACGAACCGGGCCCGCGGGATCTGATCGAGGACGCCGAGCTGGAGCTCCGGGTCGATGTTCCCGAGAAACAGGTACTCCGCCGACCGGAACCCGTCCGGCAGCTTCGGACGGAAGTCCGCGAAGACGCCGAGCCGGGTCTCGAGGGTCTCGCGGCTCTGGAGATCGTAGGAGTACTTGCCCTTCCAGCGGAAGCTCTCGCCGTCGGCCCGCTCGACACCGGACCAGTCGATGCCTCGCGGGGCGAGCTTCTCGAGCTCGGGCACCGGGTAGTCGCTTCCCACGACCCCCACGACCTTCACCGGGTGCAGCAGCGACCCCGCAACGCTGAAGTAGACGGCGGAGCCGCCGAGGGCGTCGGCGGTCTCGCCGAAGGGAGTGAACACCGAGTCCAGCGCGACGCTGCCGACGACGAGAAGGCTCATCAGGTCACATCCGTTCGGGAGCGGTGATGCCCAGGAGCGCGAGCCCGTTCGCGAGCACGGTCCGGGCGGCGCGGGCGAGCAGGAGCCGGGCCTGCTCGGTCGCGGCCCCTTCGGGAGCGCCCACCGCGCGTGTGTGGTGGTACCAACCGTGGACCGCGGTCGCGAGCTGCTGGAGATAGTTGGTGACGCGATGGGGCTCCCGCTCGCGGGCCCCGCGGTCCACGACCTCGGGAAAGAGCCCGAGCTTCTTGAGCAGCTCCTGGTCCTCCGGCGCCGGCAGGGCGGCGAGGTCGAGCGCCCCCGACACGGCCTCGGGCGCGTGGCCCGCAGTGCGGAAGATGCCGCTCAGCCGGGCGTGCGCCATCTGCACGTAGAAGACCGGGTTCTCGTCCGTCTGCCGCTTGGCCAGCTCGATGTCGAAGATCAGCTGCGAATCGCCGGGGCGCATGAGGAAGAAGAAGCGGGCGGCGTCCACGCCCACCTCCTCGACCAGATCGCGCAACGTGACGAACTCGCCCGACCGCTTCGACATCTTCACCTCTTCCCCGCCCCGGACGACCTTCACCAGCTGGAGCAGGGCGACGTCGAAGAAATCGGGCGGCATGCCCAGCGCCGCGAGCACCGAGCGCATCCGGGGCACGTAGCCGTGGTGGTCCGCGCCCCAGACGTCGACGACCCGGTCGAAGCCCCGGCTCCGCTTGTCCACGTGATAGGCGATGTCGGGGACGAGGTAGGTGAGCGAGGCGTCGCTCTTGCGGAGCACGCGGTCCTTGTCGTCGCCGAATTGGGTGGTGCGGAGCCAGAGCGCCCCGCCCTCCTCGTAGGTGAGCCCCCTCTCGGCGAGAAGGACGAGCGCCTCGTCCACGAGGCCGCGATCGTAGAGCGACTGCTCCGACGTGAACACGTCGTAGTGGACGCCGAAGTCGGCCAGGTCGCGGTCCTGCTCCGCCCGCTGCATGCGGAGCGCGAGCGCCCGGCACTGGCGGACGCCCTCCTCCGCCGGGAGGTCCGCGAAGTCCGGCCCCCGCTCCCGCAGCACCTCCTCGGCCGCCTCAGCGAGGTAGAGCCCGTGGTAGCCGCCATCGGGGATCTCCGCCTCCCGCCCGAGGGCGTGCTGCACCCGGGCCCAGAGCGACAAGGCCAGCTTGTCGATCTGGGTGCCCGCATCGTTGATGTAGAACTCGCGGGTGACCGAATGGCCGGTCCATTGCAGCAGCGAGGCCAGCGCGTCGCCGTAAGCGGCCCCGCGGCCGTGCCCGACATGGAGCGGGCCGGTGGGGTTGGCGGAGACGAACTCGACGTTGACCTTGAGCCCGACTCCGAACTCGCTCCGCCCGTACGCCGCGCCCCGCTCCAGGATCTGCCGGACGACGAGCGCGAGCTGGCCTTCGGCCAGCCAGAAGTTGATGAACCCGGGGCCGGCGATCTCGGTCCGCGCGACGACCGATGCCGGCAGGGCGAGCTCGGCGATCACCCGCTCCGCCATCTGGCGCGGCTTGGCCTTCTCCAGCTTGGCCAGCACCATCCCGAGGTTGGTGGCCAGATCCCCATGCCCGGCGTCACGGGGCCGCTCGAGCACGAATGCGATATCGGGGTGCCCCAGCCGGTCGGCGACGCGGGCGAGCTCGGCTCTGATCGCCTCGCTCACTCGGCCGCCTTCTTGGCAGCCGGCTTGTCGGCCTTCGGCTTCGGGTCCGGCTTGGCCTCGCCCTTGGCCTCCGCCTTGGACGCCGAGCCCTCGCTCTCCGGCGCCTTCTTGGGCCCCTTGCCGTCCTTGCCGTAGTCGGTGATGTAGAAGCCGCTCCCCTTGAACACCAAGCCCGCGCCGCCGGAGATCTTGCGCACGGCAGGCTTGCCGCAGACCGGGCACTTGGCGCGCGGCTTGTCCGTCATCTTCTGGAACTTCTCGAAAACGTGCCCCGAGGGGCACTCGTACTCGTACGTCGGCATCGGGTCCCTGGCGGCCTAAGTGAAATCAGCCGCCAAACTTAGCAGGGCGGCGAGGGCAGGAGAAGAGGGCGCGAAGGGCGAGAGGGCCGGAGCCGGCTAGGGCTCCCGCACCCGGACCGGGAGCGTCACTACCGTCTTGCCCGCCCACTGGAGCCGCTTCTGGATGGCCAGGGCGGTCTCGTTGTGCAGCAGACGGTCGTACCACCGCTCCCGCTGGAAGATCATCTTGCCCGCGAAGAAGGTGATCCGGGGGAAATCACGCGCGGCCTCGAGGCAGAGTCTCTCCGCCTCCTCAACCGCGTCGGTTCCGACCGAATACCGGGCACAGGCCGGAATGCCCATCCCCTGCGCCAGGCGCACGTAGCGCTCGAGCATCTCCTCGGTCTTCCGCCGGAGGTCCTCGACCGCGTGCTCGCCCTTGAACTCCCCCGAATCCACCACCCCGACGGACAGGAAGCAGAGACCGCGGAAGTGGCCGGGGAACGCCCGGAAGATGTTCAGCACGGTATGGATGCCCACGCCGCCGTAGGAGCCGACCAGGACCGCCGCTACCGGCTGGGCGCGGTCGGGCTCCGCGGGGACCCCGGGCTTGGGTGTCTCGGGCAGGTCGTGCAGGTCCCGGTAGAGGCGCGTGACGCTCCGGGCCGCGGCCTGGTAATGGCCGCGGACCCAGAAGCACACCGCGACCACGAGCGCCGTCACGACCAGCGTCACCCAGCCGCCCTCGCGGAATTTCTCGAACACCGTGATGGCCAGGATCGTGGCGCAGAGCAGGAACGCGCTGCCGAAGAGCACGATCCGGCGGACCCGCCTGCCCGCGGCCGAGTCCCGCGCAGCCAGCCAGAATCGCGTCATCCCGAACATGGATAGCGAGAACGTGACGAACACGTTGATGCTGTACATCACGACCAGATGGCTCACGGCTCCGCGCGTGTACAGGAGCGCCGCGAGCGATGCCGCACCCATGAGCAGAATGCCGTTGCCGGTGGTGAGCCGCTCGGAGAGCGCCGCGAACCGGTGCGGCACCCAGGAGTCGACCGCCATGTTCGCCAGCACCCGGGGGCCGTCGAGGAAGCCGGCCTGCGCGGCCACCACGAGCAGCGCGCCCTCGGAGAACAGGGTGAGCGCGACGAACGCTGCGCCGCCCGGGAACCCGCCTGCCAGCCGCTGGACCAGCACGGCGTTGAGAGTCCGGCCCTCCACCGGAGCGATCCGCCACAGGAGGTAGCAGAGGAGGAGGCCCGACGCCGTGAACGCGAGCGACGTCGCCATGTAGAGCATGGTCCGCCGGGCGGTGCGGACCCGGGGCTCCCGCATGATGGGCAGGCCGTTGGAGACCGCCTCGATCCCGGTGTACGTCCCGCCACCCAGGGAGTAGGCGCGCACGAAGACGAGCAGCATGCCGCCGAGGCCGAGGCTGGCGACGGCGTTCCGGTAACCCGCGCCTACGTGCTCCACCGTGGTCGCGACCTGCGGCAGGTGCCCCAGGACGCCGCCCAGGATCACGACGAGGTGGGTGACGAGGAACAGGATGAACACCGGCAGGAGGGCCAGCACCGACTCCCGGACGCCGCGGATGTTGAGGGTCGTGAGCCCCACCAGCAGCAGCACCTCCACCGGCAGCTTGGCCGGCTGCCAGGCGACGGGGGCCAGGCTGAACAGCGCATCGCCGGCGGCGGCGATCGAGGTGGTGATCGTGAGCGCGTAGTCCACGAGGAGCGCGCAGCCCGAGATCACGCCGGCCCGGGGCCCCAGGAGCTTGGTGGCGACGACGTATCCGCCGCCGCCGCTGGGGAACTGCTCGATGATCCGGCTGTAGGCCGCGGAGATGAGCAGCACGGTCGTCACCATCAGGCCGGCGAGACCCAGTGCCAGGAACGTGTGCTCGCCGAGCGCGCGGTAGGCCTCCTCCGGCCCGTAGGACGAGGAGGAGAGCCCGTCGGCGCCAAGGCCGACCCAGGCGAGGAAAGGAATGAGCGAGAGCCGGTGGAACAGCCCGGTATCGGCGAGGTCCCGGGGTTTGCCGAAGACGATGTGCTTCACCCGCCGGCCGAGGCCGGCGGGCCCGGGTGTCGGGGGCTCGGAGCCGGAGTCGGTCGGGTCGGTCATCCGGCGAGGGGGCGGTAGATCCCCCACTCCGTCCGGAGCGCGTCGCTGATCTCGCCCAGCGTGGCGCGGGCGCGGACGGCGTCGACGATCGCCGGCATGAGCGGTCCGGTTCCGCGCGCCGCGCCTCCGACCGCAGCGAGCGCCAGGCGCACCGCGGCGCCGTCCCGGCGGCCTCGAGCATCGGCCAGCCGGGCGCGCTGGCGCGCCTCGAGCTCGGGGAAGTTGGGGACCTCGATCGCCGGTGGAGCGGAGTCGTCGGTGAAGCGGTTCACCCCGACCACGGAGAGCTTGCCCGACTCCTGCGCCTGCTGGTGGGCGTACGCGCTCCGGGCGATGGCCTCCTGGTAAAAGCCGCGCTCGATCGCCCGGGCCGCCCCCCCGAGGCGGTCGACCTCCTCGACCAGGGCGCGGGCTTCGCGCTCGATCCGGTCGGTGAGGGCCTCGACGTACCAGCTCCCGCCCAGCGGGTCCACCACGCCGGCGAGTCCGCTCTCGTAGCCCAGGACCTGCTGGGTCCGGAGGGCGAGCGTCGCCGACTCCTCGGTGGGCAGCGCGAGCGCCTCGTCGTAGCCGTTGGTGTGGAGCGACTGGGTGCCCCCGAGCACCGCGGCCAGCGCCTGATAGGCGACGCGCACGATGTTGTTCATCGGCTGCTGGGCCTGGAGCGTGACCCCGCCGGTCTGGGTGTGGAACCGGAGGCGGGCGGTCGCGTCATCGGCGCCGAAGCGTTCCCGCGCGAGGCGGGCCCAGAGCCGGCGCGCCGCGCGGAACTTCGCGGCCTCCTCGAACAGGTCGTTGTGGCTGGCGAAGAAGAACGAGAGCCTCGGCCCGAACGCGTTGGCGTCGAGACCCGCGGCCACCGCCACCCGCACATACTCCAGCGCGTTGGCGAGCGTGAAGCCGACCTCCTGCACCGCCGTCGCCCCCGCCTCGCGCATGTGGTACCCGCTGACGGAGATGGGGTTGAACCCCATCCCCTCGCGGGCCACGAAGCCGAAGATGTCGGCGACCAGGCGGAGCGACGGCCCCGCCGGATAGATGTAGGTGCCCCGGGCGACGTACTCCTTCAGCACGTCGTTCTGCACCGTGCCGGCGAGCTCGGTCCGCGGCACGCCCTGCTCCTCGCCCACCACCACGTACATCGCCAGCAGGATGGCGGCCGTGGCGTTGATGGTCATCGAGGTCGACACCCGGCCGAGGGGAATCCCGCGGAAGAGCGCGGCGAGATCGTCCACCGTGCTCACGGCCACCCCGACCCTGCCGACCTCACCCAGCGCCTGCGGATGATCGGAGTCGTACCCCATCTGCGTCGGAAGGTCGAACGCCACGGAGAGCCCGGTCTGCCCGGCGGCCAGCAGCTTCCGGAACCGCTCGCTCGTCTCCTCCGCGGTGCCGAAGCCGGCATACTGGCGCATGGTCCAGAGCCGGCTGGTGTACATGCCGGGATGGACGCCGCGCGTGAACGGGAACGCGCCCGGCCGGCCGACGTCCGCTTCGGGGTCCCCAGTCCAGTCGCCGGGGCCGTAGACCGTCGTCACGGCGCGGGCGTGGAGACCGGTGCGGAGGTCCGTCCGGCGGCCCGGCGGATGGTGTCGGCGACGAAGCCGACGTCTTCCCGGGAGCCGATGATGAGCGGCGTGCGCTGGTGCAGACCTTCGGGCACGATGTCGAGAATGCGGTTGAGGCCGTCGGTGGCGGAGCCTTCCGCCTGCTCGGCGATGTAGGCCATGGGGCTGGCCTCGTAGAGCAGCCGCAGCTTGCCGCGGGGATTCTTGGTGTCGCCCGGATAGAGAAAGATCCCGCCGGCGATGAGGTTGCGATGGAAGTCCGCCACGAGCGATCCGGCATAGCGGCAGTTCTTCGGCTTCACGATGTCGGGCAGATCGCCCTTGAGCGCGCGAACGGCGGCCTGCACGCCCTTCTCCCAGCGGCCGAAGTTCGACTCGTTCACGCTGTAGTAGTGGCCGATCCTGGGCGTGACGATCCGCGGGTGCGAGAGGAGAAATTCGCCGATCGTGGGATCGAGCGTGAAGCCGTGGACCCCCTGTCCGGTGGTGTACACCAGCATGGTGCTCGAGCCGTACATCACGTATCCCGCGGCGACCTGCCGGCACCCCGGCTGGAGCACGTCCCGCGCGGTGCCCCGCCCCTCGAGGCTCACCCGGCGATAGATGCTGAAGATGGTGCCGACCGCCGCGTTGACGTCGATGTTGGAGGAGCCGTCCAGCGGATCGAACAGCACGGCATACTTGCCCGCGGGATACTCGGGCGGGATCGGGATGATGTCCTCGTCTTCCTCGGACCCCATCACGCACACCCGCCCGGTGTGCTTGAGACAGTTCTTTATGGTCTCGTTGGCGAAGACGTCCAGCTTCTGCTGCTCCTCCCCCTGGACGTTCACCGACCCCACGCCTCCGAGGATATTCACCAGGCCCGCGCGGCGGATGGCGGCGGTGATGATCTTGGTGGCCAGCGCGATGTCGTAGAGGAGGTTCGAGAGCTCGCCCGTGGCCTCCGGGTACTTACTCTCCTGGTCGAGGATGAAGGTCTCGATGGTGGTCACGGACGAGTTGTGGAGCACGGAGCCTCACCCGGTTCGCGGTTTACCGTTCACTGATTGCGCAGTGCGTACGTCACGGATCTGGCCTTGCTGCGCACCGTCATCGTGGCTCCGTCCGTGGCCACGTGGATCTCGCCGTCCCGGTCGGTGCGCCGCACGTCGGTCCCCCGCGCGTCCAGCCGCCTCAGGGTCTCCGCGGCCGGGTGGCCGTAGTTGTTGCGCCCCACCGAGATCACGGCCGCCCTGGGCGCCAGCTCCTCCAGCCAGGCGTCGCCGGTGGAGCCGCGGCTCCCGTGATGCCCGACCTTGAGCAGCGACACCGGTCCCACCCGGCCCCGAAGCCACGCTTCCGCGGCGAACCCGGCGTCGCCCGGGAACAGCGCCCGGAAGCTGCCGAACTCCACCAGCAGCACGAGCGAGTCCTCGTTCAGGTCGTCGCCCAGTCCCGGCCAGGCCGTGTCCGGGTGCAGCAGCGTGAAAGCGACGCCGTCCAGGACGAACCGGTCGCCGGGACGGCCGGGATGCCAGGGCACGCCGTCGGCGGCCACTTCGTCGAGAAACCGGTAGTAGGCGGGATCCGCGAACGGCCGGCCCGGCTCGATCACGAGCCCGGTCCGGAACCGATCGAGCACGGCGGCCGCGCCGCCGACGTGATCGGCGTGTGCGTGCGAGACGATCAACGCCGAGATCGCCGGCGCGGCCCGCCGCGAGAGGAAGGGGACGACCACGCGCCGGCCCGCATCCCGCTGTTCCGTTCTTGGTCCCGCGTCGATGACCACGAAGCGGCCGTGGGGCGTACGGAGAACGGCGCCGTCCCCCTGGCCCACGTCGAGAAAATCTAACGCGAGAGTGCCGGGACCGTCAGGCGAAGGCCGGAGACCGCCGGCCAGCGGCAGCCACAGCGCGACGACCCCCGCCCAGGCCCATCGCCGCGCCCCTTCAGCGAGCGTCGTCCTCCCCCGCAGACCCCAGAGCAGCACCGCGAGCGCCCCGAGCCAGGGCAGCGCGGCGCCCGGCGCCGCCTCGGTCACGAGGTGTCCGCCCGGCACGGCGGCGCCCGCCATGGCCAGCAGCTCCAGCGCGTGGAGCGCCAGGCCGGCCCCGGCGGCAAGCGCCGCGGCCAGGCCGTGCCAGACCGGCAGCAGGAGCAGGCTCGCGAAGACCCCGGGCACGGCCAGCGCGGCGATGGGAATCGCAGCGAAGTTGAGCGCGATGCCGACGAGGGCCACCGTGCCGAGCGCAGCGGCCGTGAGCGGGGCCGTCGCCAGGGTGGCTCCGACCGACGAGCCGAGGCAGCGCCACCAGAGCGACGGGCCGAGCGCGCGGTCGGTCCAGCGGGTGCAGGTCGTGGCCCCCCAAAGGGCCGCCGCCGAGAGCCACGCACCCAGATCCGCGACGGCC
Organism: Gemmatimonadales bacterium; assembly: GCA_036391215.1. Lineage (GTDB taxonomy): Bacteria > Gemmatimonadota > Gemmatimonadetes > Gemmatimonadales > GWC2-71-9 > DASQPE01. The sequence goes on from DASWAI010000160.1 coordinate 9,239, forward strand.
CACGGATCCACGAGCAGCACCGCCAGGCAGGTGCCGGCGAGAAGGGGGTCGGGCTGGACGTTCCGCTGCCGGGCCCGGCACCAGGCGATGGCACCGGCCAGAGCGGCCGCGCGGGTGGCGGGCGCGGGCCAGCCGAGCAGAGCCACGTATCCCGCGGCAACGAGCGCCGCGGCGAGCAGGGCGCGCACCGGCGAGAGGCGCAGCAGCCGCCCGACGAGCACGACCCAGGCGACGATGAGCCCGACGTGAAAGCCGGAGATCGAGAGCAGGTGGACCAGCCCGGACCAGGCGAACGCGTCCTTGAGGTCCGGGTCGAGGTCGGCGCGCCGGCCGACGATCAGCGCGTCCACGATCGGCGCGCGGGCGCCGTACAGCTCCCGGGTGGCCCGCGCGACGGCTGTGCGAAGCCGCTCGCCTGGGCTCGGGTCGGTC
>DASWAI010000161.1:0-3507 GCA_036391215.1 Gemmatimonadales bacterium
GACTTCCTCGATGAGAACGGGCTTCGAGATGTAATCGAGGGCGCCCAGCTGGAGGCACTCCACCGCCGTGTTCACTTCCGCCACGCCCGTGAGCATGATGACGGCCATGTCGGGATAGAGCCGCAGCGCCTCCCGCAGGAAGGTCACGCCGTCCATCTCCGGCATGTAGATGTCGGAAATACAGACGGGCACTTCGCCGCGGGTCCGGAGGACCGCCAGCGCGTCGGCCCCTGAGGCAGCCTCCAGGCAGGCGAGCCCCTGGGACTGGATGACGCGGACGAGCGCGCCCCGGACCTGAGCGTCGTCGTCCACAACCAGACAGCTGGCCGTTACCGGTGGGCGGAGGGCGGCGGGAATCACTCCGCGAAAGTACCGGCGGGCCGGGAAATCTTCAACCGCCGTCTTGCAGGAACGTGGCGAAAGTCATTACCATTCCTACACTTCTGAGGCTGCGAGACGATGACGAGAGTCCTTCCCGACGTCCCCGACACCGGCTTCGCCACCCGGGCCATCCACGCCGGCCAGGTGCCCGACCCACTGGCCGGCGCCGCCATGCCGCCGATCTACCAGACCTCGACCTACATCCAGGAAGGACTCGGCCGCCACAAGGGCTACGAGTACGCGCGCACGCAGAATCCCACCAGGGAGGCGCTGGAGCGCAACGTCGCCAGCCTGGAGGGGGGCGCTCACGGGTTTGCCTTCGGATCGGGGCTGGCGGCGCTCGACGTGGTGCTCAAGCTGCTCAAAGCCGGAGACCACGTCGTCTGCGGAGAGAACGTCTACGGCGGCAGCATGCGGCTCATGACCCGGGTCTATGCGGACCTCGGGCTCCGCTTCTCCTTCGTCGATATGCGTGAGATCGGACCGGTAGAGCGGGCCTTGACGCCGGCGACCCGGCTGGTCTACTGCGAGACGCCAACCAATCCGATGATGTTCCTCACCGACCTCGCGGCGGTGGGCGACCTCACGCGGGCCCGCGGGCTGCTGTACGTCGTGGACAACACGTTCGCGACACCCTTCTTCCAGCGGCCGCTGGCCTTCGGTGCCGACATCGTCCTCCATTCGACGACCAAGTACCTGAACGGACACAGCGACATCGTCGGCGGACTCCTGGTGACCAGCCGCGACGACCTCGCGGAGCGGCTCGGCTTCCTCCAGAACGCGGCCGGTGCCGTACCAGGCCCCATGGACTGCTGGCTCGCACTTCGAGGGATCAAGACCCTGCCGCTGCGCATGCGCCAGCACGACGCCAACGGCCGCCGGATCGCCCAGTGGCTGAGCGGACGACCGGAGATCGCGAGGCTCTATTACCCTGGACTCCCGTCGCACCCCCAGCACGAGCTCGCGTGCCGGCAGATGACCGGATTCGGCGGGATGATCTCGCTGGACCTGGGGAGCCCGGCCCGGGCCCGCCGGTTTGTGGAGGCGGTCCGCATCTTCGCGCTGGCGGAGTCGCTGGGGGGCGTGGAGAGCCTTATCGGCCATCCGGCCTCGATGACGCACGCCTCCGTGCCGCCGGCGCTGCGCGAGGCGATGGGCCTGACGGACGGCCTGGTGCGCCTGAGCTGCGGCTGCGAGGACGCCGAGGATCTCATCGCCGACCTGGAGCAGGCCCTGGACGCGAGCCGTTGACCCCCCCGAAGGCACGGAGACGTACAAGCCACGGGGGCATAAAGGCACGGAGATACCGCGCAGCAAGACCACCACGTTGATTCTCTGTCTTGGTTCGTCTGTGCCTCGGTGCCTCTGGCGTTTGCACCTCTCCGTGCCCTCCAGGTTAGCAGAGCTTGCTCCTGTGCCGTGGTGCAAGTTGAAACAACCGGGCTCGTGAACCGTAGGATTGGACACATCCAGCCGTGAGCAGAGCATGACGACAATTCCCGCCGCTCGTCCCCGCCAGCGGTTTCCCGAGATTTCGGCCGTTTCATGGGAGCACCCTGCCGACCGCGCGGCGCTCCAGTCCCTCCGCGCGGTCCCCGGATTCGACGACGTGGTCCGCAAGGTGATCGGGTTCCTCGGCGGCGAGCGAGGCATCCGCCTGCTCTTCCAGGGCAACGCCGTGCGGGCGGGCGCCGCCCAGTTCCCCAAGCTCTGGACCCTTCAAGCCGAGGTTGCCGGGACGTTCGACTGGCCGCGGGTACCCGAGCTCTACGTGTCGCAGACGCCGGTCTTCAACGCCGGGGCCTACGGCGTGGACGACCCGTTCATCGTCGTCCACTCCGCGGCCCTCGAGATGCTGGACGACGACGAGCTCCGCGTGCTGCTGGCCCACGAGATGGGGCACGTCGTGAGCGGGCACGCGCTCTACCGGACCATCGCGGAGATTCTTCTGAGCATCGGCCTCTCCGCGCTCCCGATCCTCGCGGGCATCGCCCTCTTCCCGATCCGGCTGGCGATCCTCGAGTGGGCCCGCAAGTCCGAGTTGTCCGCGGACCGGGCCGGGCTCCTCGGCAGCCAGGACGTCGTCGCGTCGCAGCGCCTGTTCATGAAGATGGCGGGCGGCACGCGGGGCCAGATCAACGGCGGCCAGATGAGCGTGGACGCCTTCATGGTGCAGGCGAACGAGTATCTGGCGAGCCGGGAGGGGTTCGACGCGGTGTACAAGATCCTCAACACGCTGGCGCTCACCCATCCGATGAACACGATCCGCGCCGCGGAGCTCCAGCAATGGGTGTCGGGCGGCGACTACGACCGTATCCTGCGCGGGGAATACGTCCGCCGGGGCCAGCAGGAGGAGCGGCCGCTGGTGGATGACCTGAGCGCCGCGGGCAGCCACTATGCAGCGGAAGCGCGCGAGTTCGCCGGTGCCGTGGCCGATGCGGCCCGCCGTGCCGCGGAGCGCGCCGCCGAAGCGTTCCGCTCGGCGCAGCGCCGGTGAGAATCCTGGTGGTCGGCGGCGGGGGGCGGGAGCACGCCCTCTGCTGGACGCTCCGCCGCGAGAACCCCGACGCCGAGCTCCACTGCGCGCCGGGCAATCCCGGCACTGCCGCGCTCGCCACCAACCTGGCCATCCCCGCCGACGACGTCGACCGCCTGGCCGACGCCGCGGACATGCTCGGCATCGATCTCACGATCATCGGGCCGGAGGTGCCCCTGGCCCGGGGGCTCGCCGACCGGCTGCGGGCCGAAGGACGGACCGTGCTCGGTCCCGGTGCCGCCGCCGCGCAGATCGAAGCCTCGAAGGCCTTCGCCAAGGAGGTCATGGCCGCCGCCGCCGTTCCCACCGCGGCCAGCCGCACGTTCACCGATCCGGCGGAGGCGCTCGCCTGGGTGGACCGGCAGCCCGAGCCCATCGTGGTGAAAGCCTCGGGGCTCGCCGCCGGCAAGGGCGCCGTGGTCTGTCCGTCCCGCGCGGCGGCCCGCGACGTGGTCCGGGGGATGCTGGGCGAGGGCAGGCTCGGGGAGGCGGGCCGGGTGGTCGTGATTGAGGCGTTCCTCGAGGGCGAAGAGGTCTCCCTGCTCGCCCTCACGAACGGCACCGACGTGGAGTTCCTCCCCGCGGCGCAG
>DASWAI010000162.1:0-11380 GCA_036391215.1 Gemmatimonadales bacterium
TCCATCCTGGAGCTTCCGACCGGATGACCGACCCCCGTCCGGAGCCGGCCGGCGCTCCCGCCCCGGAGGCTCCGCTTCCCTGGCTCGAGGAGCTGCCCCCTCGCCAGATCGTCGCCGAGCTCGACCGCTACATCGTGGGCCAGGAGGCCGCGAAGAAGGCGGTCGCCATCGCCGTCCGGAATCGGTGGCGCCGCGCTCAGGCGCCGGACGAGATCCGGGACGAGATCCTGCCCTACAACATCATCCTCATCGGCCCGACCGGCGTGGGGAAGACCGAGGTCGCGCGGCGGCTCGCCCGGCTGGCGGGCGCGCCGTTCATCAAGGTCGAAGCGTCGAAGTTCACCGAGGTCGGCTACGTCGGCCGGGATGCCGAGTCCATGGTGCGCGACCTCGTGGATGCGGCCATCAACATGGTTCGCACGGAGCGCGAGGACGAGGTCTACCCTCAGGCCGAGGAGCGGGCCGACGAGCGGCTGCTCGACCTCCTGCTTCCGCCGCCGCCACCCGAGCCGCCCGCCGACGCCGCCGAGCGCCCCGCGAAGAGCGCGGTGTTCGTCGTCTCCCCCAAGGGCCAGGCGCGCGCGGAGCGCGCGGGCGGCGAGGACGAGCGCCGCCAGCGGTCCCGCGAGAAGCTGCGCCAGATGCTCGCCGAGGGGCGCCTGGACGATCGCGACGTCGAGATCGAGGTCGCGCCGCAGGGGTATCCCGGGCTCGAGATGCTGCAGCCACCCCAGGGCATGGAGGGGCCGGACGTCAACTTCACCGAGTGGCTCCAGGACATGCTGCCCAAGCGGACCAAGCGGCGCACCGTCAAGGTGCCGGAGGCGCGGCGCGTGCTGGTGGACGAGGAACTCAAGAAGCTCGTGGACATGGACGACGTCGTGAACGAGGCGCTCGACCGGGTAGAGAACCACGGCATCATCTTCATCGACGAGATCGACAAGATCGCGGGCGAGCGGGGCGCCTCCGTGGGGCCCGACGTGTCGCGCGAGGGCGTGCAGCGGGATCTGCTGCCGATCGTGGAGGGATCCACGGTTCAGACCCGCTACGGCTACGTGCGGACCGAGCACATTCTCTTCATCGCGGCCGGCGCGTTCCACGTGTCCAAGCCGTCCGATTTGATTCCGGAGCTCCAGGGGCGGTTCCCCATCCGGGTGGAGCTCCAGCCGCTCACCGAGGCCGACTTCATCCGGATCATGACCGAGCCGGAGAACGCGCTCACCCGGCAGTACCAGGCGCTGGTGGCGGCGGAGGGCGCGGAGCTCGAGTTCACGGCGGACGGGATCGCGGAGGTGGCGCGGGTGGCGTGGCTCGCCAACGACCGGATGGAGAACATCGGCGCGCGCCGGCTCCACACGGTCATGGCGAGCCTGATGGAGGACGTGCTGTTCGAGCTGCCGAACTATCCGGAGAAGCGGATCCGCTTCGACGCGGGACAGGTTAGGGAGCGGCTTGCCCGGATCGTGAACGACGACGATCTGAGGCGGTACATCCTGTAGGGGAGAGGTGAGACGTAAGAGGTGAAAGGGGGGCTCCGGTCAAGCGTGGCGCCTCCCTCTTGCTTCTCACCTCTTACCTCTCACCCTTGTACACCACCCCTCCCTTCATCACCCAGCTCACCCGCTGGAGCACGTGCACGTCCTCGAGCGGGTCGCCGGGGACCGCGACCAGGTCCGCCAGCTTGCCCGGGGCGATCACGCCCCGGTCGGCGACGCCGAGGAGGTCGGCCGCGTTGAGCGTCGCGGTCCGGATCGCGTCGATCGGCTTCATGCCGTAGCCCACATACACCGCGAACTCCCCGGCGTTCTCCCCGTGCGGATAGACGGCCGCGTCGGTGCCGAACGCGATCTTCACGCCGGCCCGGATCGCCTTCCGGTGGCTCTCCTGCGCCAGCGGGATCACCTGCCGTGCTTTCGCGGCGATCGCCGGCGGCAGCTTGTCCACCTCCATGCGGGTGAGCAGGTAGGCCGTGGGCACGAGGTAGGTGCCCCGCTGCTTCATGAGCGCGATCGCCTCGTCGTCCAGCATCGAGCCGTGCTCGATCGACGCCACCCCCGCCCGCACCGCCGCCTTGATGCCCTGCGTGCCATGCGCGTGGGCGGCCACCTTGAGCCCATGGCGGGCGGCCTCCTCGACGATGGCGCGAAGCTCGTCGTCGGAGAGCTGCTGCGCGCCGACCGTCGCGTCGAAGGAGAGGACCCCCGCGGTGGCGCAGACCTTGATCACCTTCGCGCCGTGCTTGATCTGGTAGCGGACCGCCCGCACCGCCCCGTCCACCCCGTCGGCCACGCCTTCCTCCGGCCCCCGCTCGAGCACGCCCGGGGCCCACCCCGTGGCGTCGCAGTGGCCGCCGGTGATGCCGATGGCGTGCCCCGCCGGGATGATGCGCGGGCCCTCGACGTAGCCCGCGTCGATGGCGCGCATCAGCGAGACGTCGGCGAACCCGTGCGCGCCGACGTTGCGCACCGTCGTGAAGCCGGCGAGCAGCGTGGTCCGCGCGTGGGCGGCCCCCCGCAGGGCCTCGTCCGCGACCGTCTCCCGGACCGGACGGGTGACCCAGCCGTCCTCGAGGTCCATGGTCAGGTGGACGTGGACGTCCATGAGGCCCGGCAGCAGCGTCACGTCGCCGAGGTCGAGCACCCGGGCGTCGGCGGGCGCGGCGCCGCCCACGCCCACGATCCGGTCGCCCTGAATGGTGACCATGCCCGGGCGCACGATCTCCCCCTTCACCACGTCCAGCATGCGGGCGGCGCGAACGGCGAGCGCCTGCTGGGCCGCGGCGGGTAGGGCGCCGAGCGAAAGCGCGAGGCCGGCGAGGACGAGACGGCGTAGCGGCATGGCGGACTCCTGGGCTGACGGCGGGGGAGGGATGCAGCAACGTATCCGGGCCGGCGCTCCCGTCAACGGCGCTCTGGCGCCCTCCGTCCGGCCCAACTAGAATCCGCCGACCGCTGGTCCCGACCTCCTCTCCGCGACCGATGCCGAAGCGCGACTTCCTGGCCGTTCCCGATCTGAGCCGGCCCGAGCTTCTGGCCCTCTTCGACCTCGCCGCCCGCATGAAGCGGGGGGCGTTCCGCGAGCGGCCGCTCGAGGGCAAGACCCTCGGGATGATCTTCGCCAAGAGCTCGACCCGCACCCGCGTCTCCTTCGAGGTCGGGGCATTCCAGCTCGGCGGCCACGCGCTCTTCCTGTCCTCGCGCGACATCCAGCTCGGCCGCGGCGAGCCGATCCGCGACACGGCGCGGGTGCTGAGCCGGTACGTCGACGGCATCATGATCCGCACGTTCGATCAGGCCGAGGTGGAGGAGCTCGCCCGGTACGCTTCGGTGCCGGTCATCAACGGCCTGACCGACCTCCAGCATCCGTGCCAGATCCTCGCCGACCTTCTGACCGTGCGGGAGGCGCTGGGGGGCTGGGAGGGCCGGATCGTGGCGTGGGTGGGCGATGGGAACAACATGGCCCACAGCTGGCTCGATGCGGCCGGCGTGCTCGGCTTCGAGGTGCGCCTGGCTTGCCCAAAGGGGTATCAACCGCACCCGGACATCGTGGCGCGCAGCCGGGCCAGGACCAAGGTCGTTCTCACCGAGGATCCCGCCGAGGCCGTGCGCGGCGCGCACGTCGTGAACACCGACGTCTGGGCCTCCATGGGCCAGGAGGCGGAGCAGGCCCAGCGCGCCAGGGCGTTCACCGGCTACATCGTCGATGCGGCCCTGATGCGCCGGGCCGATCCCGGGGCCATCTTCCTCCACTGCCTCCCCGCCCACCGGGGCGAGGAAGTGGCCGACGACGTGATCGAGGGCCCGCAATCGCGGGTCTGGGACGAGGCGGAGAACCGATTGCATGTGCAGAAGGCGCTGATGGCGACGCTGCTCGCTTCATGACCGACCCGCCGCAGCTCAAGCGCACCCCCCTGTGGGACGTGCACGTCGCCCTGGGCGCGAAGATGGTCGCGTACGCCGGGTTCGAGATGCCCGTGCAGTACCCCACCGGCATTCTCGCCGAGCACCAGGCCGTGCGCACCAACGTGGGTCTCTTCGACATCTCGCACATGGGCGAGTTCGAGATCACGGGGCCGGACCGGAACGCGCTCCTCAACCGGATCACCTGCAACGACGTCACCGCGGTGGAGCCGGGCGGCGTGCAGTACTCCGCGATTCTCACGAACGAGGGGACGTTCGTGGACGACTGCACGCTCTACCGCTTCGACAACAAGTGGATGGTGGTGGTGAACGCCGCCAACATCGCGCCCGCCTGGAAACACCTGGTGGACCACAAGGGCGGCGCCAACGTGCGGCTCAAGGACATCTCGGACGAAGTGGGCCTTCTCGCGCTCCAGGGACCGAACGCCGAAGCGCTGCTCCGGTCGGTGACACCGGTCCGGCTCGCGGACATTGGCTACTACCGGTTCGCGCCGGGCCAGGTCGCCGGCGTTGACTGCTTCATCTCGCGGACCGGCTACACCGGCGAGGACGGGTTCGAGCTGTACTGCCGCGACCGGAGCGTGGGCGTGCTCTGGTCCGCCCTGACGGCGGCGGGTGCGCCTCCGATCGGCCTGGGCGCGCGGGACTCGCTCCGGCTGGAGATGGGATACGCCCTGTACGGCCACGAGATCGACCGCACCATCACGCCGCTCGAGGCGGGCCTCGGCTGGATCCTCAAGCTGGAGAAAGGCTCCCCGTTCCTCGGCGACCAGGCGCTCCGGGCACAGAAGGCCCGGGGCGTCACCCGCAAGCTGGCCGGATTCCGGTTGCTCGGCCGCGGCATCCCGCGGCAGGGCTACCCTGTGTGGCACGCGGGACGGCCGGTGGATGTGGTGCGGAGCGGCGCCATGAGCCCATCCCTGGGCGTGCCGATCGGGACGACGTTCCTGCCGGCGGGCGCCGCGGTGCCCGGCACCGCGTTCGAGGTCGAGTGCCGGGGCGAGCGGATCCCGGCCGAGGTGGTCAGTCGGCCCTTCTGGAAGAAAGGCTCCGTTCACCGGCGGTGATGCGCGTCGCGATTCTCACCGTCTCGGATGCCGGCGCGCGCGGGGACCGCGCGGACACGTCCGGTGACGCCATCGCGGCCTGGGCGGCCGGTCGGGGGGACGTGCTCGCGGAGCGGGCCCTGGTGCCCGACGAGCCGGCCCGCATCGGCGCCGCGCTCCGCCGCTGGGCGGACCTCGACCTGGCCGACCTGGTGCTCACGACGGGGGGAACGGGGCTCACGCCCCGCGACGTGACCCCGGAGGCCACCCGCAGCGTGCTCGACAAGGAGGCGCCGGGGATCGCGGAGGCGCTCCGCTTCGCCGTGTACCCCCGCTTCCCCCGGGCCGCGCTCTCCCGCGGCACGGCGGGCGTGCGCGGCCGCACCCTGATCGTCAACCTGCCGGGAAGCCCGGGCGGCGTGCGAGACGGCCTGGCGGTGCTGAACGACCTCGTCGCGCACGCGGTGGACCTGGTCCGGGGTGAGAAGACGGGGCACTAGCCCATGGCCAGCCAGATCCTCATCACGATGGACGACCTCGAGACCGCGGTGCGGCTGAACGCCGCCCTCGAGGCTGCGGGGCTGTCCACCGCGATGTTCTCCTCCCTCGACGACGCCCGCGGCTCGGTGCGGCGCGAGCATCCCGACGCGATCGTCCTAACGGGGGCGGTGCACGAGCCGCCGGCGCTTCAGCTCGCGGCGCTCGCCCGCGACGCGGGCATCTCGACCCTCGCCCTACTCGAGCCCACCGACTCCGAGCGCGGCGAGCGCGTGGGCCGCCTCGGCGTGACCGAGGTGATGACGAAGCCGGTCGCGCCGGACGACGTCGTGGCCACGGTGCGGCGGCTGATGGACCGCCGGCGCCTGCAGGAGCGGACCGGCATCATCGGCGAAGCGGCGCCGATCCAGGAAGTGCTCGTCAAGATCGAGCAGATGGCGCCCGTTTCCAGCACCGTCCTGATTCAGGGCGAGTCCGGCACCGGGAAGGAGCTCGTCGCCAAGGCGATCCACGACCTCTCGCCCCGGCGCGCAGGGGCGTTCATCGCGGTGAACTGCGCCGCGCTGCCCGAGGGGCTGCTGGAGAGCGAGCTGTTCGGACACGAGAAGGGGGCCTTCACCGGCGCTGCGGAGCGCCGGCTCGGCCGCTTCGAGCTGGCCGACGGGGGGACGATCTTCCTCGACGAGATCGGGGAGATCCCGCTCAGCACCCAGGTCAAGCTGCTGCGCGTGCTCGAGAGCCGCTCGTTCTTCCGCGTGGGCGGGACGCAACCGATCAAGGTGGACGTCCGGGTCATCGCGGCGACGAATCGAGACCTGAAGGAGCGGGTGTCGCTCGGCGATTTCCGCGACGACCTCTATTACCGCCTGAACGTCCTCAACATCTACCTGCCGCCGCTCCGGGAGCGGCGGGAGGACATCCCGCTCCTGGTTCGCCGGTTCATCCGGGAGTTCGCCACCCAGCACGACCGGACCTTCCGCGGGATCACGCCGGAAGCGCTGCAGCGGCTGGTGAGCGCGCCCTGGCCCGGCAACGTCCGTCAGCTCCGCAACCTCATCGAATCGATGGTCGTGCTGGCGCCGGGCACGGAGATCCGGGCCTCGGACATCCCGGCCGACATCCTCGAGGGCCCGGTCTTGCTGCCGGCACGGCTGCCGGCCCCCGCCCGGGAGCTGCCGTCCCAGGAGCTCGAGTTCATCCTCCGGAGCCTGGTGGACCTCCGGCGCCAGATCGAGGAGCTGCGGCGCCGCCTGGACCAGCATCCGCAGCGCGTCGAGGTCATCGATCTCGGGAGCCGGGGCCCCGTGGTGGACGTGCTCCCAGAAGCCGAGATCGCCGAGGACCAGATCGTATACCGCCCTGGCATGACTATGGCTGATGTGGAGAAGGCGGCCATCGAGGCCGCGCTCCGGGAGGCTCGGGGAAACCGTCGCCGGGCGGCCGAGGTCCTGGGAATCGGCGAGCGCACGCTGTACCGAAAAATCAAAACCTATCGGCTCGACGCGTGAGCGTTTCCGCTACGGGCTGCGTGTCGGCGCCTAACGGCATGGCCGTCAATGGCTTAAGTGTTGCTGTTGGGAGAGGGAGCTCGTGGGACACGGTCGGGGCGACTGGACATTTTGTCCGGTGGTCCAAATGGCTAATGATTTGTGTATAAACGATTTGCACCGGGTGACCTCTTGACAGTTCTCAAGGCTGATTCCTATATTCAGGCCTCCCCTGTGCAATTTTGCGCATTCTGGTCGGGCCGGCGGCCGTGAATTTTGCGATCGATCCGGAGAAGTGTGTCGCCTGCCTGGCCTGTGTTCGGGTCTGCCCGACGGACGCGATTTCGGTCACCAGCGGTGAGGCGAAGCCGCTGCTGCAGGTGGTCGACGAGGCGTGCATCCGCTGCGGCGACTGTCTGCCGGCCTGCCCCCATGATGCCGTTCGGGTCAGCGGCGAGATCGGGCGGGCGCTGGCCATCGCCGGCCAGGGGGACGGGGTCCTGATCCTGAGCCCGGAGTCGGCCGCGCACTTCTATCCGGCGACTCCCGAGCAGGTGATCAACGCGGCGTACACGGCGGGGTTCCGGACGGTGACCCGGGGCGTGATCGGCGACGAGCTGGTCGCGGCGGAGTACCTGCGGCTCTGGGAGGAAGAGGGCTGGGGAACCATCATCCGGTCCACGGATCCGGTCGTGGTGGATACGATCCGGACCCAGTATCCGGAGTTGATCCCCTACCTGGCCCCGGTCACGGTTCCGGCGGTCGCGGAGGCGCGGTATCTCCGGGCGCTGCATGGCCCCGGGCTCAGGATCGTCTACGCGGGCGTGGCGTTGCCGGTGAACAGCGCCGATCTGGACGCGGCGATCACGTTCGGCGATCTCGATCAGTTGTTCCGCGTGCGGGGCCAGAACCCTCTCACGCAGCCGCTGTTCTTCCAGCGGGTGCCGGAGGAGCGGCGGCGGCATCTGAGCGCGGCCGGCGGGCTTCCGCTCCGGCTGCTGGACGAGGCGCGGCAGACGAGCCGCCGGTTCCTGAAGCTGCGCGGGCTGAACGCCATCCCGGCGCTGGCGCGGGCCGTGTCGGTGGATCGGCTCGACCTGGGGTTCGTGGATCTGCTCTCACGGGAGGGGTCGCTGGACCACCCGCTCTCCGGGCCGCACGAGGAGCTGTACTGGCGCCGGGCGCTGGTGGCCAGCACGGAGCCGCCGCGGAGCCGGTTCCCGGTGGTGGACGCGACGGTGGTGGCGAGCATCGGGGCCGCGTTCGACATCAAGCCGCGGGGCCTGGAGATCGACCGGGACGAAGTCGCGGCGGTGCTCGACCGGATCGGGCTGGGGCCGAACGGCAAGCCGTGGGACTGCGGGGCGTGCGGCTTCCCCACCTGCCAGCGATTCGCGGAGGCGGCGGCGCTGGGCCGGGCGACGCTGAGGCAGTGTCCGCCGTATCAGGAGCGGCGGGCCGAGGAGGCGCAGCTCCAGGCGGCGGTGGACCAGCTCACCGGGCTCTCGACCTACCGGGTGCTCCGAGATCGGCTGGCGTTCGAGGTGGAGCGGAGCAAGCGGAGCGCCGAGGCGTTCGCGGTGCTGTTCCTCGACCTCGACCGGTTCAAGGCGGTCAACGATCAATACGGGCACGAGGCCGGCAACGAGATCCTGCGGGGGGTGGCGGAGGAGATCCGGCAGGCCGTGCGCGCCTCGGACATCGCGGCGCGCTACGGCGGCGACGAGTTCGTGGTGATCCTGACGCGGACGGATCTCGCCGGCGGGGCCCGGGTGGCGGAGGCGCTGCGAGCGGGGATCGAGGGCGTCGGGCGCCGGCTGGGGTATCCGCCGGGCCTCGTGACGGTGAGCGTGGGGCTCGCCGAGTTCGACCCGCACCAGCCGATCGAGGGAGATCTGCTCGTCTCCGCGGACCGCGCCCTTTACCGGGCCAAGGCCGCCGGCCGGAATGCGATCGCATGAGCGTCGTGACGGATCCTGACCGCAACGAGGGGTGACCAGACCGTGACGGGTTCCTTCAGCACGCGATCTTCCGATCCAGTCCCGCAGGGGCGGGGCGGCCCGTCCGCGCCCGATCCGCTGCCCGATCCCTGGGGCGTACGGCGGGCGGAGAACCTGCTCACCAGTCTGGAGGGCGTGCTGTCGGCGCGGGTGGTGACGACGCCGCTGGGCGAGGTGAGCGAGATCCACATCCTCGCCCAGTCCGGGCTCGCGCCCAAGCAGATCGTGCGCAACGTGGAGTCGGCGCTCCTCGCGCAGCTCGGCCTGAAGGTGGATCACCGCAAGATCAGCATCGCGCAGACCGCGGACGTGCGGCCCCTGGAGACGCTGGAGACCGAGGCGGTGCGGGAGCGGGCGCTGCACCGGTCGGTGCTGTTCGAGAACCTCACGGTCGCGCCGGGGCGCCGGCCGCACCGGATCATGATCACGGTGACGCTGGCGTTCCGGGGTCAGGTGGAGTCGGCGGAGGAGGAGAGCTCGGACACGCCCCGGAGCCGGGTCGAGGCCGCGGCCAAGGCCGCGGTGGGCGTGCTGGACCGGTTGCTCACGGATCATTCGGTGGCGCTCGAGGGCGCCAAGATCGTCGAGGCGTTCGACCGCGAGTTCGCGTTCGTGGCGGTGCAGGGCCTGGGAGGGCGGGAGACGCTCCTCCTGACCGGCAGCGCGCAGATCAAGGAGAGCGCGGAGCGGGCGGCGGTGTTCGCGGTGCTGGACGCGACGAATCGGTGGACGGACGCGCGGCGGCCCTAGGGCCGCCGTGGGCGTTGCAGGGTTAAGGGTGGAATGGTGGGACGGGGCCAGGCAGGCTCACCCGCAGGCACGAAAGGAAACTAGGGGGGAGGACTTCGGTCGCCGTTAGGGCGAGCGGAGCAGAGCGGACAACTGATCGAGCGGAGCGTCAGGCGCGCCATAGCGAGGCGAGCCACTTCCCGGCAAGACTCGGAGTTCCCGAAGGGAGGTGACGCTCTATGTTGATGATCAGCTGGCTCACGGCGGCGGCCCGGTTCCTGTCGGCGGCATTAGGCAGGTCCGAAGGACAGACTTGGTACTAGGCCGCCTCAGGCGCGAGGTCCCTCCCCGACACTCATGGCGCGCGATACTCGACTTCACATCGTCGTGGCGTGCACCTGCATGGCGGCCCTGGCGGTCGGGGCAGCGGCGTGGTTCGATCACGCCCCCTTCCCCGGCTGGTGGCCGATGTGCGCGCTCCTGCTCGTGGCGTGCGCGCTCGAGGGCCTGAGTACGCAACTCCGGCTTTCGGCCAAGGGGTCTACCTCCTTCATCATCCACATGTCCGCTGCCCTTCTGTTCGGGGGACTGTGGGCCGCGCTCATCGCTGCGCTATCTACGTTGATGGGGGAAGTCGCACGGGAAAGAACGGCGCTCAAGGCGTCCTTCAACGTCTCGCAGCGCGTTCTCTCGGTTCTCTTGGCGGTCGCCGTTTACCAATGGGTCGGCGGGAGCCTACCTCCTTCCTATCTGAGCGTAGGTGCCACTCTCGCTTCCCCTCCCGTGCAACGGGACTTGGGCGTCTTCTTCCTCTTCGCCGCGACCTATTTCCTCGTAAACTCGGTCCTGGTGAGCTGGGTCGTCGCACTCAGCTCGAGCCGCACGTTCCGGGAGGTGTGGAACTTCAACACCCGGGGAGTGCTCGCGTACGACCTCGCGGCCAGCGCGATCGCGCTCGTGCTCGCTTGGCTCTACATCAAGTCACAGCAAGTCCTCGGATTCGGCTCCCTGGGCTTGCTGGGCGTGGTGATTCCGATCATCGCGATCCGCCACGTATACGGGCTTTATCACCAGCTACAGGAGAGCGGGCAGGAGCTGCTGCAGGTGATGGTCAAGGCCATCGAGGCGCGAGACCCATACACCTCCGGACACTCCGTGCGGGTGAGCGAGCTTTCGCGGACGATCGCGGTCGAGCTCGGCCTGCCGGCGGCCGCGGTCGAGCAAATCGAGACCGCCGCGCTGCTGCACGACGTGGGGAAGATCCACGAGGAGTTCGCGCCGCTGTTGCGCAAGGACTCCCGGCTCACGGAGGCGGAGACGGCTGTGATGCAGACGCACTCGGCGCGGAGCGCCGATCTCGTTGGCATCATCTCCAAGTTCCGCGGCTTCATCCAGGATTCCGTTCGGGCACACCACGAGCGGTGGGACGGGAGGGGCTACCCGCAGGGCCTGGCCGGGGAAACCATCCCGATTGGGGCGCGCATCATCCTCGTTTCTGACACCATAGACGCGATGACCACCGACCGCCCGTACCGGAAGCGTCTCCACCCGGACGTGGTGCTGCAGGAGCTCCAGAAGTATCGGGGGTCCCAGTTCGACCCGGTCGTTGTGGACATCGGTGTTTCGTCGGTTGCCGTTCGCCGCTTGATCTCCGAGCCTCACCCCTCGTCTGCCGAGGTCTCAACGCCGCGATCCCTTGG
>DASWAI010000163.1:0-6958 GCA_036391215.1 Gemmatimonadales bacterium
GATCGCGCGAACTGGGGTATCGTGCTGGCCCAGACGTACTGGCTCCGGGGCGACCGGGCCAAGGCCCGGATCTACGCCGATTCCGCCCGCATGGCGTTCGAGGAGAACATCAAGGCGACGCCGGACGACCCGCAGCAGCACGCCCTCCTGGGCCTCTCGCTCGCGTACCTGGGCCGGAAAGCCGACGCGATCCGGGAGGGCCAGCGAAGCGTCGAGCTCCTGCCGATGAGCAAGGACGCCTTCGCCGGCCCCTACATGCAGCATCAGCTGGTGCGGATCTATCTGCTCACCGGTGAGCCCGACAAAGCGCTCGATCTGCTCGAGCCCCTGCTCAAGATCCCCTACAGCCTCTCTCCCGGCCTGCTCCGGATCGATCCGAACTTCGCCCCGCTCAAGGGCAACCCGCGCTTCGAGAAGCTCGCTGCGGGAGGGTGACGCCCGCCGCGCCGGCGCTTGCCGTTCCGGGCGTCGACACGCCCTTCAAGATCAGCGATGTTGGGTCCCCATCGTTCGCTCCCCTGACGAACCGGAGGACCCATGCCTGCGCAAGCCACCATGATCCCGCCGCAGCAGCTCATCGCCGCCGCCAAGGCGCCGCTGCTCGCATTCAACGACAAGAACTGGACCGCCGCGAAAGCCGCGATCACCGGCAACTTCGTGTACGACGAGGTCGCCACCAAACGCAAGGTGCAGGGCGCGGACAAGGCCATCGCCCTGTGGCAGGGCTGGGCCAAGGCGATACCCGACTCGCGGGCCACGATCCACGGGGCCGTCGCCAGCGGCGAGACCGTCGTGCTGGAGCTGACCTGGCACGGCACGCACAACGGCCCGCTGGAGACACCCAACGGGCCGATCCCGGCCACGGGCAAACGGATCGAGGTCCGCGCCTGCTGCGTGATGGAGATTGCCGGCGAGAAAGCCAAGCTCCAGCGCCACTACTTCGACATGGCGACCCTGCTCCAGCAGATCGGCGTCGGCGGCTAGAGCCCCGGCCGCTCGCGGCCGGGGCCCCGGACGTCAGCGCGTGCCGGCCTTCGCGGCGGCCGCCGGCGCCCTGGCCTTGGCCGCCGCGGCCGGATTCAGGGAGTGGACGGCAAAGGCGGCGCCTTGCGGATCGAGACCCTGGGCAATGAGATCGCCGCCCGGGACCTCCATGGGGCCGTTCAGGACCTTGCCGCCGGCCTTCTTGATCTTGTCGACCGCCTTGTTCGTATCGGGAACGTGGATGTAGGCGAGCCAATTCGGCGGTGCAGGCATCTCCTTGGGCTTCGGGTACACCCCGCCCATGCTCTTCCCGCTCCATCCGAAGATCTGATAGACCCCGGATGGCCCCATGTCCATCGCCTCCATCTTCTGCCAGCCGAACAGCCTCTCGTAGAAGCCGAACGCCGCGACCGGATCGGTAGTCGCGAGCTCATGCCAGGAGAACTCGCCCGCCTGGGGCGTATCGGTCTGCGGCATCGGTGACAGGGCAGTGAAGGCGGCGAACACGGCGCCCTGCGGGTCGGCCAGGATGGCGAACCGGCCGACGTCGGGAATCGCGGTGGCGGGCTTGAGAACCCGCCCGCCCAGCCGCTCCGCGTCGGCCACGGTAGCGTCGAGGTCCGGCGTGCTGATGTAGGCCAGCCAATGCGGCGGCGCGCCCTGCATCTTCGCCTCGGCGGGCAAGGTCATCAGCCCGCCGATCGGCCCGCGCTCGGTCATCCACATGATGTACGAAGTGTTCTTGTCCCACGCTTCCGTTTTCCAGCCGACGACCTGGGTGTAGAACTTCAGCGCGGCCTTGGGGTCCGGCGTCATGAGCTCGTGCCAGACGAAGCGCCCGCGCGAGACGGTTTCAGGCATCTCTGCCTCCTTCGGTTGAGCGTCGTTGGGCCGCCGCGACCGGCGGACGGCCCCGGTTGCGAAACTAGGATCTGCGAATGGTGCGCGCCACGGTTTTCACCGGATTGTTACCCCCGGAACGCGGCCCGCCGCGGTCCGCCTCGGAGCCGGGCATCCGGCCATGGATGCCGGGATTGCCACGTTCGAGATAAATCATTGTCGGGCAATCGCTTGACCATCCGGCCTAGTGGGGCACCGGGCTTGCTGGAGCATTCTCGACCACTGTGGACGTCGCTCCCTCCAGACGTCATCACCCGGCTCGAGGATTCACGATGACCCGAACCCATCTCGCCACGCTCGCGCTCGCCGCGCTCGCCGCCTGCTCGGGCGGCGGCAAGTCCAGCCTGGCCGGCGCCGACAGCCTCTCCCGCGACCTGAGCCGCCCCCAGCCCGAGGCCGGCAACGCGCTCAACGACCGGCCCGGCGGCGTGGCCAAGGCGCAGGCGCCGAAGACGGTCGCCTCGAAGCCGCGTGCCGCGGCGCCGTCGCCCCGCGCGCTGGGCGCCGGTACGCTCATCGAGGCCGCGATCTCCGACTCGATCAACTCGCGCCACGACAAGGCGGGCAAGACCGTCACCGCAGCCGTCGCCCGGGACGTGAAGGATCGCGCGGGGCGGGTCGTGATCCCGGCCGGCTCGGTGGTGACGCTCACGGTGACCGAGCTGGCGCCGGCCAAGAGCAAGAGCGCGGCGGACGGCAAGCTCGCGCTCCAGGCGACCTCGGTGAACGTGAAGGGGCGGATCTACGCGCTCGACGCGGACGTGGATCCGGTGGCCCACGAGCTCAAGGGCCGCGGCGTGACCGCCGGCGAGGTGGAGAAGGTCGGCGTGGGCACGGCGATCGGCGCGATCGGCGGGCGGATCATCGGCGGGAACACCAAGGGCGCGGTGATCGGGGGCGCGGTCGGCGCCGGCGCCGGGACGGCCGTGGCGGTCCAGACCGCGAGCCGCGACGTCGTGGTGCGGCCGGGGACGCCGGTCAAGATCACGCTCAGGGGAACGCTGGTCGCCTCGCGCTGATCAGACCCGCGTCCCGGAAAGCACATGGCGCCCCGATGAGGGGCGCCACGTGTTTCCCGAAGCCGGGGCCGAGGGCTAGACGGTCAGCGTCAGCTTGTCTTCCACCTTCGAGACGCCCGGCGCCGACCACGCCGCCCGGAGCGCCTCGTTCCGCTCCGACCACGAGTGGACCTTCCCGCGCAGCGTCACACAGCCGTCCGCCGTCTCCACCGCGATGCTGCTCGCGTCGGCCTCCGCGCTCCGGGTGAGCGCCGCCTCGATGCGGTGCTTCACGTCCGAGACGCTGACCGGCGACGACACCTTGATCAGGTTGCTCAACCCTCGCACGCCGGCCAGGTAGCGGACCGCGCCTTCCGCCGCTTCCCGCTGGAACTGCCAGCCGACGGTTCCCTCCAGCGTGACCCACCCCTCTTCGACCGACGCCTTGATGTTCTCATGCGGAACTTCGATGTCCCACGCGAGCGCGTTGACCACGGCCTTCGCCAGATCGGCATCAGAGCGCATCTCAGGGCCGGGCACCTGCACGTGCAGATGCTGCACCACGGCCTTGGCGCCGCTGATCCGCTCGGCGTCGCGCGCGGCCGCGACTTTCATGGCGTAGGTCGGGACGTAGCCGCTCAGCGTGACGATCCCGTCCTTGGCCGCCACGGCGATGCCCGCCTGATCCACGCTCGGGTCCCACAGCAGCTCGTCCCGCACGTCCTGCTCCAGCTTCATGTCGTTCTTCGGTTCCCACATGGCAGGCTCCTTTCCCTTCCAACTCCGACGCTTGATCGTACAAGTCGGAATGGAATATGGAGCCCGCCTCATGAGCGGCGCGTGATGTCCGGATGAAGACCCGCACTAGCTCACGTGCACCACCTTCGCCATCCCATGGACGAAGTGCGGCTTGCCGTCGGTGGCGTCGGGGAAGAAGCACATGAGCGCGTAGTCGCCGGGTGAGAGGTCCACCTCGGCCCAGGCGTGGGCGCCCGGCATGATGCCGCTCACCCCGCCCTCCACGGCGCCAGGCAGCGGGCCCGCGGGCTTCTCGGCCCACGCCCCGATGTCCGCCGGCGTCTTGCCCGGCTCAAGGCGGATGAAGGCGATCTCGTGCGGCTGGGACCCGGCGTTCTCCACCCGGATCGTGTGCTTGCCGGCCGTGAGCGGCGCCGAGAGCTGAAAATCGAAGTCCACGAGCTTCACCGTCAGGTCGGCCTTCGGCTCGGCCGCGCCGGCCGGGGCCGTGCCGGTCACCTTGAATGGATGGACCATGCCCTTGAACAGATGCGGCACGCCGTCGGCGCCCGGAACGAAGCAGATCATCGCGTAGGTGCCGGGCGCGAGGTCCACGGTCGCGCTCGTGCTGCTTCCGGCGTTGGGCGGATTGGGGCCGCCCGCGAGACTGGCCCAACGGGGCGGCGGACCGCCCGCCTTGAGCGCCGCGACGTAGTCGTCGGCCGTCTTTCCGTCCTCCAGCTTGATCAACTGAATGTGGTGGAGGGATGGTCCCGCGTTGACGAGGCGGAACGTGGTGAGCCCCGCCGGAATCTCGGCCGGCGCCTCGAACGCGAAGTCATGCGCCGTCACGGTGACCACGTTCGGTCCGGGCGGCGTGGACCGGCACGCTCCGAGCACGAGTGCCGCGGCGGCCAGGCCGGCGCGTGCTGCGCAGGCATTACGCATAACAACTCCTGTAGTAGAGGGGGGGCGGGGGCGGTTCAGTCGCGCGACAAGCATGTCGTCGCGACCGCTGCCGGGCAAGGGCCGAGACACGTAGCCGGCGGCGGGCCCGGGGAAGCGTCCGGCAAGGTATCACGCCGGTAGAGCCCGACGCTCCGGTCGGAGAACTCCGGCGGGAGAGGGGTCGCCGGCCTCCAGCATCCGATGGGCACATAGCCTGATCGCCCCTCGAGCAGCCGGGCGTAGAACCGAAAGTCCTCCGGCGCCGGGACCTGGTATCGATACCAGAACGAGGCGAGGCTGTCCGGCCACACGTCCCCCGGCCCGAGGCGACCCGACGCCAGCGCCTCCCGCATGGGATCGAGCGTCCAGCCGGTCACGACCAGGAACGCGGGACCGTCCTGGCCGGCAACCAGCGGGTGCCGGACCGTATCGACGACCGGGTAGCGCCAGGCGTGCGTCGTCCAGGCTTCCGTGCGTCCGGTCGTCGCGAACCCGATCGTGGATCCCAGCGGGACGAGCCCGGCGATTGCCCGGGCGGCGCTCGTCCGCGGATCGTGCCACCGAGTCCAGATCCCCCCGGCAACCGCGGCCAGGCTCAGGGCCGGCACCAGCGCGGTGAGCGCCAGGCCGGTCCGCCGCAGCGCTTCGGCGTGGGCGCGTGACATCAGCACCAGGGCCCGCGCCGCGTACGCACACAGCACCGGCGCCAGCGGCAGCAGAAATCTGGGCTGGAAATAGCCCCGCCAGATCAGAACCTGGGCTGCGATGAACGCCAGCACGCCCCACTCGACCCTCCTCGCCGCGGGTGCGGCTCGCCCGGTCACGAGGCCGGCCAGGGCGAGCAGCCCGACCGGCGGCGTGAGGGCGATCCACATGGCCCGGAGCCAGGCCAGCGCGACCGCCGGGGGAGTGTGCTCGTGGCGGTCCACATAGAACAGCCGCTGCCGAGCCATGAACTCGAGATACTCACGGGGATGGAGCACGACATGGGGCGTCGAGAGCGCGAATACCGTCACGGCGACAGCCGCCGCGATCGCCGCTCCGGCGACCCACCGCCCCCGCTCCGCCCGCGGAGCCCCGAGCGCCATCGCGACCAGGACGACGGCGAGAGCGGCGCCAGTGATCTTGGTCCCTGCGAGAAAGCCGACCACGAGCCCGAGGGCCGCGAACTTCCGGGGTCCCGGCGCGTCGGCGGCGCGGGCCGCGAGGAGCAGCCCGAGCGTTACCAGGAAGCCCATCGGCACGTCCAGCGTCGCGAAGGCGCTGTCGAGCGTATGATAGAACGAGACCGCCAGGAGCGCCGCCGCGAGGAGGGCCGTCGGCCGGTCCCACAGCCGCAGCGCCAGCCGGTAGATCAATGCCACCGTCAGAGCACCCAGCACCGCGTGAACCGCCCGAACCGCCAGCACCGCGAACTGCAGGTACGTAAGGGAGGGCACCAGCGGGTGCCCGTGATGCCAGAGATACTGGAAGGGGAGCAGCAGCGTGCCGACCATGTACTGCAGCGCCGTGCCGTACAGGAAATTCCGGTTGGTGAGATAGTTCCCGGGAAAGCCGACCACGCTGCTCCAGGCTTTGCTCTCGTCGGGATGGTACCAGCCGCTGAACCGCCCGAGCCCGATACCCCAGGTGAGAGTGGCGAGGCGGAGGACGAGCGCGGCCGCGACCAGGAGGGCAAGCGGATGACGCTGCGCCTGCCCTCGCAGCCGGAGCCCGGTCACTCGGAGCGGCTCACCTTGATCGTAGCCTGGTAGGCGGCAGCCGGAATGGCGGTTTCCTGCTGCTTGAAGGGGGCGAGGGCCTGGAGCTCGAGGCGATAGGGGCCGATGGCCGCGGGTGCCGCCGTGTCGGCGGTGGAGAGCACCACCGTCGTATCCGACCCAGCCCCCCGCGCGCGGAAGGCGACCCGGGCGTCGCCGAAGTGAATGCAGAAGACGCCCACCGGGCAGCGGTCGTCCTGAACCACCTTCTCGAAGGTGACGACGAGGTCGGTGCCGGCGAGCTGGGCGCGCTCGCCGGGAGCGAGGGTGATCTCGGAATCGACGGGAACGACCCTGGCGGGCGGGCCCGCGCAAGCGAAGAGCGCGAGGCCGAGCAGGGCCACCCCCATTCGACCACTCGCGCTGAAAGGTCCAACCACTGCCATCGCTGAACCGTACTCTGTGGAAAGGGAGCCAGGCCCGGATTGCAATGGTGGTGAGTCCCTTTGGGCGAGTCAAGCCCGACCGCGCTCCCGTGCGGTCGCGAAAAGAGCCCCGCGACTCCGGCTGGAGTCGCGGGGCTTGGTGTCAACGGCCGCGTTTTTCCGCGCCAGCCGGCTCCTAGTAACTCAGCACGCAGCCGCCCGCCCCGCTGTTGAAAGCGTTGCTCCACAACGACTGCACCGGGAA
>DASWAI010000164.1:0-3711 GCA_036391215.1 Gemmatimonadales bacterium
GACTGGAGAAACTCGACCGTGGCGAGCACGAAGAGATAGGCCCGCTCGTCGTAGCGGCCGCCCCGGGCCCGGATTCGGGCCATGACATCGTCGGCGAACTGAAGCTCGTTCACGCTGGTGTCTCCGGGGCCATTGCGTCAGGCGCTGCGTCGGACGCGGTGGCGCGGCGAACCCGGCTGATACAGCGGGAACGCCGACGTCATCGACTCGACCTCGCCCTTCACCCGCGCGAGGGTCGCCTCGTCCTGCTTGGTGAGCGCGCGATCGATCAGCTCCGCGATCTTCACCATCTCCGCCGTGCCCAGGCCGCGCGTGGTGACGGCCGGGGTGCCGATGCGGATGCCGCTGGTGACGAAGGGCGACTGAGGATCGTCCGGGATGGTGTTCTTGTTCACGGTGATGCCGGCCTTGCCGAGAATTGCCTCCGCCGCCTTGCCGGTGAGGCTCTTGGGCCGGAGATCCACCAGCATGAGGTGGGTGTCGGTGCCGCCGGAAACGATCGCGAAGCCGCGGTCCACCAGCGCCTTGGCCAGCGCCTTGGCGTTCGCCACCACCTGCGCGGCGTAGCGCTTGAAGTCGTCGGAGAGCGCCTCGCCGAACGCCACCGCCTTGGCCGCGATCACGTGCTCGAGCGGCCCGCCCTGCGTGCCGGGGAAGACGGACTTGTCGATCGCCTTGGCGTGCTCGGCGATGGACAGGATGAGCCCGGAGCGGGGACCGCGCAGCGTCTTGTGGGTGGTGCTGGTGACGACCTGCGCGTGCGGCACCGGCGAGGGGTGCACGCCGCCCGCGACCAGCCCCGCGAAGTGGGCCATGTCCACCAGGAAGAAGGCGCCGATCTCGTCCGCGATGGCGCGGAACGCGGCGAAGTCGATGATCCGGGCGTAGGCGCTGCCGCCGGCGATGATGAGCCGGGGCCGCTCCCGGAGCGCCTGCTCCCGCACCTTGTCGTAGTCGATGCGGCCGGTGGCGGGATCCACGCCGTAGTGGACGGCCTGCCAGATGACGCCGCTGTGGTTCACCGCCGCGCCGTGGGACAGGTGGCCGCCGTGGGGCAGCGCCATGCCCATCAGCTTCTCGCCCGGCTTGATGAGGGCCATGAAGGCCGCGAAGTTCGCCTGCGCGCCGGAATGGGGCTGCACGTTGGCGTGCTCCGCCGCGAACAGCTGCTTGAGCCGGTCGATGGCGAGCTGCTCGACCTCGTCGATCACTTCGCACCCGCCGTAGTACCGCCGCCCGGGATAGCCCTCGGCGTACTTGTTGGTGAGCGGGGTGCCCATCGCGTCGATGACGGCGCGGCTGGCGAAGTTCTCGCTGGCGATCAGCTCGAGCCCGTGACGCTGCCGATTCAGCTCCCGGTCGATCAAGCGGGCCACCACGGGATCGGCGTCCCGCAAGGAAGCGTTGTGATCCAGCGTCATCGGGTCTCCTGGTCTATTTTGGCCACTCGGCGGGCATGGCGCCCGCCCTCGAACCTGGTGTCGAGCCACGTCCGCAGGATCCGGACGCCCTCGTCCTCGCTCACGAACCGGGCCGGGAGGACGAGCACGTTGGCGTCGTTGTGCTCCCGCGCGAGCCTCGCGATCTCCGGCGTCCACGCCACCGCCGCCCGCACCCCGTTGTGCCGGTTGGCCGCGTACGACATGCCGAGCCCCGTTCCGCAGAGCAGCACGCCGCGCGCGGCCTCGCCGCGCTTCACCCGCGCCGCCACCTCGTGCGCGAAATCGGGATAGTCCACCGAGTCGGCCGAGTGGGCGCCCACGTCGAGCGGCTCGTACCCGAGGCGGGCGAGCTCGGCCTTCAGGCGTTCCTTGAGCGGGAAGCCGGCGTGGTCCGCGCCGATCGGGATCACTTCAGGCATCGCAGCTAATCTATATACAGGCGCCGGGGGAGGACAGGACGGGAGTGAGAAGTGAGAAGGGAGATGGGAGGTCGGCGTTCCGGGGAGCCCCCCTTCTCACTTCTCACTTCTCACTGTACTCGTAGAACCCCTTCCCCGTCTTCCGCCCGAGATCCCCCGCCGCCACCATCTTCCGGAGCAGCGGGCACGCCCGGTACTTGTCGTCGCCGAGGCCGCGGTGCAGCACCTCGAGGATCGCGAGGCACACGTCGAGCCCGATGAAGTCGGCCAGCGCCAGCGGCCCCATGGGGTGCGCCATGCCGAGCTTCATCACCGTGTCGATCGCCTCCGGCGCAGCGACGCCCTCCATCACGCAGAAGATCGCCTCGTTGATCATCGGCATCAGCACCCGGTTGGACACGAACCCCGGGTAGTCGTTCACCTCCACCGGCGTCTTCCCCAGGGCACGGGCGGTCTCCATCACCGTGGCGGTCGTGGCGTCGCTGGTGGCGTGGCCGCGGATCACCTCCACCAGCTGCATGACCGGCACCGGGTTCATGAAGTGCATGCCGATCACCTGCGCGGGGCGGCGGGTGCGCGCCGCGATCTCGGTGATCGAGATGGAGCTGGTGTTGGTCGCCAGGATCGCGCCCGGCTCCGCCACCCGGTCCAGCTCCTCGAACACGCCGAACTTGACCGCCGGGTTCTCGCTCGCCGCCTCCACCACGAGGCCGGCGCCCCGGGCCGCGTCGAGCGCGGGTGCCGGTGTGATCCGCGCCAGCACCTGGCCCGGGGCGTCGGCGGGGAGGGCGCCCTTCTTCACCTGCCGCTCGAGGTTGGAGCGAATGGTGCCCAGCGCGCGCTCGAGCGCTGCCGGCACGGTGTCGATGAGCGCCACCGTCCAGCCGTGCTGGGCGAAGACGTGCGCGATCCCGTTGCCCATCGTGCCGGCCCCGACCACGGCCGCCCGGCCGGGCGTCATGTCGCCGGCTCCTGTCGGTTCCAGCGCTGCGCGACGAGCAGGGCCCCCGCCAGGGCGACCGTCGCCAGGACGCCGCCTTCCGGACCGAACCCTCCCCCGGAGAGCCACGCCGGGTTGCCGGAGTGATAATCGAGCAGGGGAATGGTGAACGGCATCCCGCTCACGGGCGCATCGAGGGCGGCCAGCATCACGTTCCAGCCGAGGTGGGCGCCGAACGCGGTCCAGAGGCCACCCGGCGCGAAGAACGCGACGCCGAGCATGACCCCCGCGAGCGCGATGTTGAGGTGGGCCAGCGGCGTGACGCCGGGATTGATGGCGTGGGCCAGAGAGAAGCTGGCGCCGGCCACGAGCACGAGCGCGGGCCACCGGCCGATGACGCCGGCCAGCAGGACGAGCGGGAGACCGCGGAACATGATCTCCTCGCTCAGCGCGGCCGGCGCCAGCACCGCCGCGGTCTTGCCGACCTGCACGGCATAGTCGGCCACACCGCCGCGGTCGGCCGACCAGAACGCGGCGCCCATGAGCACGGCCGTCCCCATGGCGAGCGCGGCGGCGCCGGCCCCGAGCCCGAGGCCGCGGAGCGCGCCGGCCAGCGCCGGCCGGCCCCGGGTCCAGCGCAGGTCCCTGAAGCTCCAGCCGAGCAGCCACCTGCCGATCATCGCGGTGGCGATCAGGAATCCCACGAGCAGCGCCGCGCCTTGCACCAGGGTCTGGGTGCCGCCCCCCGGAACGCTGGCGGCCTCGAGGCCGGCCGCGAGGTCCGAAGCGGAGAGCGCGGCGTACAGCACGACCAGGCCCGCGGAGACGGCGAACCCGATCAGGGCGAAGGCGACCGTGAGGACGATCGCCAGCAGCACGCCCCGCCAGCCGGCGGGAATGCGGATCGTCA
>DASWAI010000165.1:0-27453 GCA_036391215.1 Gemmatimonadales bacterium
ACCCCCACCCACCGCGCCCACCACCACTTCCCATACGGATCGTCCGGGCCGAGGCGGCTCAGCTGCACGCCGCCGGTGGCGCTGTGGACGAACCGCCCGTCGCCCACATAGAGGCCGACGTGCGTCACCGGGCCGCCGCTGTTGGAAAAGGTGAGGATGTCGCCGGGTCGGAGCGCGTCCAGCCGACGGTCGACCTGCACTCCCGCCCGGGCCTGCTCCGCGCTCGTTCGCGGGAGCGCGATCCCGTGCTGGGCGTAGGCATACTGGATGAGGCCGGAGCAGTCGAAGCCGGCCGACGTGGTGCCGCCCAGGCGGTACGCCGTGCCCATCGCGGCGGCCGCGGTCGCGACCACGGAGTCGGTCGTGGTCGCGCCGGCAGCGAGAGTACCCATGGTCGTGAGCGGGACCGGTGCCGGTGAGCCGGCGGGCGCCGGCTCCCGGCCGGTCGCCCCGGCGCCTCGCCCGCCGAACGCGGCGCCCAGCCGGAGGGCCAGCTCGAGCCCGTGCCGGGCGCCGGGCGTGAGCTCGCGCCAGCGGGCTTCTGCCGCGAGCGAGAACACCGAGAGCGGACCGACCTGGTACCCCGCCCCCGCCGACCACGAACCCCAGAGATCCTTCGCCGCGTTGGTCGCGAACCCGCCGCCGATGCCACCCACCACGTAGGGTCCGTGACCAACGTCGCGAAACAGCGCGAGGTCGGCGCCGCCGCCCCAGAGCCGCTCGCCGGTGTCACTGGCCGCGCGGAGATGGGTGCCGTAGAACACCACCGAAAGCGGGCCCAGCAGAGGGCGCTCGAGCCCGACCCGGAAGGTGGTCCAGTCATCGCCCTGGAAGTAGCGGCCCACCTCGATGCCCGCCCCCTGCGCCGCGAGCCCGGCCGGAGCACCGACGAGCAGGGTGGCCGCCAGCCGAAGCGGCCTCATCGCCCGGCGCGGACCGGCTGTCCGGTGCGGAGGTTCACCCGATACTCCGGGCCCGCGGCGCAAGCGGTCCAGAGCCGGGCGCTCACGATCGAGTCGTTTACGACCCGCGGGACATCGCGGGTGTAGAGGAGCGGCACCCGCGTCCGGCGCGTCCCCTCCCGGATTTCGAGCCCGCGCTCGACGCACTCGGCGCCGGTGCTGTCTCGGTCCTCCCGCGCGAGCGTGAACCAGAGCTCCGCGCCCCCCCGCGTGCGGAGCGCCAGCGAGTCCGGCGGAACGGGCGCGGCGACATTCCCCGCACCGGCGCCGGCCGCCGGTGGCGCCGGTGCCTTCCCCGCCTGGTCCACCCCGCACGCAGCGAGCGGGCCGGCGGCGAGCAGGCCCGCAAGAAGCTCAGCGAACCGGATTCGGCGACTCCACCGGATTCGGCGCGGTGACGATGTCGGGAGTCCCGTCGCTCTGGACGGCCAGCACCTCGCGCACATGGCGCGACCGCCGCAGCACGCGGAGCCAAAGGAGAATCGCGAGGAAGCAGGCGAGTGCGCCGGCGGCCGCGGTCACAGCGATGCCCATGCGCGGATCGTGTATCCGCATGGCGAGTAGCGCCCCGACCACCGCCCCGAAAAACGAAGCTGCCAACGCGAGAAACGGCGTCAGCAGCCAACCGAAGATCCTGAAGAGCAGCCGCACCCACCGCATAGGTCAGCCGCCGCGCCGCCCCATCCCGGACAGGAGCGTGGCCAGGGCCAGACCAGGCAGGAAGGCGACGCCGAAGGTGGGCAGGTTCCAGCGGGCCCCGGGCGGGAAATGGAGCAGCACTGCGGCGATGCCCACGACCGCGGTGCACGCGAGCGCGCCGGCCATCATCGAGACGATGGACGGCCGCCGCCCCTTGTCCGCCTGATGGGCGAGGATCCAGGAGCCCATCCAGGGAAGAAACGTCCCGACCATCCACCAGACCGGGTGGTACCACCAGTTGCTGAAGCCCCCGATCTGCGCCCACCGGTTGGTGTACGTGCCGATCGGCTGGAGCAGCGCCACGTCCACGAGGAGGAATACCCCAGCGGCGGCGAGCCCGATGCCCGCGGCCCCGGCGATCCCTTCGATGGTCCGCGCGCGGGTCCAGATGCCCGGCAGCCCGCTCACGAGCGCGAGGCCCACCAAGAGGATGGCGGCGAGAATGACCGTCTCTACCGGGCCGGACGTGAAGCGCATGACGAGGGAGCAGGCGAGAACGACGGCCGCCTCGAGGACGCCGAGCTGGATGCCGCACCGGACGATGTGGGGTACGTCCGTGCGGTCGTAGTCCTGGGACAGCTCCACCGCAGAGGCCATGAGGGCTCCGAAGAGAGTCGGGGCGAAAGCTTCGGACAATTATACCCGGCCAGCCGAGAGCCGGCCAAGGGCGGTCAGGTACCCCAGGCCAGGGCGGCCACGACGTCCGTGACCGCCCATGCCCCGAGCGCGAGGTACATCCGGCGCTGGTGCTCCGCGGCCGGGGATACCCGGTGGCGGGCGAGCCACGGGAGCAGAACGGCGGCCCAGGCGGCACCCGCGACGGCGATCCCGCCCCAGCGGGCCAGGTCGGCGGAGGCATGGAGCCGCCAACCGGCCCGCAGGCCGCCGGCAACGAGCAGGCCCAGGGCCAGTGCGGTTGAGGCCAGCGCGGCCTCCAGACTCCGCCGCACGCCGAGGCGGAGGGCCAGCGTCCGGTCGCCCCGGCGCCGGTCCTCCTCCATTTGGTACAGCTGGGTGAGGGGGTAGAGCGCGGCGAAGAGCGGGCAGAAGGCCAGCAGCACCATCCCGCGGGCGGGATCGACCGGCAGGCCGGTCGCCGCCCACCCCGCGAACGGCGTCAGCGTGCCGAACCCGATCATGTTGATGAGCCAGTCCGCGCCCGCCACCGCCTTGAGGCGGAAGGGCGGGACCGAATACAGGATCGAGAGCGCGAAGCAGGCCGCGTAGGCCAGAGCGAAGCCCCTGGGGAGGAGGAGCGCGATCACCTGCCCCGCGGCCATGAGCGCGAGCCCGAAGCCGAACAGGTGCGCCGGCGGCGGTGGGGGGTCGCGAAGATAGGCGACGTCACCCTCGTCCCGGTCGAACGCGCTGTTGATGGCGAGAGTGCCGCCGTTGAGCCCCACCACCCACGCGAGGAGGCCGAGCGCGACGCCGCCCAGATGCTCGCCCCGCGCGGCCCCGGAGAGGCCGACCGCCAGCAGGTAACCCAGCGCGGTGTGCGCGGCCATGATGGGCCATTCGGCGGGGCGGGTATGGAGCAGGTACGCGAGGCCGGGGCCCAGGATACGGTAGCCGGCGGCGCGGCCGCCGCGGGCCCACCCCGGCGCGCTCACCAGGTGAGCCCGAGATGCCCCGCCGCGAGCATGAGCCCGCGCAGCGTGAGGTCCGGGTCCACCTCTTCGATCGTGCCGGTGAGCGGTGCGACGAGCTTCGCCAGCCCGCCGGTCGCGATGGCACGCGGCGCGGCCCCGCCGGGCCACTCCGCCCGGATCCGCCGGATGATGCCGTCCACCGCGTCGGCCGAGCCGAACAGCACGCCCGCCTGGATGCACTCCTCCGTTCGCCGGCCGATCGCGCGGGACGGAGGCCGGAGCTCCGTGGCGGGAAGCTTGGCGGCGCGGCGGGTGAGCTGGTCGGCCGACGTGCGGAGCCCGGGCATGATGACGCCGCCGAGGAAGCGGGCGTCGCGCGTGACGCAGTCGAACGTGGTCGCCGTCCCGAAATCCACCACGATCATGTCGGTCCGATAGCGCTCGGAGGCGGCCAGCACGTTCAGCACCCGGTCCGCCCCGACGCTGAACGGCTCGTCCACGTCGAGCACGAGCGGGAGCGGAGACCGCGCGTCCACCGCCAGGGGGACACATCCGGTGATAGTCTGCACGCCCTCCACGACGCTCTGGGTGACGCCGGGGGCGACGGATCCGAGGCACGCGGCGCGGACCTGGTTGGGCGAGAGGCCGGCATGGGTCAGGAACGCGGCCAGCGCGGCGGCCCACTCGTCCGGCGTCCGATCGGAGACGGTCGTGAGGCGCCAGTGCGCCTCCAGCGTGGTCTCGCGGAAGAGCCCGAGGGTGATCTCCGTGTTGCCGATGTCGAGCGCGAGCAGCACCGTCAGCCTCCTTGGATCCGCGCCGTGCGGACGGCGCTCAGGCCGCCTCGCCCGGGAGCAGGATGGGGCCCGAACTCACCCCGACGGTGCGCCCGTCCGGCAGCGTGACCCGGAGGGAGCCGTCGGGCGCGATCCCGGCCGCGCGGCCGCGCACCGGCGCCACCAGGTCCCGTCCGGCGAGCCAGTCGCGCCGAGCGAACGCCTCGAGGTCCGCGGGGCCGAGCCCGCTGCCGGAGTCGGCCAGCGGCGCGAGCCGGGCGAGGAGCGGCGGGAGCAGGTGATCGGGCTCGAGATCAGGCCGCCAGTCCGCCAGCCGCGCCGGCGGCGTCCGCACGGAGTCGGGCAGCCGGTTCTGGACGTTGAGGCCGAGCCCGACGACCACCCACGCCAGCGCCTCACCCTGCCAGCGCGCTTCTCCCAGAATGCCGCCGACCTTCCGATCCCCCAGCATGAGATCGTTGGGCCACTTGAGCCCGACCGGCGGGACGCCGCCAAGCTGTCCCAGCGCCTCGGCGGCCGCCAGTCCCACCCGCAGTGTCAGTACCTCGACGCCCACGGCCTGCGAGGGGCGGCACAGAAAGCTGAGCCAGAGTCCGCCCGGCGGCGAGGCCCACCGCCGACCGCGGCTCCCCCGCCCCGCTTCCTGCTCCAGCGCCACGACGACCGTGCCCGCGGGCGCGCCCGCGGCGGCGAGCCGGTGCAACTCGTCCTGGGTGGAGGGGAGGCGCTCGAACCTATGGATGACGGACATGGCCGCTCGCTCAGCCCGGATGACGGGCATGCCAGGCCACGAAGAGCAGCCCGAAAGCGATGCGGTACCAGGCGAACGCGACGAAGCTGGACCGGGCCACGTAATGTACGAACGCGCGGACGACCACCAGCGCGGACACGAAGGCCACCGCGAACCCGACCGCGAAGATCGGCACGTCGGCGGCCGACAGTGCGTGAGCGCTCTGGGCCAGATCGAATCCGGTCGCAGCGATCATCACCGGCACCGCCAGGAAGAACGAGAACTCGGTGGCCGCCTGCCGGGTGAGTCCCAGGCAGTACCCGCCCATGATCGTGGCCCCCGAGCGGGAAGTGCCCGGGATGAGCGAGAACACCTGCGCGATGCCGATGCCCAGCGCGGCGCCCGCGGAAATATCGTCCACGGTGGGGACCCTGGGCTTCGGCCGCCACCACTCGATCAGCAGGATCGCGAGACCGCCCGCCAGCATCGAGACCGCCACGATCTCGGGCGAAAAGAGGTACTGCTTGATCAGCCGATGGGTCAGGAGCCCGACGACCGCGGCCGGCAGGAACGCGATGAACAGGTTGAGCAGCAGGCGCTGGCTCACCGGATCGCGGGTCGCCGAGCGGAGGACCCGGCCGAGCCGGGCCCGGTAGAGCCAGACAATCGCGAGGATGGCCCCCAGCTGGATGAAGATCTCGAACGCCTTGGCGTCCTCCCCGGTGAAGCCGATCCAGTCGCCCACCATGATGAGATGGCCGGTGGAGGAGACCGGGATGAACTCGGTGGCCCCTTCCACCACGCCCAGGATGGCGGCCTTGACCAGCGTCGGCAGGTGGGTGAGCAGGCTCAGGTCCACGCCATCACCTCCTGGTAGAGCGCCTCGTACCGGGGGACGACCCGATCGGCCGAGAACTCCTGCGCCTTGGCGATCGCCGCGGCCCGCATGGCGGCATGCCGCTGCGAATCCCGGAGCAGCTCCACTGCCCGCCGTCCCATGGCCTCGACCGATCCGACCGGTTCGAGGATACCGTTCACCCCGTCGTCGATCACCTCCGGCAGCCCGCCCGCCCGGGACGCCACGACCGGCGCGCCGCAGGCCATCGCCTCGAGCGCGGCGAGACCGAACGATTCGGTCTGGGAGGGGAGCACGAAGAGATCGCAGGCCTGGAGCAGCGAGGCCACCTGGTCGAGCCGGCCGAGAAAGCGCACGTCGCCGGTGACGCCGAGGTCTTCGGCCTCCTTCTCGGCCTCGGGCCGGTCGGGGCCGTCGCCGATCATGAGCAGAGTCGCGGGCATGGCCCGCCGGATCCGCGCGAAGACGCGCACCACGTCCTTCACCCGCTTCACCTCGCGGAAGTTGGAGACGTGCGCGATCAGCTTGTGGTCCTGGGGCGCGAGCCCCGTCCGCCGCGCCTCGGGGCCGGGCCGGTACTCCTCGAGATTGACGAAGTTGGGGATCACCCGCACGTCGCACCCGACGCACCCGAAGGCGCGGTAGGTCTCGTCCCTGAGGAAGGCCGAGACGGCGGTGACCGCGTCCGACCGCTCGATCGAGAACCGGGTGATCGCGTAGAAGCTGGACTCCTGGCCCACCAGCGTGATGTCGGTGCCGTGGAGCGTCGTGATCACCCGGAGGTCGCGCGTGCCGCGAAGCATCTCCCGCGCGAGATAGGCGGTGGTCGCGTGGGGGATCGCGTAATGCACGTGCAGGAGCTCGAGCTCCTCGCGGAGCGCCACCTCGTGCTGCTTCGAGGCGAGGGCCAGGGTGTACGGGAAATGGTCGAAGAGCGGATACCGGCCCATGCGGGTCTCGACCTGGTGGAAGTACACCCGTTCAGCGTAGCCGCGCAGGCGAAAGGGCGAGTCATAGGTGATGAAGTGCACCTCGTGGCCCCGCCGGGCCAGGGACAGCCCCAGCTCGGTGGCGACGGCGCCGGACCCGCCGTAGGTCGGGTAGCAGGTGATGCCCAGCCTCATGCCTCGGTCCTCCTCCGCCACGCGGCCGCGATCTCCTCCGCGAGCCGCTCCGGGGGCCTGGTCGCGTCGAGCGCGAGCACGGGGCCCGTGAGCTGGTGCCGGAACCAGGTTTCCTGACGCTTGGCGTAGCGCCGGGTGTTGAGCGTGATGGCCCCCGCGACGCTGTCGCGGGCGCGATGCCCATGAAGGTACTCGACCGCTTCCCGGATGCCGATCCCGTCGAGCCCGGGCGCGCTGGCCGCATGGCCTTCGGCGAGCACCGATGCCACTTCCTCGATCAGCCCCCGCCGGACCATCTCCTCGGCCCGGGTCGCGATGCGCTGCTGCAGCACCGGGCGGGGCACCGTGAGCAGGACGTACCACGGCGCCACCAGACTCTCGGCCCGCGCCGCGGCCTGCCACCAGCCCAGCGGGCGCCCGCTCAGGAGCGCCACCTCGATGGCCCGCGCCGCCCGCTGCCGCCCGCCGCCCTTGAAGCCGGGATCCAGCCGCCCGGCCCAGCGCAGCAGCTCCCTGCCCTCCAGCCCCGCCAACCAGCGCTCGAGACCGCGCCGGTGTCCGGGCTCGAGCGGGGGCTCGAGAAACAGGCCCTCCGCCAGCGCCTTCACGTACAGGCCGGTACCCCCGACCACGACCGGCATCCGCCCGCGCGCCAGGATCTCGGTGATCCAGCCCGTCGCCTCCCGCGCGAAGCGCCCCGCGCTGTAGCGCTGGCCGGGCTCCACCACGTCGAGCCCGTGGTGGGGCAGCCTTATGCGCTCCCGCCGGGTCGGCTTGGCGGTGCCGATATCGAGCCGCCGGTAGACCTGCCGTGAGTCCGCGGAGACGACCTCGAGCGGCCAGTGCTGCGCGAGCGCGAGCGCCACCGCCGTCTTGCCGACGGCGGTCGGCCCGACCAGCACGGGCAGGTCAGCGCCGGCCAAACCGGCGCTCCAGCTCCTCGCGGGGAAGCTGCACGATCGTCGCCCGCCCGTGCACGTCGTGCGGCGGGAGCTCGGTCTCGAAGAGGCGGAGCAGCAGCCGGCGCATCTCCGGCTCGCTCAGGCGCTGACCCGCCTTGATCGCCGCGCGGCAGGCGAAGGTCGCCGCGAAGCGCTCCAGCCGGTTGGCCCATCCGCCGAAGCGCCCGCGGGCCAGGTCCGCGAGCGTTTCCCGGAAACAGGCGATGCCGTCGAACCGCGGATGCGGCGCGGGCGCCGCGTGGATCAGCACGGTGCGGCCGCCGAACGGCTCCACCTCGAAGCCTACGCCGCGCAGGGCCTCGGCGTGCGCCTCGAGCGCGTCGAGCTCCTCGTCGGTGAGCTCCAGTGTGTGCGGCAGCAGCAACCGCTGCGCGGCCGCGCCCCCGCCCTTGAGCTGGGCCATGACCGCTTCGTACAGCACCCGCTCGTGGGCCGAGTGCTGGTCCACGATCACCATGCCCTCGGGCGCTTCGTACACGATGTACGAGTCGAAGAACTGGACCAGCGGCGCGTCGAAGCCGCCGGGCGAGGGTTCCGGGCCGGCCGCGGGCCGCGGCGAGAGCCCCAGCTCCTCCGGTGGTATCGCCAGGCCCTGCGCGCGGACGCCGGCCGGCGGGGGATGGCTCCCCGGCAGCGGTCGCCACTGCCCTACGGGCGCCGCCGCATCCAGCCGGCCCAGCGCGTCGCGCACGGCTTCCTCCACCACCCGCTCGACCCCGATCCGGTCGCGGAAGCGCACCTCCAGCTTGGCCGGATGCACGTTCACGTCCACCTCGTCCGGTGCCACGGTCACGTTCAGCACCAGCGAGGGCCGGTCGCCCGGATGGATGGACGAGCGATACCCCGCCTCCGCGGCGCGCACCAGGAACGGGTCCTTGAACGGGCGTCCGTTCACGAAGAGCTGCGTGCGCCGGCCGGTCGGCTTCGCATCCGCGGGGCGCTGGACGAACCCGTCCACCCGAAAGGCGCCGGCGGCGTAGCTCACCGGCACCAGCGTGCCCGCCAGCTCCCGCCCCCAGACCCCCGCCAGCCGCTCGACCAGGGTCTGGCCGGCGGGCACCTCCAGCCGCGCGGCGCCGTCCACCTCGAGCGAGAACCCGGTCGCCGGATGGGCCAGCGCGAGCGTCGCGAGCGCGTCGTGCGCCGCCCGGGTCTCGCTCGCCGTGGAGCGAAGGAACTTCCGCCGCGCCGGCGTATTGAAGAAGAGCCCGCGAACGGTCACGGTCGTGCCCCGCTGCCGCGCGGCCGGCTCCACCCGGTCCAGCCGGCCGCCGGCCACGCCGAGCTCCGAGCCCTCCCCTTGCGCTTCGCTCGTGAGCAGCGTGAGGCGCGAGACCGACGCGATCGCCGGCAGCGCCTCGCCCCGGAAGCCAAACGTGCGGACGCCCACGAGGTCGGCGGCGCTCCGGATCTTGCTGGTGGCGTGGCGATCGAGCGCCAGCACGGCGTCCTCGCGCCCCATGCCGGATCCGTCGTCGCTAACCTCGATCAGCGTCTTCCCCCCCTGCTCCAGCCGCACGCGCACGTGCCGCGCGCCCGCGTCGAGCGCGTTCTCGACCAGCTCTTTCACCACGGAGGCCGGCCGCTCCACGACCTCGCCGGCGGCGATCTGGTCGGCGACGGCGTCGGGCAGGATCGCGACGAGTCGGGCCATGGCGCCTCAGCCCCCGCTCAGCGGCGCGAGCGAATCGGAGGGCACCCAGCCCAGGCGCCCCCCGGGAGCGTCGACCATGGCCCATCCGGCGGCGCGGCGGAGCACGAACACCGCCGTGCCCGGATCGAGCGGCGCGACGGTAGGAGCCCGCTCGTGGGGGGAGAGCTGGAGCGGGGTGCCGCCGATGAGCACCGCGAGCTGGCGCTGCTCCCGCAGCCGCGACGCCAGGGCGCCGGCACCGAGTAACGCGGCCAGCGTCACGCAGGCGAGTCCAATCTCCCGCCGCCGCCGGCCGCGCGTGGCGACGAGGCCCCAGCCGGCCAGCCACAGGGCGAGCGCGGCCAGCGCGAGCTCGCGCCAGGTAACGGGCGGCCCCCAGAGGCGGGCCGCGCTCCCGCTCTCCGGCGGCGGAACCAGATCGAGCCCCCGGGCGACGGACCGGTCCCGCGGGGCGAGCCGCCGCGCTTGTTGCCACGCCCCGGCGGCGCGCCCGTCGAGCCCGAGGCGGTAATAGGCCGCGCCGAGGTTGTACCAGTTGGCCGGATCTTCGGGGGCCGCCGCGGTCCGGCGGGTAAATCCGTCGATCGCACCGGACAGGCCGCCGTGATTGTATTGCCACTCCGGCGAGACCGACTGAGCCCGCAGCGGCGCCGCGGCGAGGAGTACCAGCCCCACCAGCGCCCCCGCCGCGTAGCGGCGGCGGCGCCGGCTGTCGGCAAGGCGGGCGGCGAGCGCCCGGGCCTCGCCCGCCAGCTCGTCCGGCACGGAGCCGCCCCCGGGACCGTACCGTGCCTGCTGCAGCCGGCCGCGCAGCTCGACCATCCGCGCGGCCACCGCCGGCTCGACGCCGACGGCGCGAAGCGCGGAGACGAGTCCCCGCTCCGTCAGCGGGTCGTGCGCGCCTACGAGCTCGCGGATGAGCCCATCGAGCTCCACGACCGCGGCGCCGGCGTCGGGAGCCCGCGGCACGGGCTTCCGGCGGCGGCGCAGTCTTCGGCGTCCGAGCACGACGAGCGGCGGCACCAGGGCGATCAGGGCCCAGGCCCAGGGCGGCAGCGCGGTCGAGGCCAGATAATCGAGCCCGGGGCCGCGCTGGTCGAGCAGAGGCGGAGGCAGCGGCCGCGACGCGGTGGCACCCTCCCCCTCGGCCACCGTCACCCTGCCGGACGCCAGCCCGCTCGCCTTGAACGTCCTGGCTCCGACGTCGTAGTAGGAGTAGCTGGCGCCGGGGAGAGCCAGCGGCCCGGCGGAGTCGGGCACCACGGTGTACCGGAACGTCTTGCTCCCGCCCAGCTGCCCATTGCTGACGGCGAGCCGCTCGTCGGTGCGGTCGGGATAAGCCCGCACCGTCGCCGGCCACCGGAGGTCCGGCGCCGGCCAAAGCGCCGGGTTGCCGTCGCCGCTCAGCGTGAAGGACACGGTGAACGGCTCGCCGGCGCGTGCGGTCGGCGAGGACACCGTCCGGTCGAGGCGAAGCCCGCTGCCGACGGCTCCGGCATACCCGGCCGGGCGGTCCGCCGCGGGCGTCGGCGTCACGGTGAGGGTTTCCGCCTCGCTCTCGACCGTGTACCGCTCCTCCTGGCTGAAGAACTGGAGCGCGATCGGCACGCTGTATTTGAGCACCGCGGGCGGAACGGCGACTCCGCCCGGCTGCAGCGGGAAGACGATCTGATGGGCGACGAAGACGTCGTAGATCACGCCGCCCACGGTGCGGGTGGCCGCGATGCCCGGCGGCACCGGCTGGGGATAGCTCCACACGCCCTCGATCACGGGCGGCTGGAGCGTGGGGGGGCGGCGGAGTTGGGTCCGGAGCGTACGGGGGAACCACGCGGCCGTCAGCACGTCGACCTGCGCTCCCACCGCCGCGCTGCGGGTGGAGAGAACCAGGCTCACCGCCGGCTCTCCCGGGCGCGCCGGCTGCGGCGCCCGGTCGAGCAAACGCCTCAGCACCGGGTTGCTCGCCGTGGCCACCGCGCCCGGCTGCTCGTCCACCTGGACCGCGATGGGATCGGCGACAGCGGCCTCGGCGCCCTGGAGCGCGCGAGCCGGGCCGAGGTCCCAACGGCCGGCTTTGAGGGCGCGGAGCCGGAGCTCGAGCGTGGTCGTGCGGCTCGGGGTCCCCATCTGCGAGACCTCGGTGTGCTCGCTCCGGGCCGTGATCTCGAAGCCGGCCGGTGTCGGCATCGTCACCTGAACCGGCGCCGGGTCCCGGCTGGTGGCCTGGATCGTCAGCACGAGCTCGTCGCCGACGGCGAGCTTCGTCTCGTCGGCGAACACGCGGACCTCGAGCCCGGCGCCCTGGAGCCAGAGGCACGCGAGCGGAGCCAGCAGCAGTCTCACCAATCCTTGACCCCTCCGGTGCTCGCACGGAACCGGCTCTCCTGCTCGGCCCGCGACGTGCGCTCCTGCCGTTCCATCGAGTTCAGGATCTGCTCGGCCTCGGCCTGGCTCAGGCCCTGCGGCCCCGGAGTCGGCTGCGCGGGCTGGGGCCGCTGCCCCCCGCCTCCGCTCGGCGGCGGCGTGCCCCCGCCTCCGCCGCCCCCGGAACGGGGCGGGCGCTCTCGCAGCGCGAGCTCGAGGTTCCACTTGGCGCGCTCGGACGACGGCTGGAGCAGCAGGGCGGCGCGCAAGTTGGTGGTCGCCTCCTCGAGCAGCGCGTCCCGCCCGGTCGTGTCGCGCCGCGCCTGCACCAAGGCGGCGGTGCCCAGGTTGTAGAGGGCGCGGTAGCGCAGGCCGGGGTCGGGCGACTTCGCGGCCTCCGCCAGTGCGCGCCGTGCGACGTCGTACCGGGTCGCGGCGAGCGCGGCGGTCCCGGCGTCGTAGAACGCCGTGTCCCGCGCGACTCCCGCTCCCGCCAGGGCGAGCCAGGCCTGGGCGGCCCGGACCGGATCGCCGGCCGCCAGGGCCAGATCGCCCGCCGTAGGCCGCTGGGCCCACGCGTCCCCACTCAACAGCACGATGCCGGCCAGTGCCGCGAGCGCCGGCCCGGGGTTGAGCAGCGTGAAGGCGAGCAGGATGAGCGCGGCGACGAGCGCGGGAATCCACGCGCGGGGGACGAGATCGGAGACCCGGCTCTCCGAGGTGGGGCTCCGCTTGAGCGCGGCCACGATGCTCTTCACCGCCCCCGCCTGGTCCGGCAGGTCGGCCGGCACCACCGTGCCTTCGGCCGCGTCCGCTATGGCGCGGAGCAGGTCGTCCCGCCGCTGCGTGAGCACCGTGTGGCCGTCTTCGTCCTGCTTGTACTCGACCAGCGTGCCGGCGGAGTCCCGGATCGGGATCTTCACCGGCGTCGCACGGCCCTCGGCCACGAGCACCAGGCGCACGCCCCGGGCCTTGAGCGCCTGCGCCTGGGCCACGGCGTCGGGCAGCGAATCATGCCCCTCGCCGTCCGTGAATACCACCAGGACGCGGTCCGCTCCGTCGCCGCCCGCCGAGAGGAGCTGCCCGCCCTGCTGGAGGACCGAGCCGAGGCTGGTTCCGCCTTCGCTCGCGAGGTCCGGATCGAGGCCGTCGAGATACATGCGCACCGCGCCGCCGTCCACAGTGAGCGGCGTCATGATGTAGCTTCGCCCGGCGAAGGCGAGGAGACCCACGCGGTCGCCCTCGACGTCCTGCACCAGCCGCCGCGCCTCGCGCACGGCGCGCCGGAGCCGGCTCGGGGTCACGTCCTCGGCCAGCATCGAGCGGCTGATGTCGACCGCGAGCACCATGTTGAGGGCGTGGGTCTCCACGGTCACTTTGGTCCGTCCCCCGCGCGGACCCGCGAGCGCGATGCCGGCCGCGAGCGCCGCCAGCGCCAGAATCAACGGGCCGCGCCGGGCCCGCCGGCGCGCCTCCCATCCCAGCGCCGCGGACCAGGCGGTGGCCAGCCGAACCCGGCGCCGGCGCGCGAGCCAGGCGAGCGCGGCCAGCGCGAGGGCCAGCACGGGCGCCAGCACGAGGAGCAGCGGCGTCTCGAAGATCACGGGATCCGCACCACCAGCGTCGCCCCGAGCAGCAACTCGAGGCCCAGCGCGACCAGGCCGAAGAGGATGAACGGCCGGGTCTGCTCGTCGTAGCGGATGTAGCGCGTCACGGAGACGGGCGTCTTCTCCAGCTGGTCGATCTGCTGGAAGATGCGGCTCAGGGCTTCGCTGTCCTTGGCGCGGAAGTACTGCCCGCCGGTCTCCGACGCGATCTCCTTGAGCAGGTCCTCGTCGATCCGCACCGGCAACACCTCGTAGCGGAACCCGCCGCCCAGGGCCCGGCCGGTGGGGATGGGGGCCTCGCCTTCGGTCCCCACGCCGATGGTGTAGACCTTGATGCCATAGGCGCCGGCGGTGGCCGCGGCCGTCCGCGGGTCGATGAGGCCCTTGTTGTTGACGCCGTCGGTGAGCAGCAGGATCACCTTGCTCTTGTCCGGGGCCCGCCGGAGCCGGTTCACCGCCACCGCGAGTCCGCTGCCGATGGCGGTGCCGTCGTCCAGGCTTCCGATCCGGATGTCCGTGATGGCCTGCTCGACGACCGGATAGTCGAGCGTCACCGGAACCTGGGTGAGCGCCTCGCCGGCGAAAGCGACGACGCCGATCCGGTCGGCACTCCGGCCGCGCACGAACGCGATGGCGTCGTGCTTGGCCACCTCGAGCCGGTTCGACGGCGCGAAGTCCTCGGCCAGCATGCTGCTCGAAACGTCGATGGCGATGACGATCGCGATGCCTTCCTTCTTGAGCTCGAGCCGGTCTCCACCGAGTCGCGGGCCGGCCGCGGCGACGACCCAGGCGCCGGCGGCGAGCGAGCGGAGGACGATCGGAAGCCGCGCCCACCACGCCGGCCGCG
The DNA here is from genome assembly GCA_036391215.1 of Gemmatimonadales bacterium. Taxonomy (GTDB): domain Bacteria; phylum Gemmatimonadota; class Gemmatimonadetes; order Gemmatimonadales; family GWC2-71-9; genus DASQPE01. The sequence goes on from DASWAI010000165.1 coordinate 14,192, forward strand.
CCGCGCGGGCCGGGATGCTGACGTCGCTGTACGCGGCCGCGGGCGTGCCCCGCCGCCGGCGCCACCACCAGAGCGGGAGCGCCAGCAGCAGGAGCAGGAGCCACGGCCGAGCGAACGTCATTTTCCCGGCGCCCCCGGTGACCCCGCCATCCCCGCGAGCCGGCCCTCCAGCTCGCCGGCCCACTGGTGCATCCCCAGCGCGTCGATCTCGGGCCCGTGCGCGAACCGCGCCTCGTCGAGCGCACGGAGCAGATCACCCAGCTCGGCCACCGGCCAGTCGGGTCGGGCCCCTGCGACCACGGCGAGCAGGGCCTCGGTGTCCAGGTCGGGCCGCGCGTCCGGAATCTGCCCGGCGATCAGGTCCCGGAGCCGCTCCACGGTCGCGCCGACCGCGGCGCGGGGCTCGCCGGCCTCGGCCCAGCGCACCACCGGAAGCTCGGGCGAACCCGCCGGCCCCACCGGCGGGACGGCCGGGGCGCGGCCCCGGCGCCGCCACCACAGGTGCACCGGCACGAGCACCAGGGCGGCGAGTGCCCAGAGCGCGAGAAGCGGCTTCAGGGTGTGCTCATAGGTGGCGACGGCCGGCGCCGCGGCCTGCGGCGCGAGCGTATCCCGCGGGCCGCCCGGCAGCACGCTTCCCGCCGTGAGGGTCACAGTCATGGGCGGGAGGGAGTCCAGCTCGCCGTCCGCGCCCACCAGGAGGGGACCCGGCACCTTGACGACGTGGGACCCGGGCGCCCAGACGGTGACGGGATAGGCCACCGCGATCGAGTCGCCCCGCGGGATCAGGCGCGGCCGGCCGAGGAGCTCGACCTCGTCGGTCGGTGCCCACTCGGCCGGTCGCACCGCCCGCCCCGGCGGGGGCGCCACGGTGCGGGTCACCCAGATCGTGTCGCCCACGGTCGGGAGCGGTGCCTGCAGCAGGAGCGGCAGCAGCCAGCCGATCACCGTCGCCCCACCCGCCGCGCGCGGACCGCGAAGTGGCGCCGGAGCGGCAGCTTGTAGTCGGCTTCGGTCTCCAGCTCGAGATGGTCCGCGCCCGACGCGGCCAGCGCCCGCTCCCGTTCTTCCCGCCGCCGCTGGGCCAGGCGCTCCACCCGCTCGCGCACCTTGCGGTTGCCGGTGTCCACCAGCACCCTCCGCCCGGTTTCCGCGTCGGCCAGCTCGATCAGGCCCGAGTCCGGCAGCGCGTGCTCCCGCCGGTCGTCCACGGTGATGGCCACCACTTCGTGGCGCGCCACGAGACGCCGGAGGGGACGCTCCCATCCTTCGTCGAGGAAATCCGAGAGGATGACCACGATGCTCCGGTGGCGCAGCAGCCGTCCCGCGTAGGTGAGGCTCGCGGCCAGGTTGGTCCGGCGGCCGCGCGGCTCGAAGGCGACGAGGTCGCGGATCACCCGGAGCGCGTGGCGGCGCCCTTTCCGGGGCGGGACCACGTGCTCGACCTGATCGGTGAAGAAGAGCGCGCCGACCCGGTCGTTCTGGAACGCCGCGGCGAGCGCGAGCACGGCCGCGATCTCCACGGCCCGGCCCGCCTTGGTGACCGGGGCGCCGAACCGGGTCGAGCCCGACTGGTCCACGACCAGAAAGAGGGTGAGCTCCCGCTCTTCGGTGAACGTCTTCACGAAGGGCGTGCCGAGACGGGCTGAGACGTTCCAGTCGATGGCGCGGAAGTCGTCGCCGATCTGGTACTGCCGCACCTCCGCGAACTCCATCCCCTGGCCGCGGAAGACGGAGCGATACTCCCCGGCGAAGATGGAGCCGACGAGCCCGCGGGTGCGGAGCTCGATGGACTTGACCTGCTTCAGGATTTCGGGCGAGATGGCCATAGCGCCAGGAGCGTGAACCGCGATCAGCTCAGGGCATCCCCACCGCGCCGATCACCCGGGCCACGACGTCGTCGGTCGTCAGGTCCTCGGCTTCGGCTTCGAAGGTGAGTACGATGCGGTGGCGCAGGACGTCGGGGGCGAGCGCGCGCACGTCCTCGGGAACCACGTACGCGCGCCCCCGGAGGTAAGCGTGCGCCCGCGCGGCCTGGGCCAGGGCGATGGACGCGCGGGGCGAGCCGCCGAAGGCGACGAGCGGCTTGAGGTCCTGGAGCCCCACGCTCGCCGGGTCGCGGGTGGCGCGCACCAGGTCCACGATGTAGTCCACGACCTTCTGATCCATGTAGAGGTCCGCGATGGCCGAGCGCGCGGCGAGGATGGCGACCGGCTCCAGCACCCGCTCCACGGGGATCTCACGGCCGCCGCTCATCCGGAGCAGCACTTCCTTCTCGTCGTCGCGGTTCGGGTAGCCCACGTGCACCTTGAGCATGAACCGGTCGAGCTGCGCCTCCGGCAGGGGGTAGGTCCCCTCGCTCTCGATCGGGTTCTGCGTCGCCAGCACGAGAAACGGCTCCTCGAGCTTGAAGGTCGTGCCGCCGATCGTGACCTGCTTCTCCTGCATCGCCTCGAGCAGCGCCGACTGGACCTTGGCGGGCGCCCGGTTCACCTCGTCCGCCAGAATGATGTTGGCGAACAGCGGCCCCTTCCGGACGTTGAAGTCCTGGGTCTTCTGGTTGAAGACCATGGTGCCGATCAGGTCGGCCGGCAGCAGATCGGGCGTGAACTGGATCCGGGAGAACGTCGCGTCGATGATCTGCGCCAGCGTCCGCACGGCGAGCGTCTTCGCGAGCCCGGGCACTCCCTCCAGCAAGATATGCCCGCCGGTCAGGAGTCCGACCAGGAGCCGGTCCACCATCGCGTCCTGCCCCACCAGGCGGCGGGCCATTTCCTTGACGACCCGCTGCACCGGAACCGGATCGAAGGCCGGCGCGGCCGGGGCGGCGGCCGAGGGACGTGGGTTGGCGGTCAAATTGAAGTCTCCGTGCTGGACGCTGAAGCCTGAGGGCCGAAAGCTACCGGCTGATGGCCTTCTCCAACCCCGCTATTTCCTTGTCGCTCAACACCCGCCACTCGCCCGGCTCCAGGTCGCCGAGCCGCACGGGTCCGTAGGAGGTACGCGCGAGCCGCTCCACCTTGAGCCCCATCGCCTCGCACCACCGCCGGACGATACGGTTCCGCCCCTCGGTGAGTGTCACGTCCACGATGCTTCGTGCTTCGTGGCCCGGCCGGACCCGTACGTCGGTGGTGACGACCGGGCGGCCGTCCACCAGCACCCGCTGCTTCACCGCGGCGGCGATCTCCGCCGTCGGGCGGCCGTGGACGAGCGCCGTGTAGTGCCGGGGGATCCGGTAGCGCGGGTGGGTGAGGCGATGCACCGCCTCGCCGTCGTTGGTGAGCAGCAGGAGGCCGGTGGTCATCACGTCCAGCCGCCCCACGTAGGCCAGGCCCGCGGGCTTGGGAATGAAGTCGAACACGGTGCGCCGGCCCGCCTCGTCGTCCGCGGTCGTCACCACGCCCAGCGGCTTGTGGAACGCGAGCCAGCGGCGCTCCTGCGCCCGCACCCGGCGCCCGTTCACCGTGATCGCCTGCCGTCCGGGATCCACCTTGCTCCCGATCTCGGCGACACGGCCGTCCACCCGGACCCGCCCCTCCTCGATCAGCCGCTCGGCGGCCCGGCGAGACGCCACCCCGGCCTGCGCCAGGGCGCGCTGGAGCCGCATCTCGCTCACGATTCGGCGGGCACGTAGGCCTCGGCGTCGTCCGGGCCCTCGGCCTCGGCCCGGTGCGGCTGCAGCGCCACGGTGAGCTCCTCCGCCTTGGGAAGGTCGCTCAGGTCGCGGAGCCCGAGCAGCTCCAGGAAGAGCGGCGCCGTGCCGTACAGGAGCGGCCGGCCCAGCGCCTCGCTGCGCCCGACCACCTCGATCAGCCCGCGCTCCTGCAGCGAGCGGAGCACGCCCCCGGCGGACACCCCCCGGATCTCCTCGATCTCCGCCCGCCCCACCGGCTGGCGGTAGGCGATCACGGCGAGCGTCTCCAGCGCGGCCGGGGTGAGCCGGTTGCCCCGCACCGAGAACTGCGCCCGCTCGATCGCGGCCGCGTGTACCGGCCGCGTCAGGATCTGGTACCCGCCGGCGAGCTCCACCAGCTCCACCCCGTGCTGGTCGAAATCGTAATGCTCCCGGAGCTCCTCGAGCGCGGCGCGGACGTCGGCCAGCGCGGCCTCGGGATCGAGCATGGCCAGCTCCTCCGCCGTCAGCGGGCGCGCGGCGGCGAACAGAGCGGCTTCACACAGCTGGGCGAGAGGATTCACGGGCGATCACCATCGGCGCGAACGGCGCCGGTTGCCGAAGGAGAAGCGCGCCCCGCCGCGCGAGCTCGAGCAGGGCAAGAAGGACGGACAGCAGGTCGGCGATCGTGGGAGCCGGTCCCAGCGCATCGAGCCAGCCGATCTCGTCCCGGGCATCCAGCAGGGACTCGATGCGTCGCATCGCACCCTCCACGTCGAGCGGGCGCGCGATCACCCGGTGCAGCACCGGCACCGGGATCGCGGCGATCACCCGCTCGACCGCCTGGAGCAGGTCCATCAGGTCCAGCGCGAGCGGGGGCGGCGGCAGCTCCGGCGGCGGCGGCAGGTAACCCCGCGCCAGCCGTTCCGCCCGGCGCTCGGCGGCGGTTCCCATCCACCGGGCGATCTCCCGGATCTGCTGGTATTCCAGCAGCCGACGCACCAGCTCGGCACGCGGATCCTCCCAGCCCTCGTCGTCGAGGTTCCGCGGGAGGAGCATCTGCACCTTGAGCCGCACCAGGCGGCTCGCCATCTCGAGGTAGTCGGCGGCCTGGTTGAGGCCCAGCTCGTGGATGGCCTGCAGGAACTGATCGCAGATGCGCGCGATCGGGATATCCGCGATCCCGATCTGCTCTTCCCGGAGCAGGTGGAGCAGCAGGTCGAGCGGCCCGGCGAAGTCGTCGAGCCGGACGACGAAGGCGGGTTCCGCCCCGAGTGCGGCCGTAGGCGGCGCGGGGTCGCGCACGGTCACCCGAAGATGTTCCATCCGTTGCCCACGGCGTACGGGACTATGAGATGCTGGAGCAGGCCCATGCCGTAGTATGCGGGCCCGAGCAGCCAGTTGAACACCGACGGGGCCAGCAGCATGATCGCGAGGAGCGGGATCATGCCGAAGCGCTGGATCGACCGGTAGCGCGCGCCGAGGGCCGGCGGGAGCAGATGATAGAAGAGGTGCGACCCGTCCAGCGGCGGAATCGGGATGAGATTGAAGCAGCAGAGGATCAGGTTCAGCCACACCCCCCACATCATCATCCGCTGGGCCGTGTCCATCACCGGCACCAGATCCGGGAACAGCGTCGCAGCGAACCCGAGCAGCACGAAGAGCAGCGCGCACGCCAGGGAGAGCCCCAGATTCGTCACGACGCCGGCGGCGGAGACGATAATGTCCCCCCGCTTGTAGTTCCGGTACTTCCGGGGATTGACCGGCACCGGCTTCGCCCCGCCGAACGCGAAGCGGCCACCCGACACGAACAGCAGGAGGGCCGGCATCAGCACGCTCATCACCGGATCGATGTGGGGCAGCGGGTTGAGCGTGAGGCGGCCGAGCATGTACGCGGTGTCGTCGCCTTGGCGCAGCGCGGCGACGCCATGGGCGTACTCGTGCGCGACGAGGGAGAACACCAGAATCGGCAGGGCGAGGATGATGTCGTGAAGCAGCGACCGAGTCCCGAGCGAAGGTCGCGAGAAGGTTACACCCTCCGGAAAGCCAAGTCAAAATGCGGCCGCGCTTGACGTTGGCCGTTTCCACGCCTATTCTTCCGCCCTCTTGAATCGGGCTCTTCGGGGCTCGGACCCGCAACCTGAGCCGAGGTGGTTGTGCCAAGAATCAAGTCCGCCAAGAAGCGCATGCGCCAGACCCGCGCGCACACCAGCCACAACCGCACCCAGCGGAGCCAACTCCGCACCGCGATCAAGCGGGTGCGCAGCGCGAGCACGGCGGCGGACGCGCGCACGGCTTACGAGGAAGCGGTGAAGGTCATCGACCGCGCGGGCCGGAAGAACCTGATCCACCGGAACGCGGCCGACCGACAGAAGAGTCGCCTGGCCAAGGCGGTCGAGGCCAAGAAGGCGTAGCCGAAAACGCGCGAAGGCTGAAAACAGCGGGGGCCCGATCACGATCGGGCCCCCGTCCTCGTAGAAATCCATGCTCTGTAGAAATCCACGCCCTGATAAAGTACTTGACGTGCGCATCACAACAACATTATTAATAACGACTTATGCATAACTGATCACGGGCTGCTACAACGCCGCCAACTCCGCCCCGCACCGTTCGCAGTACCACTCAGTCGGCCGGTTCAGCGTCCCGCACTCCCCACACTTGAGCGTCTTTGCCTGCGAGGCCTGCCCCGGCTTGGCCGACGGTTGGGGCGCAGCGGTCGAGACCGCCGGCTCGGGCGGCGCCTCGGGTCGCGCCGTCTCGCCGCTTCGCCGGGGCGCCGCACGGCGGTCGTCGCCGGCCACCGACTTGAGGAAGGCGAGCTCGTCCCCGGGCACAGCTGCCGATCTCGGTCCCGCCGCGGCCGGTGCCGCGACCGGCGGCCGACCCCGGGCCGGCTCCACCGCGGGCTTCGGCACGAACCGCGGCGCTCCCGGCGCGGCGGGTGCAAGGTCGGGCGTCGGCTCGAGCGTTGGCGGCGACCCCGCGGCGGCGGCAAAGTCGGGCGTAGGGTCGGGCAGCATCTCGATCGGCGGGGCCGGCCGCGGACCGGCCGGCACCGGCTCGAGCTCCGCGATCGGCACCGGCTCCGGCTCGGGCGCTTCCGGCTCGACCGGCTCAGGCTCCGGCTCCGCCGGCGCCGGCTCGGTGATGAAGCCCTGCACCTCCATCAGCCGCTCGATCTCCTTGCCGACCCGTTCCAGCTCCGCCTGCAGCGACTCGATGGTCTGCGTCGTCTGGGTGCGCATCTGCTCCCAGGCGTCGTCGGCGTACTCGCCGACCAGGTGCCGCACTTCGGCCTCGGCCAGCGACTCCTCCGCCTCGGACCGGCGCCCCGCCAGGTCCCGCTGCTCCCCCTGATGGCGGTCCAGGGCCGAGCGGATGGTCTCGGCGTGGGATTTGAGCTGCTCGATCACGGCCTGAAGCCGGCCCTGATAATCGGCGCGAACCTTGGCCCGCACCCCGGCAGGGGCCGAGCCCGCGGAGGCATCGAGTTTGGCGAGCCACTGCTGGAACCGGGCGCGCTCTTGAAGCAGGGCTTCGATCGGGGCGCCGCCCGGGGAGGTGTCGTCAGCCATCGCGGGGCTTTCCTCTCAGGCGATCGAGGGCGTCAATCTGATCGGGACTCAATCGGGTCGTTCGGCCGAGGACCCGCGCCGCCAGCAGGATCCTCGCCGAGTGCTCCAGACTTTCCATCCGGATGCGGGCCGTCGCGAGGTCGGGACCCCAGGTCACCGCGCCGTGATTGGCCAGCAGGACCGCGACGTGCCGGGCGAGGAGCGGCTCCACCACGTCCCCGAGCGCCGGTGTTCCGGTCGTGGCGTAGGGCGCCACCGGCACGTCGCCCAGATACAGGATCAGCTCGGGAAGCACGTCGGCGGGCATCGGCTCTCCGGCGACCGCGAATGCGGTGGCGGCCGGTGGATGCGCGTGCACCACGGCCCCACAGTCGCCGTGCCGCCGATAAGCCCGCAAGTGCAAATCTAATTCGGTCGTCGCGCGCCGGGAGCCACGGCGATGGGAGCCGGACAGGCTGACCTCGACCAGGTCCCGGGCGGTGAGCTCGGCCTTGTGGAGGCCGCGGGGGGTCACGAGCAGGCGGTCGCGGCCGAGCCGGACCGACACGTTGCCGTCCGCGCCCGCGATCAGGCCCGCCTCCCAGAGACGGCGGCAGCAGCGGACGATGTCGCGGGCGGCGTCACGGGTGCGCATCGCCGGCCTCGCTCGCGTCAGTCCGGACGCTGGAAGACGATCTGCCCGCGCACGATGGTGACGGTGGCGCGGCCGGTGAGCCGCCGGCCCGCGAACGGGGTGTTCCGGCTCCGGGAGAAGAACTCCTGCGGGCGGACGGTCCACTCGACGGCAGGATCGAAGACCGTCACGTCGGCCGGGGCGCCGGGGGCGAGCGTCCCGCCCGGCAGGCCGAAGATCCTCGCTGGCGTTGTGCTCATCCGCGCCACGAGCTCCGGGAGCGTCAGCAGCCCGGTGCCGACCAGCTCGGTGACCGCGAGGCCGAGCGCGGTCTCCAGCCCGATGATCCCGTTGGGCGCGTCGTCGAACTCCCGCTCCTTGGCGTCGTAGTGGTGCGGCGCGTGGTCGGTCGCGATGACGTCGATGGTCCCGTCCTTCAGGGCCTGACGGATCGCTGCCCGGTCCTCCGGCTCACGGAGCGGCGGGTTCATTTTCGCGTTGGTGTCGTACCCCTCGCAGGCCTCGTGGGTGAGCGAGAAGTGATGGGGGCACGCTTCGGCCGTCACCCGCACGCCGCGCTCCTTGGCCCGCCGGATCAGGTCCACCGAGCCGCGGGTGGACATGTGGCAGAGGTGGATGTGCCCGCCGGTGAGCTCCGCCAGCAGGAGGTCACGGGCGACCATGATTTCCTCCGCCGCGGCGGGGATGCCCTTGAGGCCGAGCCGGGTGGACACCAGGCCCTCGTGCATCGCGCCGCCTGCGAGGGTCGGGTCCTCGCAGTGGTCCGCGACCGGGATCCCGAATGTGCGCGCATACTCGAGCGCGGTGCGCATCAGGTGGCTCGACGCGACCGGCTTCCCGTCGTCGCTCACCGCCACGGCGCCCGCGCCGACCAGCTCCCCGAACTCGGCCAGCTGTTGTCCCTTCTGTCCGAGGGAGATGGCCCCGATGGGATAGACCCGCGCCTTGCCCGCGCGCTGCGCCTGGGCCTTCACGAACCCGACGACACCCTGGTTGTCGCAGACCGGGTCGGTGTTGGGCATGGCGCAGACGGCGGAGAACCCGCCGGCCGCCGCCGCCATGGCGCCGGTGGCGACCGTCTCCAGGTCCTCCTGCCCCGGCTCGCGCAGATGCACGTGCACGTCGATCAGGCCGGGCGCCACGACCTGGCCGGTCGCGTCCACGACCATCGCGCCCGGCGGCGTGCCGAGATTCCGTCCCACGCCCTCGACCTTCCCGTCGAGGAGGTAGACATCGGCCGGCTCGTCGGCCTTGCGCGCGGGATCGATCACCCGGCCGCCGCGGATCAGGATCCCGCTCAATGGTCCTCCCCCTTCCCCGCCGCCCCCGCCCAGTCGGGCGAGCCGCCGGCGAGGAGGTAGAGCACCGCCATCCGCACCGCGACCCCGTTGGTCACCTGGGGAAGGATGACGCTGTGGGGGCCGTCGGCCACGTCGCTGTCGATCTCCACGCCGCGGTTCATCGGGCCCGGGTGCAGGATCACCAGCTCCTTGGGCGCGCGGGCCAGCCGCTCGGTGGTCACGCCGAACACCCGGTTGTACTCCCGGAGCGAGGGAATGAACCCGCCCTGCATCCGCTCCAGCTGAAGCCGCAGAATGTTGAGGGCGTCGGCCCACTGGATCGCGTCTTCGATCCGTGGGATGATGGTCACGCCCAGCTCGTGCACGTTCCGCGGCATCAGGCTCGCCGGGCCGCACACGGCTACCTCGGCGCCCAGCTTGGTGAGCCCCCAGATGTTGCTCCGCGCCACCCGGCTGTGGAGCACGTCGCCCACGATCGCGACCTTGAGCCCGGCGATCCGGCCGAACTTGTCGCGCAGCGTGAGCAGGTCGAGCAGGCCCTGGGTCGGGTGCTCGTGCTTGCCGTCGCCCGCGTTGATCACGTTGGAGCGGATGCGCTGGCCGAGGAACTGCGCCGCCCCCGAGGAGCCGTGGCGGATCACCACCATGTCGATCCGCATGGCCTCGAGGTTCTTGGCCGTGTCCACCAGCGTCTCACCCTTGGAGACCGACGACCCCTGCGCCGCCACGTTGACGGTGTCGGCGGAGAGCCGCTTCTCGGCGAACTCGAACGAGATCCGGGTGCGGGTGGACGCTTCGAAGAAGAGATTGACGATGGTCTTGCCGCGGAGGGCCGGCACCTTCTTGATCGGCCGCTCGCTCACTTCCTTGAACGGCTCGGCGGTGTCCAGGATAAGCCGGATCTGGTCCGGACTCAGGTACTCGAGGCCGGTGAGGTCCTTGCCCAGGGCGGCGCCGGTCATTTCGGCTCCCCCCGTACCAGCTCGACTGCGTCCCGGCCGTCCAGCTCCGCCACGAAGACGTCCACCCGGTCGCCGGGAACGGTGGCGGTCCTGCTGCCGATGATGTCCGCCTGGATCGGCAGCTCGCGGCCCCCCCGGTCCACCAGCACGCAGAGCAGGATGCGCCGCGGACGGCCGAAGTCCGCGCATTCGTCCAGCGCCGCGCGGACGGTGCGGCCGGTATAGAGCACGTCATCCACGATGACTACGGTGCGGCCGTCGAGATCGGGCAGGCTGGTTTCGCCGACGACGGGGCGGGGACCGACGGTCTGGAGGTCGTCGCGGTAGAGCGTGATGTCGAGCTTGCCCACCGGCACCCGGCTCCCCTCCGCCCGCTCGATCAGGCGCTGGAGCCGCGCCGCCAGCTCCACGCCCCGGCGCTGGATTCCGACGAGCACGAGGGATTCGGTGCCGCCGCAGCGCTCCACGATCTCCGACGCCATGCGCGCCAAAGCGCGGCCGATCGCGCGGTCGTCGAGGAGCTGCGTGCGGATGGGCATCGGGGCCGGAAGCTAGTCTCCGGGCAGCGGGCGAGCAAGTGAAGCGGGAGCACGGACAGGGAGGGATTCGAACCCTCGAGCCCCTTGTGAGGGCCACACGCTCTCCAGGCGTGCGCCTTAAACCACTCGGCCACCTGTCCCGAGGATGTCGCGGGCCAAGTTTAGCCCGGCGCCCGGCGCCCCGTCAACGCGCCGCCGCGCCCGCCCGGGCTCGGTAGAGCACGCCTCGCCGCACCAGCCATTTCTCGATCTCGACCCCGAAGAAGACCACCGTGGAAAGGCCGAGACACGACCCCAGCTCGCCGGGTGTGAGCGGCTGGGTCCGGAACACCGTGGCGGCGCCCGGCAGATAGATGATGGCCAGCTGGAGCAGGACGGTGAGCACCACCGCCGCCAGCAGCGGTCGATTCGACCAGAGCCCCAGGCGGACCAGCGACTCCCGCTCCGACCGGATCGCCAGCGCATGCCCCATCTGGGACAGCGCGAGGACCGTGAACGTCATCGTCTGCCAGTGGGCCGACCCGCCCCGGTAGGCCCAGGCCTGGGTGGCGAGGGTGACGGCCGCCATCAGGAGGCCAACCCAGATCAGGTGCTGCCACAGGCCATGGGCGAAGATGCTCTCGCTCCGCGGCCGCGGCCGCCGGTGCATCACGCCGGGCTCGGCCGGCTCCGCCGCGAGCGCGAGCCCGGGCAGGCCGTCCGTCACCAGATTGATCCAGAGCAGCTGGATCGGCAGCAGCGGGATCGGCAGCCCGACGAGGGGGGCGAGCAGCAGGGTCCAGATCTCGGCGGCGTTGCAGCTCACCGCGTAGCGCACGAACTTCCGGATGTTGTCGTAGATGCGCCGTCCGGCCCGCACCGCGGTCACGATGGTCGCGAAGTTGTCGTCGAGCAGCACCAGGTGGGCGGCCTCCCGGGCCACGTCCGAGCCGGACCGTCCCATGGCGACACCGATGTCCGCCCGCCGGAGCGCCGGGGCGTCGTTGACCCCGTCCCCCGTCATCGCGACGCATTCCCCCCGCGCCTGCAGGGCGCGCACGATCGCGATCTTCTGCTCCGGAGCCACCCGGGCGTACACCCGCACCGCCTCCACCCGCTGAGCGAGCGCCTCCGGCGAGAGGCACGCCATCTCCCTCCCGGTCAGGACCTGCTCGGGGCCCCTCAGGATCCCCAGCCGTCGCGCGATGCTGCGCGCCGTGACTGCGTGGTCCCCCGTGATCATGACGACGCCGATCCCGGCCGATTGGCACGTGGCGACCGCGTCGGCCGCTTCGGGTCGTGGCGGGTCCAGCAGCCCGACGAGAGCCAGAAACGTCTGGCCCGTCTCCACCGCCTCGGTTGCGGCCTCCATCCCAGGCCCGCCCAGTCGCCGGAACGAGAAGCCGATCACCCGGAGCCCGTCCTCCGCCATCGCCTCGGCTTGTCCCATCACGGCCCGACGGTCGAGCGGCGCGAGCCCGTTCGCCGTCAGGCGATCGATGCAGCGCTCGAGCACCTGCTCCGGCGCGCCCTTGGTGTAGACGATGACCTCCCGCCCCGCGCGGTGAAGGGTGGTCATCCGGGCGCGCTCGGCGGTAAACGGGATTTCGCCGACGCGCGGGCGCCGGGTCGCTGCCTCCGCCGGATCGTGGCCGGCCTCCGCGGCCGCGCGGAACAGGGCGGCCTCCGTCGGGTCGCCGACCGGCTCGCCCGCGGGCCCGACCCCCGCGTCGCTGTTCAAGGCCATGGCGTCCAGCAGGAGCGGCCACGGCGCCGCACCGCCCGGCGGTGGCGCGGGAACGGCCTCGCCGTCGACCCCGTAGGCCTCGACCCGCATCCGGTTCTGCGTCAGCGTCCCCGTCTTGTCGGCACAGATGAAGGACACCGAGCCCAGAGTCTCGACCGCGGGCAGCTGCCGCACCAGCGCATTCGTCCGGGCCATCCGGCGCGCGCCCAGGGCCAGCGCCACGGTCACCACGGCCGGCAGGGCCTCGGGAATCGCCGCGACCGCCAGGCTGATGGCGATCAGCAGCATCTGGAGCGGCTCCTCGCCCCGGAGCAGGCCAAGCCCGAGAATCAGCGCGCAGATGACCAGCGCCGCGACCGCGAGGCGCTGCCCCAGGACGGTCAGGCGCTGCTGCAGCGGGGTCCGGGCCGCCGGTACCTGGGTGATGAGCCGGGCGATCCGTCCCAGCTCGGTGCCCATGCCCGTGGCCACGACGATCCCGGCCCCGCGCCCATGGGCAACGACCGTCCCCCGATACGCCATGTTCAGCCGCTCGCCTAGCGGGGCGTCGGGAGCCGTGAGGGGTGCGGAGATCTTGTCCACGGCATGCGACTCGCCGGTGAGCGCCGCCTCCTCGACCCGGAGGCGCACCGCCTCCACCAGGCGAAGATCGGCGGGGACCAGGTTACCGGCCTCGAGCAGCACGAGATCTCCCGGCACGAGGTGCGTGCCGGGGACCGCGGTCGGCGCGTTCCCGCGCCGGGCCCTGACGGATGCCACCGACAGGGCGCGCAAGGCGACGATGGCCCGCTCCGCCCGGTATTCCTGAAGGAATCCGAGCACCGCGTTCAGGATCAGGATGGCCCCGATGGCCACCGCGTCCTGCGGCTCGCCGATCACGCCGGCCAGCACCGCGGCGACCGCGAGGACGAG